>NZ_JAUFQT010000001.1:2080000-2327500 GCF_030409905.1 Echinicola jeungdonensis
TTTAGTACCTGAGGTGGTCGTATAAGGCTCCCCTTCAATGTCCCATCCTCCTATGGCTGCATCAAAATCCCCAAAAGGCCTTAACCTGGTTCCTGCTCCCCTCCTCGGGGATTCCCAGGGATTACGCAATTGTGTCCTGTCCTCTTCTTTGGCCGGGTCAAAGTCCCCACCTGCTTCTACTACTGCCACAGAAAATCCAGCTTCCGATAAAATTTTGGAGGCCATTCCGCCTCCTGCTCCCGATCCTACAATAATCACATCATAAGCTTCCTGGGAAGATTTGATTTGCAAACTCATAAAGGGTGTATTTGGTTTATGGTTAATTAAAAAGGTATTTACAGCTTTTCGCCAAAAGAAAGAATTTTCCCACTTAGCTACGGGCATTTCTTTTTTGGAATATAAGTAAAATAATAACGCTAAAAGGGTTTAGGTCTTTTTTAATTAGCAGGAATTTTTCGAAAAAATTAATTAATTGTTAATCGTTAAGTGCTGTCATTAGTAAATGATTGATAAAATCATTCAAAAAATACAAATACTAAAAAAATGAAAGGGGGAGGTTAAGCTTACACTTCCTGACTTATAAAAATAAAAATAAGGTGTTGGTACATCAGGGTTTTAGCCTTTTTTAGGTGTCAGCGTATTTGTTGAATCATGGTACAACCGAATCAACATTAGGCTGGCAAGTTGTTGATTTGGAGGGGACCTCAAGGGGAAATTGCATTATAGTTTTCTTTAATTTTTCTAGTTGATTCTTTGATTCCACTTTATGTAATGCACAGATGTGCTCGGAGGAAACTAATAACTCAATTGGTTGATTTTAAAGCAATGGTTGAAGGTATTCCCAAACCGTTTGGGCAATAATTTGATGTCCTTCAATGTTAGGATGGATTCCATCATCTTGGTTCAGGTCAGGATTTCCTGCCACTCCATCCAACAAAAAGGGGATTAAGGTTACTTCTTTTTCTTCGGCTATTTGTGGAAATATGGTCTTAAAAGTGGAGGTATATTCCTTGCCCATATTGGGTGGGATTTGCATTCCCGCAAGAATAATTTTTGTGTCAGGATATTTTTCCCTGACTGATTCTATGATCCCCTCCAGATTTTTTTTGGTTTCCGAGAGTTTGATTCCTCTCAGGCCATCATTGGCTCCCAGTTCCAATACAAAAATATCAGGTTTCTCCTCCAAAAACCAATCAATCCTGTTTAGCCCACTGGCTGTAGTTTCCCCGCTAAGCCCTCCATTAATTACTTCATAACCCAAACCAAGACTGTCAATTCTGGATTTGATAAGTCCCACAAATGCTTTTTCTTTGTCAATTCCAAATCCTGCCGTAATGCTGTTTCCAAAGAATAATATGGTCTTTTGAGAGCTGGTTTTTTTCTTAACTTCCATTTGCTCTTTTTTTGAACTTTCCTTTTTTTCTGAAGCATCGCATCCAAAAAGAAGTGCTGTGGAAAGAAAAAGTAATAAAACCCAATTAATTTGATTTAATTTGAACATGTTCTGAAACCTATTGTTCATTTTTTTCGAATGTTATACTTAGTTTAATAAAAGTGAACTGGGAAATGAGCAGTTGCTAATTTTAAATCCAACCTCCCATTTGAAACTGGGTATTGAAACCTTAATTACAACCAAATTATACCCACTCAAAGTTTCCGTTCCAATTTAATCATTTTGAAAAAATCCTATGGCCATTTTAAATGTAGTCGATGTAAGTAAAATTTATCAAAGCGGTACAAGGAGCTTGACTGTTTTGGATCAAGTCAACCTTCATATTGAAGCTGGGGACAGCCTGGCCATTGTGGGGCCTTCTGGAAGTGGTAAAACTACTCTGTTGGGGCTTTGCGCAGGCCTGGATCAAGCAAGTACCGGAAGTGTTCAGTTGAACGGTCATCGGTTGGAAAAGTTGACTGAGGATGAAAGGGCAGCTTTAAGGAGTCAAGAGATTGGTTTTATTTTTCAAAATTTTCAGCTTTTGCCCACCCTTACTGCATTAGAAAATGTCATGGTACCCCTTGAGCTTAGAAAGAAAAAACATGTCCGGCAAAAGGCTATAGAGCTTTTGGAGAAAGTTGGGTTGGGAGACCGGGCCAGTCATTATCCTACGCAGCTTTCTGGAGGGGAGCAGCAAAGGGTGTCCATTGCAAGGGCATTTGCCAATGAGCCGAAAATTTTATTTGCAGATGAGCCAACAGGAAACCTCGATACGGAAACCGGAGAAATGGTTGAAGATTTGATTTTTGATTTAAATAAAGCATCAGGAACCACCTTGGTTTTGGTGACCCATGATGCAGACCTGGCTGCCAAAACCAATAGGATTGTACATATCAAAGGAGGAAAAATTCAAGAAAATCAACATGCATAACTGGGGTTGGATATTTAAAATGGCCTTGCGTGATTTTAGAAAAAACAAAGCCAAATTACTGTTATTTGTTTCTTCCATTGTAATAGGAATAGCTGCCCTTGTGGCTATCAGTTCTTTTGGTGACAATTTGGAAAAGGATATTGATAATCAGGCCAAAGAATTGCTGGGAGCTGATTTGGTTTTGGAAAATAACCAACCTATTGGGGAACAAGCTCTGGATACCATGGCCATTGCCATTGCTGAAGAGGTCAATTTTGCCAGCATGGTGGCTTTTCCAAAATCCGGAGAAAGCCGTTTGACCCAAGTAAGGGCACTTAAAGGGAACTTTCCTTTTTATGGGGAAATGGAAACCGTTCCCAAAAATGCGGATGACAGATTAAGGGAAAATGGCCGGGTAGCTTTAGTGGAAAAAATTCTTCTTAATCAATTCAATGCTCAGGTAGGTGATAGTATTAAAGTTGGAGAACTCCAATTTCAAATTGTCGGGGAGTTGCATAAAGCCCCGGGCCAAACAGGGATTACTGCTACCGTTGCTCCTGTGGTGTATATTCCAAAAAAATATGCTGAAGCCACTGGCTTGATCCAATTTGGGAGTAGGGTGGAATATCAACGGTATTACCAATTGGCAGCCGGGCAGGATGTGGAGGAATTAATTCAGCCTTTTAAAGAGGAATGGGAGGAAACTCATATAGATGATGACACAGTAGAGGACCGGAAAAGGTCAACCGGGAGGTCATTTGAAAATTTATCCAATTTCCTAAGCCTGGTGGCTTTTGTTGCGCTGTTATTGGGGTGTGTGGGGGTCGCAAGTGCGGTAAATGTTTTTGTCAAGGAAAAATTGACCTCTGTAGCCGTATTGCGTTGCTTGGGTGTTTCCTCCAAATCAACCTTCTTTATTTACTTGTCCCAGATTATCATGATGGGCTTGATTGGATCCATATTAGGGGCAACTTTGGGGACGGTGCTACAGTTTATCCTTCCAAAAGTTTTTAGTGATTTTTTGCCTGTTGAAGTGACAGTTCAGACTTCCTGGTCAGCCATAGGTTTTGGCTTACTTACGGGATTGGTGATATCAGTGCTTTTTGCTTTGCTACCGTTATTGAAAATCAGGAAAGTGCCACCGATGATGACCTTGCGGCCGGATGAAAGTTCGGTGAGTTTTACCAGGGATCCTTGGCGATGGTTGGTTGCACTGGGAATTTCTGTATTTATTTTTTCTTTCAGTTTAATGCTATTGGATGGATGGGAAGAATCATTGGGCTTTACTGGCTTCGTTCTTTTGGCCTTTGGTTTATTATGGTTGGTTGGGACTGGGATAATGTGGCTGATCAGGAGGTTTATGCCCCTTTCACTATCCTATCCTATGCGGCAGTCCCTAGCAAATCTTTATAGGCCAAATAATCAGACCATTTCTTTAATTGCAACCATTGGATTGGGTACAGCCATGATCAGTACCCTGTATTTTATCCAAAACCAACTGCTGGACCAGGTCAAATTTGCTGATAAAGAAGACCAGCCAAACATGCTGTTTTTTGATATCCAGACTCCCCAACTAGAGGAGGTGAAAGACGAGATTAAAAAAAGGGAGTTGCCTATAATGCAAGAAGTGCCCATCGTAACCATGCGTTTGGAATCAATCAATGGTGTGGACAAGTCCGATAATGAAGGGTTGCCTGATGAGGAAAGAAATTCAGGGAGGCTGTACAACAGGGAATTCAGGGTGACCTACCGGGACAGCTTGGTGCAAACAGAAAAACTGGTAGATGGGAAATTGCATAAAGTAGAATACCCTGGCGATAGTATTTTTGTCTCTTTTGACAAAGGGTATGCGGATCGAACCGGAATCAAATTGGGGGATGAATTAGTCTTCAATGTACAGGGAAGGCCGATGAAAACCTATGTGGGGAGTTTTAGGGAGGTTAATTTTCGGCGGGTAAGTACGAACTTTCTGGTTTTGTTCCCAGATAATGTGCTCAATAATGCCCCAAAATTCCATGTAATCATTACCAAATCCCAATCTGACGAACAAGCTGCCAATGTCGAAAATGAAATCGTCAAAGCTTTTCCCAATATTTCGGTGATAAATTTAGGGGTGATTGTGGATACCTTAGAGGAAATTTTAGGGAAGATCAGTTTCGTTATCCAATTTATGGCATTGTTCAGTATTCTAACTGGGATTTTGGTATTGATCAGTTCTTTAATTATCAGTAAATACCAAAGGGTTCGTGAAAGTATATTACTCAGAACACTCGGGGCTAGTAGCCCAACAGTGAGGACTATTAATACTCTGGAATATTTCTTTTTGGGATCTTTGGCCTCTTTAAGTGGGATTTTATTGTCTTTCCTGGCCACCGCCATGCTTAATGTTTTCGTGTTTGATTTTCCGATCAGATGGGCCTGGACCGAAGCTGCAATAGTGTATATGGGGATAACAAGCCTTACAGTAGTATTAGGCTGGCTAAATGGAAAAAACATTATCAAAAAACCGCCAATGGAAATATTAAGGGAAGGTTGAGAAATTATTTTCAAGTTTTGAAACTTTTTGTTATGTTTATATGTATATACATTAAATACATAAATGGAAATTAAATGAAACTTGAAGAGGCCATCAAACAGAAAGACTTTAAGAACCAATACAATAAAGCAGTAGTTAATTTATTGTATACCCAGAGTTATTTGGCTTCTTACCAAAGCAAGTTGTTTAAACCTCATGATTTGTCACCTGAGCAATACAATGTCTTAAGGATTCTTCGGGGCCACCATCCAGAACCAATTACAGTTTCCTCAATTCAGGAAAGGATGCTTAATAAAATGTCCAACGCTTCCAGGTTGGTAGAAAAGTTAAAGAAAAAGGGATTGGTCAACAGAAAAGAGTGCCCATCTGATAGGAGGCAGGTGGATATTACCATTACCAAAAAAGGGCTTTCTGTTTTGGATAAATTGGATCCTGTGGTGGAAGACTTTAACCATAACATTATTCAGTTAAGTGATGAGGAAGTGGAAAAACTCAATTTTCTTCTGGATAAATTAAGAGGGTAAAAAAAATTTTCTATAAAACATGTATATACATGTAACGTTTATACATTAAAATAAATATCAATCAATAAATTCAAATCGTTATGAGTACATCAAAATGGATAATCGACCCGACACACTCTGAAATCAATTTTAAAGTAAAACACCTGGTGATTTCAACGGTCACAGGAAGTTTTAAAAAATTTGAAGGAACTGCTGAGTCTGATTCCCAGGACTTTGATGCCGCGAAAGTGGCATTTTCTGCCGATATTAATACTATTGATACCAATCAGGCGGACAGGGATGCACATTTAAAATCTGAGGATTTTTTTGATGCGGAAAAATTCCCGAATTTAGCGTTTTCAAATGGTACCCTTAAAAAGAATGGAGGGGATTATGTCCTAGAAGGAGACTTGACCATTAAAGATATTACAAAACCTGTCCAATTATCAGTTGATTTTGGTGGAGTTGCCGAGGATCCTTATGGAAATACAAAAGCAGGGTTTGAGTTAGAAGGCAAAATCAACCGTAAAGATTTCGGATTGACATGGAGTGCAGTAACCGAAGCAGGGAATGTGGTAGTAGGTGACCAGATAAAAATATTGGCCAATATCCAATTGGTCAAAAATTAAAAATACAGTCTACTAGCTGACTGTTCTGGAAAGCCTTTAAAGTGCAACCTTTTTTTAAAGGGTGTACTTTAGGCTTTCCTTTTTTTATATTGGCCCCAATAGTAAGCTGGGAAAACCAGTGCTTTTAATTTCCATGCATTTTTCTCTGCGGGAGGAAGTTCTTCATTTCCATGAATTCTCCTATACATCATTGAAGCCATCATTGCATGAGCAAATATTGCCAAAAAAAGAAAACTATAAATTACCAATGAAGTCATGAAAAGGGGATTTGATGGTAGTTGGACTAAATTGAAGTTTTAATTATTTTTTTTAATTCAATTATCAAGCAAATGCATTAAACTATTTATTATAGCCTGCGAATTGAAAACAGAAATTGTCAATTTCTTTTTATATTGAAATTGACGATAAAGATTAATTTTGTCGCCCATTCCAAATAGAATTTAAATTGGGCTATGATTTTTCAAATATCCAAATAATAACTTGTTTATGAAAATAGGTTTGATCAAAGAGGGGAAATTTCCTGTGGATCGGAGGGTGGCGTTTACTCCGAAACAACTGGCGTATATGCAGGAAAAATATGCCGGGAAAATAACATTTGTTGTGGAGGGCAGTCCTGTGAGGGCTTTTTCCGATGATGAATACCGGGAAAATGGAATTCCGGTTGTTCCAGAATTGGCAGATTGCGATATTTTAATGGGTATAAAAGAAGTACCCATTCCCCAATTAATGGACCACAAAACCTATTTCTTTTTTTCACACACCATTAAAAAACAAGCCTATAACCGGCCGCTATTGCGGGCCATTATGGAAAAGGGTATTACCCTGATTGATTATGAAGTGTTAAGGAATCAAGGGGAAAGGGTAGTGGCCTTTGGCCGTTGGGCAGGAATTGTAGGTGGTTACAATGGCTTATGGACTTATGGAAAAAAGACTGGTCTTTTTGATCTGAGGCGCGCCAAAGATTGCGATGACCTGGAGGATTTATTGCAAGAGGCAAAAAAAATCCAATTGCCTCCAATTAAAATGGTTATTACCGGTGATGGGCGTGTTGGAAATGGGGTTAGGGAAATTTTGTTGGCCACCGGCATCAAAGAAGTAGCGCCCAAAGAATTGCTCAATAACTATTATGATGAGCCAGTTTTCACCCAATTGGGAATGGGGGATTACAATCGCAGAAAAACCGATGGGGGGTTTGACAAGGAAGAGTTTAGTCGTGAGCCCGAATTATATGAAAGCCATTTTTTGAAATTTACCGAAGTGTGTGATATTTTGTTTGCTGCAGCATATTGGGATCCCAAAGCTCCCCGTTTGTTTGAGGCCAGGGACTTTGCAAAAGAAGAATTTAACCTTTCGGTCATTGCAGATATCACCTGTGATATTGAAGGGTCTATTCCCACTACAATCAAGGCGAGTACCATTGCAGATCCAATTTACGATGTGGATAGGGAAAGGATGGAAGAACTGCCACCTTTTGGTTCACAGCACAGTCTTTCGGTGATGGCCATAGATAATTTGCCCTGCGAATTGCCACGTGATGCATCGGAGGATTTTGGAAAACAGTTAATGGATCATATTATTCCTGCGCTTTTGGAAGAAAATAGCCAATTGATCGAAGAGGCCACGATAGTGAAAAAAGGGCAATTGACCGAAAAATTCGCCTATTTGGAAGATTTTGTCAAAGAATTTAAATGATAGTACACAACTTACAACGTTTCATCGAGCATACCCTGCTTTATCCCACTACCAAAGAAGAGGACATCCTTCAGCTAACACAGGCTGCCAAAGAATTTGAATTTGTAGGGGTTTGTGTTCCTCCGTTTTGGGTTAAAAAGGTGAAAAGAGAATTGGAGGAAAGTGATGTTCAGGTGGTGACCGTGGTTGGATTTCCTTTTGGGTACCAAATGACCGAAACAAAGGTCTTTGAAACCAAACAGGCAATAAAAAATGGGGCGGATGAAATTGATGTGGTATGGTCTCTTACGGCCTTTAAATCTGGAATGAATTGGCCGAAAATTGAGCTGGCGAAGTTGGCTTCCGTCTGCCATGAGGAGGAAAAAATTATTAAAGTAATATTGGAAACAGCCTATCTAAATGAAGGTGAAATTAAAGAAGCCTGTAAAATCTGCAGTGATGCAGGTGCTGATTTTGTCAAAACATCCACTGGCTTTGCTCCAGAAGGGGCTACCCTGGAAAATATCCGATTGATTCGATCCTGTTTGCCCAGTAATGTAGGGGTTAAGGCCAGTGGAGGAATTAAAACAGCAGCGCAGGCCATTGCCTTACTCAAAGCTGGTGCGGATAGGTTGGGTACTAGTTCTGGAGTATCTATTATGGAGGAATGGAGCCAAACCCAGGATTAAAACATGCTTAATTGAGGGATGATGAATTATTAATTATTCCTTTTAAATTTTTAATCCAAAAATAAAAAATCCTCATTTTTCCAAATCCATTAATTCCTTTTTATCCTTATTTATTTCAGTGGCTTTGACCTGGCTCCAGGGCACATTGAGATCCCGAACATCATCATTTTTGTTGAAATAAATCAATAAAAATGGAATAATGAAAAATGTAAGCAGGATATAGGCAAAGCCTACAAATTTCATCTTTGCTGATTTTTTACCAAAATAGATGGCCAATTTTACTGGAATATTCCGGATAGCAGAAAAAGGTAAAAATATCAAAGCCCCTATCAGGTTGAAAAGAAAATGAACTATGGCTATGGTTATGGCAGCATCTGTTTTAAAAATTGCTGCAATGGCGGCAGTAACAGTTGTTCCAATATTGGCTCCAATGATAAAAGGAAACACCCTGGTCAGGGATATTTTCTTGGTTGCTACCGCTGGGACCATCAGAGAGGTGGTAACGGTGCTGGACTGTACGGCAGCAGTGATGAAAAAACCATAAGCAAATGATCTGAAGGGAAGTTTAAAGATGTGTTTGCTGACTTTAATAAAACTTTTAGATATAAAAGCTTTATAAACGGTTCCCGAAAGCAACTTAATGGACAAAAATATCGACAATACACTGAGTAAAAGAGAAGCAATGGGAAAGTTAACCAATTCCACCAATTGGTTGGCCCAGCTCCTGGTAAAAGCAATATGAAGGGAGAAACTGCCATCAAATCCACTTTTTCCATCGAAAAAAGTAATCGTAATATAATGGGCCAATTCACTTAATAAACCAAAATAAACTTCCAGTGGCAGCAGGATTATTACGGTGATGATATTGAAAAGATCGTGCAAAACACCTGCTGACAAGGCTTTTTTGTACTCACTTTTTTTCATGATGTAAGTGAAGGATACCAGAGTGGATGTAATTGTAGTTCCAATATTGGCCCCCATGACCAAGGGGACTGCTTGCATTGTGGATAAACTTCCCGACGCTACCACTGCTACTACCATTGCGGTAACGGTACTACTGGATTGGATCAGGGCCGTCATCAGCAAGCCGATAAATAATCCCACAAAGGGATTGTTGGTAGCCATAAAAATCTTGTTGGCCACCTCATTGTTCATATGGAGGAGAGAAACAGTCAATAAATCAATGGAGAAAATAAACAAAACAAATGCAAAAAGCATTTGTCCAACCATGATCCATTTGTTGCTATATTTTTTTTCCTGAACTAATTCCATCCTTGACCTTAGATCACCTAAATTAATGAGGCAAGTTATATAATTTTTGAACAAAAAAAGGGAGGCAAGATTAGAATGTTCCCTTTGTAATATTAAGCTTATGTTAACTAATTAGGTGATAAGATAACCAAGGTTAAAATGGTGGGGAAATTGTTGTGGATATTAAATTTTGATGTGTTACTGTTTTTTGTAATTTTGTTTTACAATTAAAAAATTTTCTTCCGTTTATCACAATAAATATTAGGGAATATTGAATTGGTCGGTTTATTTAACAATTTGTTAATACACAACTCCAATAATCTTCCTTAACTTTGCGGCCAAATAAAAAATGGCCCAATACAAATCTATGGCTAGATTAAAAGATCAAAACATCAACCAGGCAGCATTATCAAAGGCCGCTTATTCCATTTTTGATTTTTCTAAAAAGCAAAAAACCTTTTTGCTAGTACTCTGTATACTAGTGTCCATTGCAGGTTTTATCACCGAATACACCTATGCCGCCATGTGGTTTGGTTTTACCTTAGCGGCTTATTCCGCAATTGGTAATGACAGTATCCAGACCATCGGGACATTTATTGCTTCCAATCAAAAAAGGAAGTGGTATTGGTTGTGGCTGTTCATGGGAGGAATTTTTGTTGCCACGGCCATTTACAGTTGGGTTGTGTACAATGGAGATGTCACCTATCAACGCCTTCATGTAAAAGGCTTGGACAAAGCTCCTGAGGAATTTGTTTTTCTCCAATTGGCTTCACCCATTGTACTGATGGTAATGACCAGGATGCGGATGCCGGTATCCACAACTTTCCTATTGCTCAATGTCTTTACCTATAGCTCAGGTACCATTGGTAAGGTGGTTCAAAAAAGTTTAATGGGCTATGTATTGGCCTTCTTTATAGCCATTGCCGTCTGGTTTGTACTGGAAAAATTTGTGAAAGGCTATTTGAAAGGGAAAACCAGGTCTTACTGGTATGGGCTGCAATGGATTACTTCAGGCTCTCTTTGGGCCCTATGGTTAATGCAGGATGCCGCCAATATTGCCGTGTTCCTTCCTCGACAGCTTAATATATATGAATTTATTGCTTATGCCGGCTTTGTGTTTATTGGAATGGGCTTCCTCTTTTATTTTAAAGGGGACAGGATACAAAAGATTGTCAATGAAAAAACCCAGGTGACTGATGTAAGGGCTGCGACCATAGTGGATTTTGTATACTGTATATTGTTGTTTTACTTTAAAATGTACAACAATGTTCCGATGAGTACAACCTGGGTATTTATTGGTCTATTGGGTGGAAGGGAATTGTCCATAGCTTTTGCCAAATCCAAAAAACTCAAGAAAAGAAAAGCAAGATTGGTAAGGGCATACCGGTTGGCAAGGAATGATATGTACAAAGCCTTGATTGGATTAATAGTCTCCCTGATATTGGCTTTAATCATCAATGAAGGGATCAGAAAAGAAATAATAGAATTGTTATTCTAAGATAATTTGAAGCGGCCTTCGAGCCGCTTTTTTTTGCTTTAAAAAGATATTTCTGCAAATATTAAGGGCTTGGCTTTTGTAGAAAAAACAGCATTTCCTTTTTCGATAATTTTCTGGCAAGTAAAAAATTGGCCTTAAATAAATTACATCCGGAAATTTACTTTTTGCCTTTTGCTGGACATAATTCCTATCCTGTTGCTTTGTTGCCTTCTAAAATTAAGTTAACTTCAATCGCAAAAATATTAAGCATGGAATTATATTCTCCTGCCTATTTTATGAATGAGGCCATGAAGCAAGCCCAAATTGCTTATGAAGAGGATGAAATCCCAGTTGGTGCCGTCATAGTTTGTAGAAACAGGGTCATAGCCCGGGCCTATAATCAAACAGAAAAGCTGACCGATGTTACAGCCCATGCAGAGATGCTGGCTATCACTTCGGCCTCCATGGCACTGGGGGCAAAGTATTTAACTGAGTGTGAATTATATGTGACATTGGAACCATGCGTGATGTGTGCAGGGGCCAGTTATTGGTCACAGTTGGGAGGAGTTCACTATGCAGCTTCAGATCCTAAAAGAGGATTCGGAAAAGTTGGCCGAGAATTATTGCACCCTAAGACCAAACTTAGCCATGGTCTAATGGCGGTGGAAGCCAAGCAATTACTGGACAGTTTTTTCAAAAAGTTAAGAAATTGACGATTTTAGGGTTAAAAAAGAACCATTTTGAGCTTTGTTTGGTTGAGAAGATAAGATTTTGACTTGATTTAATTATTTAATGTTTAACCATAAAATTTTATAAACAATGGCTTTTGAACTACCAAAACTACCTTATGATTTTAATGCATTGGAGCCACATATCGATGCAAGAACTATGGAAATCCACCACGGAAAGCACCACAATGCTTACGTTACCAAACTAAATGATGCAATTGCAGGTACCGACCTGGAAGGAAAAAGTTTAGATGAACTTATGAAGGTGGCTGGTTCAAACACTGCTGTCAGAAATAATGGAGGTGGGCACTTCAACCACAGCCTTTTCTGGAAGGTTCTTTCTCCAAATGGTGGTGGAAAGCCTTCAGGTGATTTGGCTTCAGCCATTGATGCGAAATTTGGTTCTTTCGAAGCATTCCAGGAAGAATTCAATAAAGCAGCTGCTACCCGTTTCGGTTCTGGTTGGGCTTGGTTAAGCGTGGATGCCAACAAAGAACTGTTTATCTCTTCTACCCCAAATCAGGACAATCCTACAATGGATATTGCGGATCAAAAAGGTGAACCAATCTTGGGCCTTGATGTATGGGAACACGCTTACTACTTGCATTACCAAAATAGAAGACCTGACTACATCAGTGCTTTCTGGAATGTGGTAAACTGGGATGAGGTAAGCAAAAACTTTGCTGCTGCAAAATAATATTAGGTGTTAACCTTTATATTTTAAATCCCCGGGATATTTTCCGGGGATTTTTTTGTGCACTAAAATGAACGGTAATACCGTTCGGTTTTGATACAGTTGATTTTTTTTGTCATAGAAAAACAGGTCTTTAATGAAGTATAAAGGCTATTTTAAGTTTTGGCACTGGATTTTCAACCCTTTTAAGAAACATCCAAAGCAAACCTGTTATGAAAATCCCAGTACAAATATTCCTTATGGTCCTTTCATTTTTATTATTATCGGGCCATGGGCTTGCCCAGCAGAATAGTCAGATTTCCGGAGAGGTACAGGATAATATGGGTAAGGCCCTCCCTTTTGTCAATATTGCACTTTTGGACCATGCTAATGGGGAGTTGATTATCGGTGCGGTTTCTGATGATTCGGGCCGGTTTAATTTAATCCTATCCAACTCCGGTCTTTTTAGGCTGAAAATTTCATCTATTGGTTTTCAAACTTTTCATTCAGAACCCCTTCAGATTGCCACGGGACAAAAAAAAGACCTTGGAATTATTCAACTCAGCGAAGAAACTACCTCCCTTGAGGAAGTAGAGGTCAATGGCAACCGGCCGCAGGTGATTATTGAGGCAGATAGAACCATTGTCCAAATTGATGGGACCGTTATGGCAAAAGGAAGTAATGCCTTGGAAGTTGTGGGCCGGTCACCAGGAGTTTATGTGGATGGAGATGGAAATATTAAACTTAATGGACGCTCAGGGGTAATTGTTTTGATAGATGAAAGGCAAACTTATATGAGTGCACAGGAGCTGGCCAATTACCTCAGAGCCATGCCTGCAGACAATATACAAAGTATAGAAGTGATCAATAATCCTCCGGCCAAATATGATGCTGAGGGAGCTGCTGGGGTATTGAACATAATTTTAAAGAAAAATAACCTGGATGGCATCAATGGTAGTATCCAAACAGGGAATCAATTTAATGGCAGGCACGCCCCATTTGCCAGTGCTAATTTTAATCTCAAAAAAGGGAAATGGACCACAAATTCCAACCTGAATTATAGCAATTGGGCGAGAAATATTGATTTGGAAATCCTAAGAAGGTTCCAGCTCGAAAATGGTCTTTCAGTGTTTGACCAGGATGCTTTGCTTAAACTAGGTGGAAGGAGTTTTTACTTTTCCGGGGGTGCAGATTATCAAATGAGTAAAATGCATTCTTTGGGAATCAGCCTTCAGGCTTCGGATTATAATGGAAAGGCAGATGGAAATAGCCTTACCCATATTTCAAACCCTGATAATTCTGATATCAATCAGCTTAGGGCCATAAATGATTCTAATTCTGACAATCAAAGGTTTTTTTCCAACCTCCATTATACCGGGAAACTGGATACCATAGGGTCCAAGCTTTCTGTTGACCTCGATTATACATTTGTCGATGGAGCGAGTCTTAGCCTGCTTACCAATGATTATTGGGTCAATGAGGATATAGCGGGGGGTACCATGGATCAAATTTTGACCGATAATGACATGAATTATAACATTTTTACGGCCAAATCAGATTTTACAAAAGCCTTCGATAAGGAACATACTTTTGAGTCCGGGCTGAAAGGTAGTTGGGTGAAATCGGATAATAGATTGAATATCAGTAGAAGTGTTGAGGAAGGGCCCTTTGAGCAGGAACCTAATAGTAATCATTTTATATATGAAGAGAGGGTCTTGGCTGCCTATGCTTCTTATAAATCTCCTCTCAGCGAAAAAATCAAGGTGCAAGGGGGATTGAGAATGGAATATTCCTATATCCAAGGAAATTCCTTGACGCTGGAACAGGTCAATACCCAGGAATACATTAACCTGTTCCCAACATTTTATTTACAGCATAAACTATCTGACAAATACCAAATCATTTATAATATAAACAGAAGGATTACCCGGCCCAATTACCGCTTACTAAACCCATTTGTTTTCTATGTTGATCCACTTACCACTGAGCAAGGGAACCCAGATCTCAAACCCCAATTTGCCACAAACCTTGAAATGAGCCATGTTTGGAAGGAAAAGTACCGGTTAACCCTGTCCTATTCCAGAACCTCCAATTTTTTTGGCCAGGTGCTTACCCAGGAAGAAGAAAGCAGAAAATCATTTATACAAGTTCAGAATTTTGACAAAGAAGAAGATATAAATGTTAGGCTAATGGCCCCATTGGAAATCGCAGATTGGTGGACAGTGGACAATATGCTTCATTTTTACCATAAAAATTATCAATCCCAATTGGGGGATGAACTTTTGGATGTGGGGCAATTTTCATGGATGGCAAGGGTCCAGCAAAACATCCGGCTCCCAAAAGGCTTTAAGGTGGAATTGGTTGGGATGTATTTGAGCCCATTTTTAGAAGGTCAACTGGATGCTGAAGGCATGGGATGGGTAGATGCTGGAATTACCAAAACCTTTAAAAATGAAAAATTCACCTTAACCCTTAATGGTAATGATATTTTGAGAACCAGGAGATTCAGGGGCAAGGTCACTTTTGATAAAATCAATACAGACATCAGGCAATATAATAGCCAACAATCTGTCCGGCTGACTTTCAGGTGGAAATTCTCCAAGGGGGAACAGTTCAAAGTCTCCAACCGGAGTGGCAGCACAGAGGAGCGAAACCGATTGGACTAGAAGTGTGTATATTTTGGTTTGAAAGAAGAAAAAATAGTCTCCTGGTGGAGGCTATTTTTTTTAATGACTTGGCTATGGGTAGTTTCTACTGCTGCTAAGGGGATGACAAAATTACTATAGTGAAAAATCTAATCTCATCAACTCCCAGGTGGTGACAAACAATTTGTTGTCAACCTTATTTGAAATGATATAAAAACACCAATTTACCAGTAAAAGCCGGCTTTTTCTGGTCTTTAATTTCCAATTTAATATCCATTTCAGTTTTTATGGTCCCCCTGAGATTGGTGATACTAGCCAGTTTGGCATGTAACCTTACCTCACTATCTACCAGAACGGGTTGGGCAAACCGAAGGGATTCAATACCATAATTGACCAACATTTTTAAATTATTCACTTTGACAATCTGTTCCCATAGGAATGGAACAAGGGAAAGGGTCAAATATCCATGGGCAATGGTATTGCCAAAAGCTCCTTCTGATTTTGCCTTTTCCGGATCAGTATGGATCCATTGATGGTCTAAGGTCGCATCAGCAAATTTGTTGATTTGTTCCTGGGTAATTTTGTGATAGTCAGATACTCCTAATGACTCTCCGATATGTTCCTCGAATTCCTCGAAGCTGTTGATAATTAATTGACTCATGAGGTTGGTTTATAATTTAAAAAACGAATATACATAAAAGGCTCAAATTATTAAACTACGGCAATTAAGGTATGAGCATAAAGTGATGTTATGACAAAAACACCTGATTTCTGGTGAAAAATATGGTTTTTAAAGAAAATAATGTTTGTTTTATGTTATTATTTCGATTTTTAGGACTATCAATCAAGTTGATTTTATGTTTAAAACTGTTTTAAAGTGGAAATTAATTATTTGTGCCTCCCTATTAATGCAATTCCAATTTCCAGCCTATTCACAAACAAAAATAGAAAGATCATTCATTTACTCCCAGGCAGAGCTGAGTCAGGTTGTGGAGTTGACTTCTAATTTTGAAGTCATTTTGACCGTAAAGAAGAAAATCAGGGTGTTTAATCAGGATGGATTGGATCATGCATATATTGGGATTTTCCATGATGAATTTACCTCAATTGAAAAATTTAGAGGAGAAATCACTGACCCTAAAACAGGGAAAAGAATTGATAGACTAAAAAAGAAGGACCTGACCGATGTTTCTAGGATTTCAAATATGTCAATTTATGAGGATAGCAGAATTAGCTATTATGAGCTTAAGACGGGTAGATTTCCTATAGAGGTAGAATGGGAATATACCACCAAAACTGATGGTAACGTGGGATTACCTATCTGGCGGCCAGCACCTAATGACCATCAAAGAGTTAGCTCTTCCTATTTTAAAATAATTTACCCCAATCATCTTGGGTTGAGATACAAAGCAGAAAATATTGGGGAATCTCCCAAAATCACCCATAAGGTGGGAATTACCCAGTTGGAATGGGAGTTAAAAGACCATTTTGTTTTGGAGGAACCTGATGAAGAAGATGAAATAATGATAAAGTTTGCTCCAAATCATTTTTCAATGGAAGGATATTCTTCAAATATGGAAACTTGGAAAGGGTTTGGGCAATGGATCCAAAAACTCAATAAAGGTAAATCAGTGCTGCCCGAAAAAGCGAAAACAAAGGTAGCTGAATTGATTGCAGGAAGGGAAAAAGAGGTTGAAAAGATAAGAGTCCTTTATCAATACCTTCAGGATAATTACCGTTATGTCAGTATCCAGTTGGGAATAGGTGGGTTGATGCCCATGAGTGCTACCGAAGTCTTTGCAATGAAGTATGGGGATTGTAAAGGACTTTCTATGTTTATGAAGGCCTTATTGCAAGAAGCGGGGATACCCTCAAATTATACCCTGGTAAAAGCGGGTGAAGATGCCGGGGAGGTGGAAGCTGATTTTTCCAGCAATCAATTTAACCATGTGATTCTTCAGGTGCCTTTAGAAAAAGATACTGTTTGGTTGGAATGTACATCCAAGACCTTACCAGCTGGATTTTTGGGGGATTTTACCATGGGTAGGAATGTGTTGGTAATCAATGAGGAGGGAGGGGCTTTACAAAGCACACCGAAGTATAATTCTACTGAATTTAACCAAATTACAATCAACTCCCAGTTTTCCCTTCTGGAAAATGGAAACGCTAAAGTCTTGCAAACCAAAACCATGACTGGCCTAGCAGCTCAGCCCTATGTCAATAGGTATTTTTGGCAGGACCGGGAAGACTTTGAAAAATTCATATACCATGACCTGGGTTATTCGGGAGCCCATATAGAAAAATATGACCTTAAAATCGATAAAATGAAAAATGTTCCAATAGCGGAATTTGAGCATGAAACATTTTTACAGCAATTTTATCAAAGCACCCGAAAGAGAATTATTATTACCCCTAAATTCCATAAAGTTAATTCCCGGGATATTAGGAATCATTTTTTGCATTGGGAAGAAAAGCTGAACATCCTAAATCTGGAAGGGATGGAAATTGAAAGTGCAGCTCCTGACTTGAGCTTGTCAGAAGAGCTCTTTGAATATGAAAGGGTACTGCTTTTTGAAGCGTCCGAATTGAAAATTGGTCGGACGGTTAACCTCCATTTTTCAGAAGAGACAGAGGAAGAAGACATTGACCAGGTCCTCAAAAAAATCGAAAAACTTGATTCTCAACCTATATTTTTAAAGAAATGAGCAACTTTAGTAGTAAAAAAATGGCCATTTCCCTTTTGGCTTTGGTCTTTTTATTTAACAATTATTCTTTGGCCCAGGACCTTAAATTGGGCAAATACAGTAGGGAAGAAATTAATATGACTTCCTGTCCATTTGAACCGGATGCCTCGGCAGTGATATTGGGAGAAGTAGGGGAGAGTTTTTACTCCCATGGCAAATGGGTGACGGAGCATATCCATAGGATAAAAATATTAGAAAAAAGTGGTAAGGATCATGCGGATGTTACCTTAAGGTATTATGTAGGGGATGATAATTTGGAAAGTATCACAGGGATCAAAGCCCAGGTAATGAACTTTGAGAATGGTAAAGAAATCATTACCAAGGTAGGAAAAAAGGAAATGTTCGAATCTGATGAAGATAATGGCTATAAGGAAATCCGTTTTACATTTCCCAATGTAAAGGTGGGTTCAATATTGGAATATAAATATGACCATAATTATTATTCCATCACTTTTCTTGATGGTTGGGTTTTTCAAAATGAAATCCCCACCCTTTTTTCAAAATTTGTGTACCAGGTTCCAAAAGATTTATCCTATAGAATGCTGGGGCAGGGAATGCATTTTATTGAGGCCAATAAGTTAGAACAAAAAGGCAGAAACTCTTACGTTTGGAGTTTAAAAAACCTAAAATCCATAAGTCCAGAACCTTATATGTCGAATTTTGTAGACTATCTGGACAAGATTGAGTTCCAGTTGACCGGATATAAAGACCCTTCAACAGGTTTTCTCCAAACGGTATTAAATGATTGGCAAAAGTTATCAAATGAAATTTTTGATATTTATGAGTTTAAAAGTTATTACCGCAATAACAGTGCTTTCAAAGACCTAAAAGAAATTCCTCTTGAGGGAGAAAGTGAATTTGAAATCGCCCAAAGTTCCTACAATTTTATCCAAGAAAATTTCACCCTCAATGATGAAGGGGGATTTATCCCTTCCAAAACTTTGAAAGAATTAATGGAAAGCAGGACTGGTAAAGAAACAGATTTGAATATGCTGTTTTTGGCCATGCTTCATGCCAATGGGATTGAAGCTTATCCCGTATTGATAAGCAGCAAGGGGAATGGCCGTTCCCAATTGGTAACCTATCCATTTGTCAGGCAATTCAACCGGCTAATAATAAGTTCGATTTTGGATGGGGAGAGGGTTTTTGCGGACCTGTCAAAAAAAGAAATCCCCCTGGGCTATCTTCGGTTAGATTACCATGTGGATGGTGGTTTTTTGATAAGGGAAAGGGAAAGCTGTTTGATTCCTATTGGGGTGATGCATAAATCTGGAATTAAACAATTGGTAGAGGTTTCTCTTGAAAATGATTCCCTTTCTTTTGCTCATGATATCCGGTACATCGATTATGATGCAGTAAAATTCGAAAAAAGGAGAGAAAACCTGGAGGAAGATCAAACTAAAATATTACTTGAATTAGAGGAAGACCTGAAACTGGAAGAGTTAAATATCCGGGAAATTGAAGGTAGTAAAAGACAGGTTGAAGCTACTTTTAAAGTTTTAAAATCAACCAACAAAATGTCGGATATGTTAATAATTGAACCATTATCCTTTGCGCGGTTTGAGGAAAATAAGTTTAAGGCAGATGAAAGAGTTTTTCCAGTGGATTTTGATTATGTTTTTTCGGATGCATATATAGTCAATTTTACGATTCCGGAAAATTACCAATTGGATGATTATCCGGAGGAAATGTATATCAAAATGCCTGGAGGTCAGGCCACCTTTAAATACGCCCCTCAGGTGATCAACGGAAACCTAAAGATATATGTCATGATGGATATCAATTCAAAAAAAGTTAAGGCACAGGATTATCAAAGTTTAAAATCCTTTATGGAAATGATGGTGAACAAAATCAAGGAGCCGGTGGTGTTAAAAAAAACATCATAACAAAAAAAGAGGGTGTTTTATTGCCCCCTCTTTTTTTGTTAAAATAATTTCAGCCCACTCCATTTTTCAATAATTATGCAGTCATTGGAGGTTAGGAATTCATTTCTTGGACCAAAGACGGAGAAAATTATTACTTGGTCTTTCTTAACTCCCCAGATTTCTTCAAGGAATATTTGGCTGCTACCGGGCCAATAAGTTCATTAATGATGGAAGTACCCATGATGGTGGTCAGCAAAATGTCTGAAATTTCTTTGTATAGGGGATCCTGATAGACACTGAGTACGAGGCCTATGACTATCCCGCCCTGGGGAATAAGGCCTCCTGCAGTGTTTTTTTGAATTACGGGAGCTGCTTTTGCAAAGCGGGCGCCTGTATGAGAACCTAGGTATTTTCCGAGAGTGCGGAGGATAATAAATAATAGGATAAAGAAAAAAGCTTTGGGTATGGTGGCAATGTTCAGGTATAAGCCACTTAACAGGAAAAAGAATAAAAAAATTATTTCCTCAGTGTACCTTTCAAGGATTTTAAAAATCAACTTTTGTTGGTTACACTTATTAACTACAAAAATTCCCATACTCATAGAGGCAAGAACTTCATCAACTTTTAAATATTGGGCCAGGCCTGCACAAAAGATAAGGAGTGAGAGGACGATCACTACCCATTGGCCTTCCGAGGTTGACTTAAAAAACCGGGAAATTAATTGAAAACCATAGCCCAAAACAATTCCCAATAAAATCCCTGCCCCGATTTGATAAAGTGAAAAAATAAGTGGACTATCCCATGAAGCATTATCTGGTCCAATAAAAATGGAAATCAATCCGAGGGTAAAACTGAAAATCAAAATTCCTAATGCATCGTCCAAGGCAGCAACTCCCACAATTGTGTCAGAAACTTTGCCCCTCGCCCTAAATTGATGCATTACGGCAAAAGTAGCTGTTGGGTCAGTAGGGCTTGCTAGTGCTCCCAAAATAAGGGAAAGGCATAGGATGTTGATTGGGGAATAGGGTATAAATCCGGGGAATAACAAGGAAATGCCTGATATACAACCAGCTATTAAAAAATACGGGAAAACACTGGCTAACAAAGTAATACTGATAATCTCTTTTTCATGTTTTTGGACCTTTTCCCATTTTAATGCACCACCTACTTCAAATGCAATAAAAGAAAGACAAACTTTTAAGATGGGTTGGGAAGTGGAGGTGATTTCTGGATCCAAAAAATTTATAGTGTGAGGGCTGAAAATTATTCCTGTGGCCATGTACCCTATTATTTTTGGCAGACCCCACCTTTCGAGTAACCAGCCAGAGGCATACCCAATAATGAGCAAAAATCCGATGGCCAAAAGGATATTCATAAGGAAATAAAGCAGAAAATAATGTTATAAGCAATTTCGCCAATCATGAAATGTTAGTGACTTAAATCACTTTAAAAAGGATAATGAACAAGGACCTCTTTTTTTTAGGAAAACCTCCAATTCGAAAATCTCCAAGTTGGCAAATAAATAAGGGGTTACAAAGGATAAAACCTCAGGATGCAATTTTATAAAAACATTGGGTCGTTTATTAAGTTTTGTAAATCCAGGTTTACCTTTATTCATTGGCCCCATTTCCCCGAACATTTGATTGAATTTCCACAGGCATCATATCCTTAAATGTTTGACCACCTTTGATTCCAAAATCCAAAGTTCGGATTGGGAATGGAATGGTTATATCATTCTGGTCATAGGCTTCTTTTATGGCAATTATGCTTTGACTGCTGGCGTCTAAATAAGAACTTTGAGTGGTCGAATATTTGAGCCAAAACCTAACAACATAATTAATCGAGCTACTGCCAAATTCCGTAAAGAAGAATTCAATTCCTTTGTCCTTATCAATAATCTCCAGCGTTTCCACCGCATTGGTGGTGATTTCTTTTACCTTTCTCAGGTTGTCCCCATATGAAATACCACCTGACAGGTCAACTCTTCTTTTTCCGGATTTGGTGTAATTTTTAATGGGGTTTTCAAAAATCATTTTGTTCGGAATTATATACAATTGGCCTTGTGGATCCTCCAATTCGGTAGATCTGAGACTTACATGAAGGACCGTTCCGAATATGTCATTGGTTTCTATCAAGTCCCCAGAGCGGATGGGTTTCCTGACTGCCATCATGACTCCCGACATAAAATTGGAAGCAATGTCCTGAAAAGCGAAACCTAAAGCCAAACCAATAATACCGGCACCGGCAAGGAGGGAAGTGACGGCTTTGTCCAGGTTCAGGACACTAAGGGCCACAAAAATGCCTATTGCAACTATGACGAAATAAAGTGTCATGGAAATCAAGGTGGTGAGGCTTGGGCTGTCCGTAAACTTGGTAAGGAGTTTTTTAACTCCTCTACGGACTATTTTGGCAACAATAACAAAGGAAATCGTGATCAAAACGGCCACAATAAAATTGGGGAGCATTTCAATCATGGTTTCAAGCCAACTATTTAGCTTATTAGTGATTATGCTATAAAAATTACCCGTAATATTAGTTACTGTTTCCATAGATAGATTAATTTTTTAATGCCTTTTGTGGCTGCATACAAACCTATTCTTCCCCGGTAGGAATTGGCTTTTTAATCGTTTCAATAAACACGGTGGTTCTTCAGCTTATAACCCCAGGCATCAATTATTCACTAAGTAACCTGTATTTAGGTGAAAAAAACCGACAAGGAGATTACTTGAACAAACTTCAAATAATATAAGTAAAATACATAAAATCTATGAATCTTCATTCTAAATCATTGGAGTTTGGACTGAGGAAATTATTTTTTTACTCCGCATAAAGGCAGTATATCCATTTACTTTATGGCAATGTCCCGGTTTACTTTGAAGAATCTGCATCAAGTTGGGCAAGAATGGAGGAATTTCAGAAAAAGTTTGGAATCAAAGATATTTCAACCCTTCACATTAGAAATGCTTTAAATGAGGAGCGAGGGATTTTAAGTTTTTCACAAGAAGTCGATGCTCAAATGGTTGCCTTGGTTACTTATAGAAGAAGGGGAATTTCCACTGTGTTTTCTTAAAGTATCACAGAAAATTTGGCCAGTAACGCTCTTTTTCCTGTTGTCAGTATGAATATGAATGCCCCAATATCCAAGTAAAAGTTTAATGGGAAAATTCTTTTGAAGATTAAAAAACCAATAAGGGTTTTCTATAGGGGGAAAAGGAAAAATAAGGATCCAAAACAAGCTCCTAAATGCTTTGGAGCTTGTTTTGGGTTTAAAAGATGGATCTGTCACTCAACTTTTATTTCAACCTTTGCTTTTTTGAGGCCTTTAGCTTTTGCTTCCAGAATAATTTCACCGGGGTTTTCTCCCGCTTGGACAATTGCAGTCAACTGCCCATTGAAAACTTTCATTTTAGGATGGTGGAAAAGCTCTAAGCTGGTGGGATCACCATTGGCAGCGGCTCTGTATTTTCCTTCACCATTTGCCTTAAATGATATTGAACGCTGATCAGTGGGACACAAATTTCCATTTTTGTCCACTACTTGTACCCTGATAA
Source organism: Echinicola jeungdonensis (assembly GCF_030409905.1). NCBI lineage: Bacteria > Pseudomonadati > Bacteroidota > Cytophagia > Cytophagales > Cyclobacteriaceae > Echinicola > Echinicola jeungdonensis. The sequence goes on from NZ_JAUFQT010000001.1 coordinate 2,103,308, forward strand.
ATGCAAGGGATTTTCCATCTGCTTTTATGGCTTTTTGTTCAGGAACTAACCTGATATGATGGGGCTTGCCTGCGGTATGGATTGTTTTTTCTTTTACCTGCTCTCCTGCCTTATTATAAGCTATTACCCGCACTTCACCGGGCTCATAGGGAACCTCTTTCCACATCAAGCGGTAACGCTCCTGTAAGGTGCCATTTTTGGTTTTGGTTATTTTTCCAAAGCTTTTTCCATTGACAAATAGCTCAGCAGTTGGGTAGTTGGTGTAAACGAAAACAGGCGTAGCTTTACCTTCCCTGCCCTCCCAGTTCCAATGGGGCAAAATATGTAAAGTTTCCTCTTCCCGGTTCCAAACACTTTTGTAGAGGTAATAACGGTCTTTGGGAATACCTGCTAGGTCTACGATACCAAACATAGAACTGTGGTTTGGCCAGGCATCAGTATCATAGGGGGTGGGTTCCCCCAAGTAATCAAAACCGGTCCACACAAACTGCCCCATAGTCCAGGGGTAATCATCTGCAAGGGCAAAATCCTCTTCCGGCAAATTAGACCAAGAACAATACTCCAAATCATAGGAACTGGATTGTTGATTTTCATGGATTACCTGGGCACCTTTTTCCACAGGGAAATGATAAACTCCCCTTGAGCTTACAGTAGAACCTGTCTCTGATCCCAAAACCAGGCTATGGGGAAGTTGTTCATAAGCTTCTTTGTAGCGGTGGGTTCTGTAATTTAATCCCGCAATATCAATCATGGCCGCAAAGCCATTGTCCAAAACGCAGGAAACCCTATCCATCCCGGCAGTTACTGGTCGGGTAGGATCTTCTCGATGGCATATGTCCTGTAAAAATTTGGCTACCTTATATCCATCTGAGCTGCATTGTGTCGGCACTTCATTGCCAATGCTCCACATGATTACACTGGGGTTATTTCTAAAATGGCGGACCATATTCACCAGGTCTTTTTCAGCCCATTCTTCAAAAAAGCGGTGATAGCCATTTTTGCATTTGGCAACATCCCATTCATCAAAGGATTCTACCATCACCATCAATCCCATCTCATCGCACAACTCAACCAATTCAGGAGTGGGCATATTATGGGAAGTCCTTACTGCATCCGCTCCCATATCCTTCAAAATCTGCAATTGTCTTCTGATGGCAGACCGGTTGACAGCAGCCCCCAGGGGCCCTAAGTCATGGTGAAGATTGACTCCCTGGAATTTTCTTCTTTCTCCATTCAAGAAAAAACCTTTGTCTGCTATAAACTCTATTTCACGGATTCCAAAACGGGTTTCGTATTCATCTATGACTTTTCCATCAATAGAAAGGGTGGAAACAGCCCTATATAAATTGGGTTCTTCCGGAGACCAAAATTCAGGTTGGTTCACTGTCAAATATTGCTCCAAAGGCCGGCCATGGTTCAACTTTTGTCTACTATCCTTGATAGCCACCTGTTCATCCAAATCATTTATAATGGTGGTTTGGATATCTACAAAGGTTCCTTCAGGTACATTATCCACTTGGGTTTTCAGCCGCACAGAAGCATACTCTTCAGAAACAAAAGGGGTGGTCACATAGGTCCCCCACACAGGTACATGAATTTTGGGGGTAACCATAACATGTACATTTCTATAAAGTCCTGCCCCAGGGTACCAACGGGAGGATTGTTCTTTGTTCTCCAAGCGTACCGCTAATGTATTGTCTTGGCCATCTTTATGGAGATAAGGTGTCACATCAAAATAAAAAGCATTGTAGCCATAGGGCCAGAAGCCCACTTTCTCTCCGTTGACATACACTTCAGCCTCACTCATGGCCCCGTCAAACATAAGATGGACTTTTTGATTTTCCGCGTCAAAATTGGCCACACTTAAATCCCTTCGGTACCAACCTACTCCCATATAAGGAAGGCCTCCTGTTCTGCCTGTCTTTTTGGTGGCTACCTTTTCGTTGTTTTGGGTGACGGCCACCACTTGCAAATCATTTTCTTCTGCAAATGGGCCATAAATAGCCCAATCATGAGGAACTGTTACTTCTTGCCATTCGCTGTCATTAAACTCAGGCTGATAAGCTTTTTCATTTTCTCCCTTGGAAAATCTCCAACCATCCTCCAAAGTCCATTGTTTTCTTAAATCTTGGGAATGACCAGGATAAGCCAAAGCCCCCAACAAAAACATAATCAAGTAACTTATTATTCGCATAGGTTAAGTTTGATTTTATTGATCAATAAAATAATTTCCGAAGATATCATTTTTTAGAAGACCTAAACAGTCCCAAAAACCAGAAACCTTCTATAATCCAATTTTTCAATTGGCAAGTAAACTTAAAAAGGAAAATATTCTGTACTGTTCTGTACCAATTTAGAAGGCAGGTTTAATTGGTGAGTGGTGGGGCCGTTTTGAATAAATCTCCGATTTTTCTGACTGTTAGAGGTCAGGATGGGATTTGGTATAACTTTTACCGTTAAATTTCCAAACGACCCTTTTCTTTTTCCCTACACCTAATACTAGATTCAATTAATGAAAAAAGCCATCCCACAATTGAGGGATGGCTTTTTTAAAATTTTGAAAACCCTATTCCTTAATAACCAGGGTTCTGTTGATACAAACCTTCTTTCACATCCAACTGGTTAAGAGGAACAGCATAGATCAGGTCGTCAGAGTTGATGTCCGTTGAAATTTTATTGGCAGCATCATCTGCAGCAATCCAATCCAACATGGTATCAATGGCCATTCCAGACCGAACCAGGTCATGCCATCGCAGACCTTCTCCAATAAATTCCCTTCTTCTCTCTTCCATGATCTGTTCATAGCTCACCAGCACCAGAGGCAAAGTATATCCTGCACGGGACCTGACCTGATTTACCAGAGCATCTATTTCAAGTTGACTTCCTCCACTTTGGCTCAAAGCTTCCGCTTTCATCAGCAGAATGTCTGAATAGCGGATTACCGGAAAATTCAATTCAAAGTCAAAACGGTCCACGCCCAGGTTGTCCAAATCCAAATACTTTTTGATAAAGCGGTCTTGGACCAAATTCCCATTGGCATCGAAATAATTAACCCATACGGAGAAATCATCCCTGACATCCGGGTCACCAAAAGATGCCATCATATCAGGGGAAACAGTTTTAGGTGCATCAGGGAAGGTTCCTCCCGCAAATGGAATCTCATTGGAACGGCCAAAGGCTTCAGGGTAGTGATATTGTACATATTCACCACCTACACCTTGACCACCACTCAAGAATTGAATATCAAAAACAATCTCCTCATTGTTTTCATTGTCATAGGCAAATACATCCCCATAATCATCCAAGAGATCAAATTGGTTACTATCAATGATAGCATTCAATTGTTCTAAGGCTTCACCCCATTCATTTGAATTAAGAGTTGGGCCATCAGGATGCAATTGTGGTCCGGAACGGGTCATATACACCCTGGCCAAGAGACCTCTGGCTGCATAGGAAGTTGCCCTTCCAAAATTAGTGGCACTTGAATAATTGGGGGGCAGGTTGGAAATGGAAAACTCCAGATCGGATATGATTAAGTCATAAACTGCAGGGACTTCACTTCTTCCGATCTCTAAGGCTTCCAATGGAGTCACCGGCCTGTCAAAAACCGGAACTTTTCCAAAGAACCTAACCAAATCAAAGTAAAACAATGCCCTTAAAAATTTAGCTTCCCCTTCAATCCGGGTACGCAAATCACCATCTGGAACCACATTAGCACTCAGGTTAGCCAAAAGGGTATTGGCTCTCATGATATTATTATAGAGCCCATTCCAGGTATCATTCATTATGCTGGTTGCCTCCAGGTTCCTATTAAAATTATTGATCAGGTTGTAATCCCTTACCCCTGCTGTACCTGGGGAATAAATATTATCCGAACGCACCTCGCTCAATTCAAAATGATTAATAGGATAAGCATTTAGGCCATTATAAACCCCGGAAAGAGCGGTAATGAAATCTTCCTCGTTTTGGTAAAAGGCATTGGATCCCAAGGAGGAAATCGGCGACTGGTCGAGTTTGTCTTCGCATGAAGAAAAACCAGCTACTACCAGTCCCATCAAGACGATATAAATATATTTTATGCGTTTCATAAGACTTGTCTTTTACTGGTTAGAACTTAAGGTTTACACCGAAAACAACTGACCTTGATAAGGGGAAAGCACCATAGTCATCTCCATCATTATTGACGGCCTCGGGATTAAAACCACCGGTATATTTATCATCACCGAAGAAGTTTTCTGCAGTCACATATATCCTGGCTCCTGAAACAATCCTTTTATTTTCCAGTAGCCTTCCAAGGTCATAGCCCAAAGTGATATTACGGATTCTCCAGTAATCGGAAGAATACAGCCAGTCGGTATTTTTGATTCTACCAAAGCTAGAAACCGCTTTTCCGGTTTCTCCATCACCCGGGTTTTCAGGGGATCTCCATCTGTTTCTGTGCCTGCCCAGCGTGTTTTCCACGAAACTCATACCTGGACGGTCCATAGCCCTACCAAAGGTGGAATAGATCAAGCCTCCCCATTGTCCTTGTACCAAAAAATTCAAATCAAATCCCTTGTAAGTAAAGTTATTGGTAATTCCCCATACATAATCGGGGGTTGGAGCACCTGACAAAACCCTATCGTCGGCATTGATCACCCCATCATTATTGGCATCCAAATATTGGGGGTCACCTGCTTCCTGACTTCCGTACAAGGCCGCCCCATTATCGATTTCCTCCTGGGTAAGAATTCCGATATTCTGCACCAGATAAAGGGTATTGATCGGTTCGCCCACCATGGTAATCCTGTGGTTTATATCCCAACTACCACCCAAAATGGGGGTGTTTTCAGGGCCTAATTGTTTTACCTCATTGGTATTGTGGCTGAGATTTAATTTGGTAGTCCATTCAAACTGTCCGGTAAAATTCCGGGTAGTCAATTCAAATTCCCATCCTTTGTTCAGCACTTCACCGATATTTGTCAATGCTGTGGTAAATCCTGTTGCTGAAGGCACGGGGATATTCAACAAGAGATCGGTATTCGTTTTCCAATAATAATCGAAGGAAGTATAAACCCTGTTTTGAAGGATCCCCAAGTCCAAGCCAATGTTAGTCATTTCAGATTCCTCCCATCCAAGGTCTGGGTTTGGGAAATTTCCTGGGATCAAACCATTGACAAGGGTCCCTCCATAGGAGTAATTGGCAAAATCCAAAGTGGCAATGTGCGAATAATCCCCAATACCATTATTACCGGAAAGTCCCCAACTGCCCCTGAATTTCAGGTCACTGATAAAGTCACTCACCCCAGGGATTTCCTGGATAAAAAGCTCATCAGAAACCCTCCAACCAAGAGATACAGAAGGGAAAAATCCCCATTTGGTATCTTCTCCAAACCGGGAGGAACCATCCCTTCGTGCAGAGGCTGATATCAGGTATTTACCCATATAATCATATTGTACCCTGCCAAAATAAGAAAGCAAGGTACTTTGGGTTTCAGTGGTGTTGGTGCTGCCGGCATTGATCACCGCTGCATTAAGGGTTGTAATACCTTCAACATCAAAATTACCGCTCGTTTCAAAAGTATTTCTTTTATTGAAACTATAAGATATACCCACTACTGCGTTTACATTATGGTCTTCTTGGAAGGTCCTGTTGAAGGATAAAGTGTTTTCATTGACAAAGGTCAGCTTCCTGAATCCTTCAAAATCACCAGAGGTCTGCCGGTTTCTAGTTACTTCCGCGGGAGTATAACTTTTATTTTGTTGGTCCACATTGTCCACATTGAGGGTACTCCTAAAAGCTAAACCTTTTAAAATTTCATATTCCCCAAAAACGGTGACCAAATTTCTAAAAATAGTGGTTTCATTCAGCCTCCTATTGGCAAAGGCGATGGGACTGATCCTTGAACTTGCCCAGGTGTACAAAGGAATGTCTCCTACACCGGTCAAAAGCCCAGCATCCTCTTCCACTACAGGAGCCATGCCTACCGTAACGTGGGTAATGGCATCTTTACCTTCCACTCCTGGATCATCCAGGATAGAATAAGAGGGACTGAGGTTCAGACCAAATTTCAATTTCTCATTGGGCTGAATTTCCACATTGGCCCGGGTGGAGTAACGTTTATAATTTACCCCAATGGCAATACCTTCCTGGTCCATATAATCACCGGAAACGAAGTATTTAACAAATTCATTTCCTCCGCTGGCACTCAACTGATAGTTCTGAACCAAACCTTTTCTGAACAAATGGTCCTGCCATTCTACAAGCCTCAAGCCCGGATATCCTTCTTGCAGCCAACGCGGGTCGTACATAAAATTCCTGTCAAATCCGCCTAGAATAGCTTCTCTTTCCGCAAGAGACTGGGAGGCGGATCTTCCTTCTCCGGAATTTTCCCATTGGGTATTGATCATTTCAATGGCCCGGTCTATCCACTCTGTTGGACTGAGCACATCCAGTTTCTTCACTGTTTCATTCCAACCCACATAGGAGTTGAAGCTAATCCGGGCTTTTCCGTCTTTACCGGTTTTAGTATTGATGATGACCACCCCATTGGATGCCCTGGAACCATAAATGGCAGCTGCAGATGCATCTTTAAGCACTTGAATGGACTCAATATCGTTTGGACTGATATTGTCCATAGGGTTTCCTCCTGCACTTTCCAGTGGAAAACCGTCAATTACATAAAGGGGTTGGTTGTTGGCAGTAATGGAACCGACCCCTCTTACCTGGACATCGAATCCCCGGCCTGGTACACCTGAAGTTTGTTTTACCCTTACCCCGGCCATTTGACCGACTAAGGCCTGATCCACTCTTTGAATGGGACGTTCGGTAAGGTTTTCAGGTTCTATTTGTGCAATGGAACCTGTAATATTTGCTTTTTTCTGGGTACCATACCCCACTACAACTACTTCTCCTAATTGCTGCATGTCAATCTGCATGACAACATCAATGGTTGACCGGTTACCGACAGGGATTTCCTGGGTTTCAAACCCTATTGAGCTAAAAATCAGAATAGCTCCCTCTTCTGGAACTTCGAGGCTGAATTTGCCATCAATATCGGTAACAGTACCTCTGCTGGTACCTTTTAGCAAAATGCTGACCCCAGGTAAAGGCATATCATCCTCCGATGAAACCACTGTCCCTGAGACTTCCTTTTGTACCTCATAGACTTTCTCCTCGTTCAATGGGACCGGGATTTTTACAATTTCCGGGCTAATTCCTGCCCAGGAAATGCCATATATCCCACAAGCCATTGTCAATAGGAGGAAGACCCATTTTTTGAAAATTGAATTTGAAGTAAAATTGATTTTCATGGATATTGGGTTAAATGTTATTGTTTTTTTGTGTTGTTTTTGGGCCAACTAACTGCCCACCTGCTTATTCCCACTCCGCCTAACACATAATTATTGTTTGGGGTGGGTACCAATAGCTGCTTTTAATTCAATTAGGAATTGATGAACCGGATTTTTTTATAGAAATGAATAACTACGGGAGGGGATCCCAGCTTATAAATGGTTGGAATGGCTAGATTTTTTTGGGTAACACGAACTTCTCTTCCCCTTTTGATATTTCTTGGCTTATTTTATTAAGCTTATACATGGTCCTCTAAAAAGAGGGTTTCATGTCCCATAAATTGACCATAATTCCTTCTTAATTTAGCCAAAAAAGAGATTTTTTGCCAGTTTTATCTCTTAATATTCAGATTGTTATGGGTTTATTTTGTAGGCTGTTCATTAATTGAAAAATTTGATACTAAAAAATATTGCCAGTAAAAAAAGGCCGTAGATAATGAAAACAATCATTATCTACGGCCTGGTAAGGATGTTTCTTTCCCTCTTATTTTTTTCTAAAAGAAAGTGGGTACGTTATTTTTTTGTTAAATGGAAATTGGAGGGTTTATTCATTCTTCTGTTCATCTAAATAACCCAATTTAAATTCCTGATTTGTTTGATGGGCTTCCTTAAAAACATTCTGGATTTTTTGGACCATATCTGGGTGCTCTGAAGCAATATTGTTGGTTTCCCCAGGGTCAGCTTCCAAATCAAACAGTTCAATGGTGCGATTACCTTCACGAATGCCCGTTCTTACACCTTTCCATTTTCCAATCCTTGCGGCTTGTTTCCCTGCCTCTCCATGGTATTCCCAATAGAGATAATCATGTTCTTTTTGTTCGGCGGAATTCCCTGTTAATTCGGGCAGAAATGAAACCCCATCCCATTTAGTCTTTTTTTCAAAGCCAGCTATCTCTGCAAAAGTGGGCAAGAAATCCCAAAAAGCACTGACATGGTCACTGGTTGAATTTTCAGCTATTTTTCCCTTCCAGCTGACAATAAGGGGTACCCGGATCCCGCCTTCATAAAGATCCCTTTTGATGCCCCGGAAAGGGCCGTTTCCATTAAAAAATTCAGGGTCTCCTCCTCCTTCATGATGTGGACCATTATCTGAAGTGAAGATGATAATGGTATTTTCCTCCATGCCCAATTCCTTTACTTTTTCCATGATTTCACCTACCTGATTATCTAAAACTTTTATCATGGCAGCAAAAGCAGCATGAGGCTTATCCTGGGAAGCCAAGGCACCTTTTCTAAAGGCAGGACCGCTGTCTACTCCTTCATATGGTTTACCTTCTTCAAGGTTTTCTTCAAATTGGGACATCTCCTCCTCAGGAGCAATCAACTCAGCATGAGGCAATGCTGTTGGAACAAATAAGAAAAAGGGGTTTTCTTGATTGTCCTCTATAAATTTTAGAGTTTGCTCCTGAATCAAATCAGGGGAATAGGCCCCAAATTGGCCATCTGAATTTTCAGGTAAATCTACCTTTGTTTGATTATTCCACAGGTGAAAAGGATAGTAATTATGGGCCAGGGACTGGCATACAAAACCGGAAAATTGATCAAATCCCTGATTATTTGGTTCCCCTTCGGTACCAGGACCACCCAGGCCCCATTTTCCAAATGCCCCTGTGACATAACCGTTTTCTTGGAGGATTTCGGGCATTGTTTTCACAGAATCTGCCAAAGGCCATTGTCCTTCCCTTTCCCTTTGTCCATAGGGAGCAGGATCCAGGCTTTTATTGTCTCTGATTGGAACATGGCCAGTGTGGAACCCGGTCAAAAGACTTGCACGGGAAGGTGCGCAAACACTGGTGCCAGCATAATGACTGGTGAACTTCATTCCTGAGGCAGCAAGTTGGTCAATATGGGGTGTTTCAAATTTTTCTTGCCCATAACAACTCAAATCACCATATCCCAAATCATCTGCTAAGATAAATATGATATTAGGTGGTTTTATCTCTTGAGATTGGCTATCCTTTTTGTCCGGTTGACAGGAAGCGAAAACTAATGTAAGGGCAAAGCAAACAAGATTAAGATTTTTATTCATCATTTATATTTTTTTGCGGGTTGTAAGGGGACAAGCATGATATCACTTTCAGTCAATAGGCTGGAATTAAACAATACCCACCTTCCATCAGGACTTATAGAATGATGAGAATGGGCCTCCCCGGAAAAGGGACTTTTGCTGGTCAGACGATGTCCGGTGGTCAGCAACCTAACATCAGTTTTGTCATTATAATTGATGCGGTAAATATTGCCGTTAAAGGTATCCCCAACAATCCATTTCAGGTCCCGGGTACCAGCTGTATGCCAATAACCCCCCCAATCCTGTTGCCCATGGAAATTTAGTTCGTTGGTTCTGATATTTAAAGAAAATATCCCGTTTGGATTTTGTTGAAGCCTGTCAATATGGCCCATCACATTAAATCCTATATGGTCAGGGCCTAAAAAGACCTCATGGGTCACCCATTCAGTATCTGATTCCTTGTAGAGGGCCCGGTTATTTACCTCTCCATTTTCACCTATACTAAGGTGCCAAATCCGCTGAGGAGCATCTCCTCCAGTTTCCCAGCAATACATCATCTCGCCAGGAACAAAGGGGTTGGCCTGCAAATGTCCAATTCTAAAAGGTACTTCTATGACGGTATCCAAACCACCAGAATCCAAATCCACCTGCATAATGGAGGACTGGCCATTTTCAACCCTCGTAGAAAAATATAGACGATCTTCTCCTGCATCCAAGGCCATACCATTGGGGTCAATATCTTCTGAGAGTGAAATAACTATCCTTTCGTAATTTTCTTTTTTCTTGACATTTCCATTTTCACTGTCTTCCAGCAATTTACCGAGGTTCAATTCAACCAAGTCATTGTTCCTGAAATGATAGGCCAGGTTTTCTTTCCAGCCCAAATGAAAATGACTACCATCTTCTCCATCCGCAATTTGGATGATCTCATAACTTTCCATAGAAATGGCATAGGCCAAACTTTTTTCTGACCGGTCGGACCGGAAAACTATATGCCCTCCATCCGGTGTCCACTGGGGATGGGTTTGGTAAATTTTGGAGTTATGATGCCTGGAAGTTGTCAGTGCAATGACTTCCACCCCCGTCACCTCATCCCTAAAGGTAAAATGCTCTGAAGGAAAACGCTGGCCAAAAGCATTGTCTCCCTCCATGTCAAATGTTTTATCTACCTGAGATCTTGTAGAATAATCTACTCCATTAATGATCTGGGCCTGAGCATGGGAAAGGGCTGTAAAACCAAAAACAAGGCCGCTCAAAAGCAGCCTTGTTTTTAAGTGTTTTTTCCGTTTTAACAATTTTTCGGACTTCATATTTTTTTATTGATAACCTTCATTTTGTGACAGGTTAGGATTAGCATCAATGGCCGTGCTGGGTATGGGATAAAGTGTCCTGTAATCTTCAGAAGCCTCTTTAAACTCCCAGGGATCGTTAAATTGTCCAAAGCGGATTAAATCCCTTCTCCGGCAAAGCTCAAATGCCAATTCCCTGCCTCTTTCGTCCAAAATATCTTGGAGCGTTACTGTACTCAACAAACTGGCATTGCTGCGGTCTCTCACTAGATTGACAAGGTCAGTGGCTTCTCCAAAATTTCCCATTCTAGCAAGACCTTCTGCTTTGATCAGCAATACATCAGCGTATCTGAAAAAAGCAATATCATTACCGGCATTTCCGCCATTGGTATTGGGATCCAATCCCCACTTGATCCATTTTGTACCAGCATTCATGGGCTGGTTTCTAATGCCTGTGGCAGGAATAATCTCATAAGGAACTGGCCCTTCTGAAGAGACACCAGGCTTGTATAATTGGCTGTTGTTATCAGGGACAATCCTTTCTACCATGACAGTTTCGCCATTACGGGGATCTTTCAAAACTCCTGGGGTCAGGTACATATTAAAACGATCATCCTGTTCTTCATAGAGATCCACCACAGATGGCCGCGTTCCGAATCCATTCTGCGGGGTATAAGGCAAACCAAATAGACCCCCGCTAATTCCAGGCAGTACTTTTTGTACCAAAGGATGCCCTATTCCTCCAGGTATATTTGGGGTATAAACTCCTCCAAATATATACTCGGAATTATTCTCATTATCATGCTTAAAATTATCAAAATAATTGGGCAATAATTCATATGCACCGGATTGGATCACCTTGTCTGCATATTCCACTGCTTTATCATATTGGGCCGTGCCTGTAAATACTTCTGCATTAAGATAAAGGTGAGCCATCAAGGTGTAGGCAGCTTCTTTGGTAAAACGGCCATAGTACTCAGCTCCAACTTCTGTCTGGGAAGGTAGGTCTACCAGGGCTTCTTCCAGTTCTTTTTCGATAAAGTCAAATACTTCGACCCGGGTGTTTTGGGTAGGAAGGTTCAACGGATCCACCTTTGGAGCAGTGAAAATCGGGACATTTCCAAAAAGGTCTATCAAATAGAAATAAGCAAAAGCCCTTAAAGCTTTTAATTCCGCCCTTGGACCTTCAATGTTTTCAAGGCCAGAAGCATCCAATGAGGCAATTAAAGCATTGGCCTGTCCTACAGTGCCAAACATGGTGTTCCATGTGCCGGAAATATAGGAATGGCTAGCGTCCCATTCATGTTCCATCAATTGCTCAAAACTGCTATTGGCCCACCAACCTTGAATCTTTCCATGAACAACCACCTGGTCGGCTGATAATTCCAAAGTCCTGTATTCAACACCCATTCCGGTGATTTGGGCAAAATTCCGGTAGACTCCAGACAAAGAGGAAAGAACTTCCTTTTCGTTGGAATAGAAATTTTCTGGTGTATATATGGAATAAACTTCCTCATCTAGCGAACATCCACCCAAAAATCCCATAACCACTATTAAGGCCAAGGTCAATTTGCGTGAAAATTTAAGTATCATCTTTTTCATTTTAATTCAATTTTTTGTGGAAAATTAACTGGGCTTATTTGAAAGAGATGCTGCCTCCCAACATAAACACCCGTGGCCTTGGATAAGACAGGTAATCGATACCAATCGCCGCAGGTCCACCTGCATTGGTATTGGTTCTTACCTCTGGATCGAACCCTGAATAACCAGTCAAGACAAACAGGTTTTGTCCTGTCACATAAATCCTGGCCTTGCCAAGAAAGTCAAGACTGGACACATCAAAGTTGTATCCGATATTCATGTTATCTAGTCTCAAGAAGCTACCATCCTCCAACCATCTAGAGGAAAATTGAGCGGTCTGGTCACGGCTAACATCTGAATCTAAGGCTGACCTCAGAATATTTATCCCTGGGAATGAGTTGGTATAGGAAAATTCTGCTCCGGTATTGTTCAAAACCTCATTACCTACCACTCCTCTCAAACTAACGGAAGCATCAAAATTTTTCCATTTCCATTGGTGGCTCATTCCAAAATTCAAATCGGGTTGGGCATTGCCAATTACCACCAAATCAGCTCCATCTACCCCATCTTCATCCAGATAGGTCTCCATACCATTTTCATCAAAGCCGGTAAACTTTCTTCCATAAAAGGTTCCTAAGGATAAACCTGGTTTGATGATTTGGGAGAAATCCTTTGGGGTAATCACCCCTGAAAGTGGAGCAGTCCTGATTTCATCCCGAGAAAATTGATCATTGGAAAGGGATACCACCTCATTTTTATTGTGGGAAACATTGAAACTCATGTCCCAGGTGACGGGCCTATCCACAATTAGGCCTGCATTTAATGCAAATTCTATCCCTTTATTTTCCACTTTACCCACATTAGCCCATTGGGTATTGACTACAGAGGGAGCTGCGGTTGAAAATTGCAACAACAAGTTGTTAGTGTATTTCTCATAATAATCAATGGTACCCGTTAAGCGACCGTCCAAAAAGCCAAAATCAAGTCCCACATTCAACTGGTTTGTTTGCTCCCACTGTAAATCAGGGTTTGCATAGTTGGTAGGTAAAACACTTGGAATGGCCTCTCCTCCTAATACGTAGACTGAAGAGCCAGCAATAGACAATTGCTGCCTATAAAGGTCATTGGGGATTTCCTGATTACCCGTTACACCATATCCCAATCTTAATTTTAAGTTATCTATGGTGTTTGACTTGAAAAACTCCTCTTCATTAATATTCCAGGCAAAAGCTCCGGAAGGAAAAAGTCCCCAACGGTTGTTTTCCCCAAATCTACTGGAGCCATCATTCCTTAGGGTAAAAGTAAACATGTAGCGATCCTTTAACCTAAAGTTGGCCCGCCCAAAAACCGAAGCCAATCGATTGGCAGATTTATAAGAGGTATTGGCAAGAATGTTCCCAGATTGGATCAGGTTCCACTTTACCGAACTGGACACAAAGTTATTGGCATCTGTAAAAGTATATTGGGTCACAAAACGTTGGAAAGAGTAACCACCCAGGATATTTAAATTGGTATTGGGAGACAGATTTTTATTGTAGGTCAAGGTAGCTTCCATTATGGAACTGAAATTTCTCAGTTTATTGATGGAAGCCCTTCCTCCTTCTGATTCTCCGGAAGGGTGGGTGGCGGGCATGTTGGTATAGCGCTCTACGTTTTCATCGGTATGCCCCAAATTGACCTTAAAAGTAAGGTCATTCATGATATCGAATGCAATATCCACATTGCCTAAAAATAAATTGGTATTCCTTTCATCATCTACTTCAACCCAGGAAACCGGGTTGATACGTAATTGACCAAGCTGGTAGAAAGATCCATCTGAATTTCTAACAGGCAAGGTTGGTGCCCATCGAATGGCGTCCTTTAGGATATTTCCACCTTCATTATTGATATTGGAAGAAATTGGGGTATTGTCTTCATTGGTCTTTCCATAAGTCATATTGATTCCCAATCTAAGCTTTCCTTCCATAGCTTTATGGGTTCCATTGAACCTACCAGTGTATTTTTTTAGGCCAGATGACCTCAATATTCCTTCCTGGCTGGTATGACCAAAGGAAGCCCGGTAACTACTGGATACATTTCCCCCACCAAAGCCAACATTATGGTTATGGGTTAGGCCGGTCCTGAATACTTCATCCTGCCAAAAAGTATTTGCACCTTCATCAGGATAAGGTATATCGATGGATTCAGCGTAGTTCCTATATTCATCAGCAGATAAAACCGGCAGGGTTTTCCTAATATTTGAAACCCCAACATAAGAATCATAGGTAACGGCCTCTCCCATACTTTTGCTTTTGGTGGTGATGATAATCACCCCATTAGCACCTCTGGAACCATAGATTGCCGTGGCCGAAGCATCCTTGAGAATATCGATAGATTCAATATCGGCAGGGTTAATCGAATTCAGGGGATTCGTTCCCTCTGAAGTAAAAGGGGAACTACCCTGCATCCCTGATACAAACTTATTGGCAGAACCAAATTGCATGGGAACTCCATCTATAACGTACAATGGATCATTACCTGCTGAAATGGAGTTTACCCCACGGATCCTAACCGTGGAAGGGGCCCCGGGCTGACCACTGTTTTGCACAATGTTTACCCCTGCTACTTTTCCCTGCATCAATTGCTCAGGGGCTACAGAGATTCCGGTATTAAATTCCTTGGAACTAACGGAGGAAACAGATCCGGTAATATCTTTTCTTCTCTGGGTGCCATAGCCCACCACAACTACTTCACCTAGCTGCTTGGTGTCCATTTGCATGGTAATATCAATGGTAGTCCTTTCTCCAACTGTAATTTCCTGTTTCTTAAAACCAATGGAGCTGAAGATCAATACCGCATTCTCATCAGGAACCTCCAGGGTGTATTTACCGTCAATATCGGTAACAGTTCCTTTGGAACTCCCTTTTACCAGAATACTTACTCCCGGCAAGGGCAAATTGTCTTCACTGGAAATCACGGTACCAGTAATAGTTTTTTCTAAGGTTTGGGATGAAGTGGATAATTCAATTCCACTTTTTAATTTGTGAGTCTCATCAAAAGCGAGCACTTGAGGGTGATCCAGGACACCTAAGGAAAGCGTTAATAATAAGCTCCCCTTAAACATCCCGGAAGGAAGTTTAAAATTTCTAAACATAGGGTTTGTTATTGGGATTTACTGTATGAATGGCAGGAGAGTCTTGGGCCTCCTACCAAATGATTTAATTACATTTAAGCTTTTTGAAAAAGCCACCTTTTCGCAACACTATAAAGAGTGTTTTTACATGGTTCATTTCTTGTTAAAGCGCTTTTTTTCGAAATGATAAGTCCCAATTTACCCCAATTACTAAATTTTATTATCCTGTACTGTTATGATCAAAATCATTTGAACATTAAATATTCAATCGATTGCAAAATATATTGTTATCCTTTTTTAGTTTTAAAATACCTTAATTTTATAATAAATAACTATTTTATGGTTTTTCCTTTTATTTTTTTACTTTAAATATGTTTATAGAAATGGGCAGAAATAGCCCAACTGTTATGTACTTACCTGTATGGCAAATAGAAATGTTTACCGGTTATTTTTTGATTTTAATTGAAAACCCCACCGATTTAAACTATAAATGAAAAAATACTAATAGGTCAAAAAAGAGGTCCTTCCCTATCAGACCATAACAGTTTTTAACTGATATTTTTTTTCCTTAGTTGATTAATTGTTTTAAAACAACCTAAACCCATGAAATTGAAATTACTGGAAAAAGCAAAACCTAAAGTCAATTTGACTCTTATTTTATCCTTTTTGACAGGGCTTTTGATGTTACCTCAAATGCTATCTGCCCAGCAAAAGGAAACCATGTATTTGAGTGGTACGGATAATGAAAATACCGTTATCTGGGATTTTTTCTGTACTGGCGGCAGAAAAAGTGGTTTTTGGACCAAAATTGAAGTTCCGTCCCATTGGGAACAACAAGGTTTTGGTACCTATAACTATGGCAGGGATTATGTAACCTACGGCAAGTCTTTTGAATTTGCTGATGAAAAAGGCATGTATAAACACAGCTTTGATGTACCAGCAGATTGGGATGGCAAAAAGGTAGAACTGGTTTTCGAAGGTTCCATGACCGATACCGAGGTAAAAGTAAACGGCCAATCGGCTGGAGAAATCCATCAAGGGGCCTTTTACAGGTTTAAATATGACATCACCGACTTGTTGAATCCTGGTGAGGAAAATTTACTGGAAGTTACCGTAAGCAAAATGTCCTCTGATCATTCTGTTAACAGGGCAGAGAGATATGCAGATTATTGGATCTTTGGCGGGATCTTCAGACCTGTTTACCTGCAGGCATTCCCTAAGGAGCACATTGCTCACACGGCCATAGCCGCTGAAGTTGACGGTTCTTTTAAAGCAGAAATCCATACAGAAGAAAGCCCAAGAAGGGGTCAGATCAAAGCGGAGATCACCGACCTGCAAGGAAATGTCATCAAAATATTAGATGCCAGGGTTAGCAGAGACGGCCTTACCACCATCCAGGGAAAGGTAGAAGGAATCAAAACCTGGACATCAGAAACCCCCAACCTATATGAACTTCACCTAAGCTTGAAAGATGGAGATGAAGTTTTGCATACCAGCAAGGAAAGATTTGGCTTTAGAACCATTGAAATCAGAAAAGGAGACGGCATTTATGTCAATGGCACCAAAATCAAATTAAAAGGTGTGAACAGACACTGCTTCTGGCCTGAAACAGGTAGGTCCCTGAACCCAACAATTGACCTCAATGATATCCTTTTGATCAAGGAAATGAATATGAATGCAGTGCGTACAGCCCACTACCCACCGGATCCTTCCTTCTTGGATCTTTGTGATTCCCTAGGACTTTATGTGATGGATGAATTGGGCGGTTGGCAAAATGCTTACGATACAGAACCTGGTGAAAAATTGGTGAAAGAAATGGTGATGAGGGATGTAAACCATCCTTCGATTATTTTCTGGAGCAATGGAAATGAGGGAGGAACCAATAAAGAATTGGATGATGACTTCTTAATGTACGACCCAAGCAACAGACCTGTATTGCATGCCCATCATAGACCAGGAAATGATTTCAATGGTGTCGATACCAATCATTATGAAAATTATGAAAGCCTTCTAAATTTACTAGATAGGGACAGCCTGATCTATATTCCTACCGAATTCCTGCATGGCCAGGATGATGGCGGTGCCGCTTCCGGTTTACATGATTATTGGGAAGCCATGTGGAATTCAAAATTGTCTGGTGGTGGGTTCCTTTGGGTCCTTTCTGATGAAGGGATTGTAAGAACAGATATTCACAATAAAATTGATGTCAATCGGCTTAATGCTCCTGATGGACTTGTTGGTCCTTTCAGGCAAAAAGAAGGAAGTGTATTTGCTATCAGGGAAATTTATTCCCCGGTGAAAATTCAATTGGATAAATTACCTGCTGATTTTGATGGAACTTTAGATTTAGAAAACAGATATCATTTCAACAACCTAAAAGAAGTTAAGTTTGAATGGAAATTGGTTGATTACCATCAGCCATCCCACCCACAAACAGGCAACAGGGTTCTGTCTTCCGGTGAATTCGAGGGTCCGGATGTAGCCCCTACCAAATCCGGTCATATTCAAATCCCTTTACCTCAAAACTGGCAGGAAAGTGAAGGATTGAGATTAACGGCAACTGATCCTCACGGGGATGAAATTTACACTTGGTCATGGCCTGTTGCTCCTGTAAAGGAACTAATGACCAAAATCGAGGATCAATCCCAGGGAAAAGAAGGACCTTATGGAGAAAAAGATGGAATGGTTTCCATCAGTGGGGGTGGGTTTACCCTTACCTTTGATAAAGAAACGGGAAAGCTAAGCAAAATCGAAAAACCTTCCGGGCCTGAGTTGTCATTCAATAATGGACCAACTTTTACCCAAGGTGACAGTCCGGTAAGCTCTGTGACCCATGAGGAGGTGAATGGTTCCCAAATGTTTAAAGTGAAATATGAAGGTGCATTGAAATATGCCAATTGGACTATTCAACCTAACGGTTGGGTTTCTCTAACTTATGAGTATGAATTGCCTGATGGAGAATATCCATATATGGGCATCAGTTTTGACTACCCCGAGGCCAACGTGATCAGTGCTAAATGGCTAGGAAATGGCCCATACAGAGTTTGGAAAAACAGACCTCAAGGTCAATTTGGGCTTCATCAAAACCTTTATAATGACACCCATACAGGAGCAGTTCCTTGGAATTATCCCGAATTTAAGGGATATTTTAGTGACATTGCCTGGATGGAAATCAATACCGCCCAAGGTAAGTTTTATGTTGTTTCCTCTGAGGACAATTTGTTTGTGAGGTTGTTTGACTTCTATGGTCTTTCCGGCCCAACATCCTATCCAAAACTGCCTACAGGTGATATTTCATTCCTGGATGGAATTCCTGGGCTTGGCAGTAAACTGGCCCTAGGAATAACTTCCAGGGCAGGTGTTTATGGTCCTCAAGGTGATGATAATAAAGTAGGTGGTCCAATAAAAAGAACTTTGTATTTTTACTTCGGTCTGTTACAGGAAACCCCTTAAATAATGAGCCAACAATTTGCTTTTCGAATGAAATTACTTCCTGGCTATGAGGAAGAATATGAAAAGAGACACCGGGAAATCTGGCCTGAGCTGGTCAAGCTGTTAAAAGACAGCGGAGTGCAGGATTACAGCATTTACCTGGATAAGGAAACCTCAACCCTTTTTGCCGTGCAAACGGTAAAAGGGGAGAGTTCCTCTCAGGATTTGGGAAATACAGAAATTGTCCAGAGATGGTGGGCTTATATGGCGGACATCATGGAAACTAATAAGGATAATTCCCCGGTAACCGTTCCCCTCAAGGAAGTATTTACACTTTGACTTTTAAACCAAATTATCCCGATAATGACCTTAAAAAAAAGAATCCTTTTCCTGATTTTCCTTCTGGGCCTGCTAAACCTTGGCTGCCAGTCCCAGCAGGAGGATCAGGAATCCTCTGCTATTAAGCCAGGAACCTGGCCTGAAATCACCAGGGAAGCCAAACCCTGGACCCGATGGTGGTGGATGGGAAATGCGGTGGACAAAAAAAACACCCGGCATTTATTGGAATCCTATGAAGATGCTGGCCTTGGTGGAGTGGAAATTGCCCCCATTTATGGTGCCAAAGGTTTTGAAGAAAGATACCTTGAGTTCCTTTCCGACCCATGGTTGGAACATTTGCATTTTACTACAAAGGTGGCAGATAGCCTTGGAATGGGCGTTGATCTCACCCAAGGTACTGGCTGGCCTTTTGGTGGTCCATTTGTGGAACCTGCCTATGCTGCCTCCAAACTGGTGGTTAAAGATTATGATTTTGTAGGTCCAGGTACTTTTGAAAAAGACTTGAACCTGGATATCGAAAGCAGAGAAGAATTTTCTCCACAGTTATTGGCCGTAATGGCATATGGAGAAAATGGAGAAGTCATGGAGATTACCGATGAGGTGTCAGAAGGTGGTCAGCTTATCTGGCAGACGGAGGGTTCCTGGAATATAAAGGCCATCTATAATGGTAAAACGGGTCAAAAAGTAAAAAGAGCTGCCCCTGGTGGAAAAGGGTATACCCTGGACCACTATTCCAAAATGGCTGTGGAGGATTATCTTTCTGAATTTGAAAAAGCCTTTGGAGGAAACATTCCGGATATCAGGGCTTTTTATAATGACAGTTTTGAAGTATATGGAGCCAACTTTACAGCTTCTTTCCTTGAAGAATTTCAAAGTCGCAGGGGATATGACCTAAAGCCTTATATCCCCGAGTTGTTAAGTGAGGAGACCTCCGAAAAAGTGGCCCGCATCAAATCTGATTACCGGGAGACCCTCCATGAACTATTGCTCGAAAACTTTACAAAAAACTGGACAGAATGGGCGCATAACAGAGGTAAGAAGACCAAAAATCAAGCCCATGGTTCTCCGGGAAATCTTTTAGATCTATATGCGGCAGTTGATATTCCGGAATGTGAAACTTTTGGTTCCAGTTATTTCCCCATTCCTGGACTTAGAAGGGACAGTGCGGATATCAGAAATGTGGACCCGGACCCTATTATGCTCAAATTTGCATCCTCAGCAGGGCATTTGGCAGGAAAAGACCTGATTTCTTGCGAAACCTTTACTTGGCTTGGTGAACACTTTAAGTCTTCCTTCAGCCAAATGAAACCTGAGGTGGAGCAAGCGTTTCTGGCAGGTATTAACCATGTTTTTTATCATGGTGTTACTTACAGTCCAGAAGATATTGACTTTCCAGGTTGGTTATTTTATGCTTCCCTTAACCTGAATGAACACAACAGTCTTTGGCCTCATTTTGAAAGTATTAACAACTACATAGCGAGGTGTCAATCCGTACTCCAGTCCGGGAAACCCGACAATGAAATTATCATGTATTGGCCGGTTTATGATGTATGGTCAGAGGAGGGGAATATGTTTAAAATGATTTCTGTCCATCATATTGATCAATGGCTGCATCCAACGGAATTTTACAAGCAATCTACTGAGCTAATGGAAAAAGGGTATTCGGTAGACTTTGCTTCTGATCAGTTATTGGCAGGTGCTAAGGTTGAAAATGGGGGAATCAAAACCCATGATCAGGCTAATTCTGCCAAGGTATTGATCATCCCTTCGTTGAAATATATGCCAGTTACCACACTAAGGAATGCAATTAACCTGGCTCAGGATGGTGCCAAAGTGATTTTCCAAGCTAAACCTGGTCAAGTTCCAGGATTTCATGAGGTGAACACCCGTCAAAATGAATTGGATCAACTTTGGTCACAATTGGAATTTAATGACCTGCAAATAGCGGAAGTAGGTAAGGGGAAAATCATCCTCAGTGATCAGGTCCAAAACAGCCTCAAAAATGAAGGCATTGAAAGGGAAACGCTTACAGATACTGGGTTGAAGTTTATCAGAAGGGCATCAGGTCAGGACAAGTATTACTTCCTGGTCAACCACACACCAAAAGAGATCAATCAGTCCATTGAACTCAATATGGAAGCAGACAGGGTGATGCTGTTGGACCCTCAAGATGGTGCAATCGGCCAAGCCCAAAGTTCTGTGCAAAATGGAAAAACTCAGGTCAAAGTGCAGATGTTGCCTGGTGAGGCATTGATTTTGCAAGCGCTTCATTCTTCAGATGTATCCATCAATCCCTGGTCTTACCGAGGAGAAAAGACATCAAGCATTCAATTGGAAGGCCCATGGACGCTGAAATTTACTGGTGGAGGACCAATGCTTCTTGAGTCACAGGAACTAAAGGAAATAAAACCCTGGACGGCTTTGGGGGATGAAGCAGCAGAACATTTTTCAGGGCAGGGCCTTTACAAGGCACAATTTACCCTGGATAAAAAAGAAGGCCAGAAATACATCCTTTATCTTGGGAAAGTCCATGAGTCCGCTAAGGTAATTATCAATAACCAGGAGGCGGGTTATGCCTGGAGCATTCCTTACGAGTTAGATGTCACCGATTACTTGGACAATGGTGAAAATCAAATCCAAATAGAGGTAGCCAACCTAATGGCTAACAGGATCCGATATATGGATCAAGAGGGGATTTCCTGGAGAAATTACCATGAGATCAATTTTGTCAATATAGATTATCAGGATTTTGATGCTTCAGGGTGGGAGGTGATGCCCTCCGGTCTGGAAGGTCCGGTAACCTTGAAAGGTTATAATATTCAAGTTCCTTAATAAAGGGCTAATCCTATAAACACCAAAAGGCCAATTGATTCCACTGCAAGGAATGTAAATTGGCCTTTTATTTGACTAATGTCATTTTTTTTACAAAATCGACCGAAAACCAAATGTGCAATCGATTGCTCAAATTAAGGTCTGTTTTTTTAATAATTGAAATTTTATCCTTTTTATCCCCTTTCTTTATTGGAAAAATAAATCAAAACATCTCCCAAACTTATATTTTAAGAAAAACAATTATCATAAAATAAACCTATATTTAAGAACAATAAATCTGCACGCATTAAAATAAAAATAGGTAGTTACCTTTTCAATCTTTTAACTGAATTGAGCAGGAAAAATGAAAATTGGAGCGGTTCTTGCAAAATTCCTTAAGTTATTGTTAAATTACAATCGATTGCGCAATAAAATCAAAACCCCAAATGATCGAAATCCAGACTGTTATCCGCATTGATCCGGAATCTAGGATTCCAAAATATCAACAGATTGTCAATTCCATCATTGAGGACATTGAAAAAGGAAGCCTAAATGTTGGGGAGAAAATTCCTTCCATCAATGAAATCAGTGAGGAATATTATCTGTCCAGGGATACAGTCGAAAAGGCCTATAACCTTCTCAAGAAGAAAAAAATCATCGTTTCGGTTAAAGGCAAAGGCTATTACGTGGCCAGAAATGTGTCCCAATCCCAGGTCAAAATACTTTTTCTTTTAAATAAATTGAGCAATTATAAACTTCGGATTTATAACTCTTTTGTCAATAGCCTGGGGACCAATGCGCAAGTGGACCTGAATATCTATCATTGTGATCCAAAATCCCTTTTGAATTTACTGAATGAGAATATCGGGGCTTATGATTATTACGTTATCATGCCTCATTTCAAAGATGATTATTCCCATCACCAAAGTTATAATGAGGAAGTGATAGATTGTCTTAAAAGGATTTCTCCTGACAAGGTAATCATTATGGATAATTATATGCCCGACTTGGGGGATGAAGTGGCTTCCATTTACCAGGATTTCAAAATGGATATTTATAAGGCTTTAAAGGAGGGCTCTGCCCGACTTCAAAAATATGAAAAGCTTATTCTAGTGTATCCGGAAGATTCCCTGTATCCTTACCCTCAGGAAATCAAGCAGGGCTTTAAAAAATATTGCGTTGAATATGATATGGACTTTGAAGTCCTAAATACCATATACCCAGAAATGGACCTCATGCCTCATGACGCATATATAGTTATTGAAGAAAATGACCTTGTCAATTTGATCAGGCAGGTAAGGGAAGAAAATTATGAGTTGGGTGAAGATATTGGGGTAATCTCCTACAATGATACCCCGCTCAAAGAACTTTTAGGTATTACTGTAGTTTCCACGGATTTTAAAGTCATGGGGGAAACGGCAGCTTATATGATCAAAAAAAGAAAAAAAGAAGTGGTCAAAAACGTCTTTAATTTTATTGACAGAGGATCCATATAAAGCACCACACAACCTATTTATCAGTATAGTACAGGACAGATCTTCCGTGTCCTTCTTGTACTTTTAGGTTTACCCAAAATACGATTAGTCATCATGTCGGAGAAAAAGAATTTAGTACAAAAGCTGGAGTCTGTCAATGAATACGAACGCCAGCCTATTCCCCAAAATAAACTTAAAAGCTGGAAAAATTTTATTGGTACCTATGCAGGAGAACATACTGCGGGTACTGAATTTGTTTTAGGGCCACTATTTGTTGCCCATGGGGCTAGTGCCATTGATATGGTCACTGGGTTGTTGATTGGCAATATCCTTGCAGTTTTAAGCTGGGCTTTTTTGACCGCGAAAATATCCGTGAAAACACGGATCACTTTATATTACCAACTTGAAAAAATTGCAGGAAGTAAATTTACCTTGGTTTATAATGTGGTCAATGCCATGTTGTTCTGTTTCCTGGCAGGGGCCATGATTGCCGTTTCGGCAACAGCTGTGGGTATCCCTTTTGACATGACCATGCCCTCCCTGACCGATTTGTACCCTAACAGTTTGGGCTGGGTGGTGACCGTTTTGGCGGTAGGTACTATTACTACATTAGTTGCTATGTTTGGTTTCGAACAGGTTACCAAATTTGCCAATGTGGCTGCTCCATGGATGATTATGGTATTTATAGCGGCAGCTTTTGCTGTCTTGCCTAGACTGGGCGTTACTTCTTTCGGAGATTTTTGGCCAGTTGCTGAAAGCACCATATGGACAGGGGTTCCTTTGGAGGGGCAAAGCAAATATACATTCTGGCATATTATGTTCTTTGCCTGGTTTTGTAATATGGCCATGCACATAGGTATGGCAGATATGTCCATAATGAGATATGCAAAAAAATGGACAGCTGGATTTACAACGGCAACAGGGGTTTTTCTCGGGCACTACGTCGCCTGGATGGCATCCGGAATCCTTTATTCCCTCTTTTTATTAGAATCTAACAATAGTACAACTTTCGCCCCAGGACCTATTGCCTACGGTGCCGTGGGAATTGCAGGTGCCATCTGTGTGATAATTGCAGGATGGACCACTGCCAATCCAACCTTATATAGGGCTGGTTTGGCCATCCAGTCCATCAATCCAAAATGGAAGACTTGGAAAGTAACCTTGGTTGTTGGAGGATTTACCACTCTTGCCGCGTGTTTTCCTGCCCTGGTAATGAAGCTTTCTGAATTTGTTGCCCTTTATGGCTTGATCCTTATGCCCCTGGGAGCAGTAATCTTCATTGATGTTTATGGACTTGAAAAGTTCGGTTTGAAAAGAAATTATGCCGAGGTGAGCAACCGGTCTTTCAACAGTGCAGTGGGGCTAACCTGGGCAGTTACTCTGGCTTTTTGTTTGGCCTTGAACTTAGGAGCAGGAGTTGATATTTTCTTCCTTGGCTTGCCGGGATGGTTTGTGGCAGTGGTGGTTTACATTGTCGCCAGCAAAATTTTCCAAAAACCTGGCTTGCAGACTGCCAGTTCCAACCAAGAATCAAAAAAAGAAGTCCAGATTTCCTGAATAAAAGACCATTGTTCCCATGAAAACCATAATTAAAATACTTTCCCTGTTAGGTTTGTTGATGACCCTGTTACCTTCCTTTTTTGTTTTCAAGGAAGTTATCACAGCCGACCAATGTAAAATTTTGATGTTTATCGGTACGGTAGTTTGGTTTGTCACCGCACCCAGATGGATGAATAAAAAAGAAGAGGAAACACCAGCTTAAGCTATATTTAGAATCTTCCCTAAATGGAGTAGTTCTTGGAAAAAGTTTTTGGAGCTATTACCTTTTGGGAAGATTTCTTTTTTTTAACCCAATTGACCTATGAATACAAGAGGAATATTTCTCCTAAGCCTATTAATCAGTATTTCATTTTTATCCTATTCCCAAAGAAAAACTGTCCCTTTATACAAAGGAGAAGCCCCATTGACCAAAAAAATGCTTCCTAAAGACGTAATGGGGCATGGGGGAAGAGTTGACCGGGTATCCATCCCCGAATTGACCATTTACAGGGCTGAAGATGAAAAATCAAATGGCATGGCCATTATGATTTGTCCTGGAGGGGGTTATCAAATTTTAGCCATTGAGCATGAAGGGCATGAAATCGCTCAGTGGTATCAACAGCGAGGATATACAGCTGTGGTTTTAAAATACAGACTTCCTGAAAAGGAGTTGTTGGAAAAGCCATGGGAAGTCCCATTAATGGATGCAAAAGCCGGCCTAAAATATATTCGTGAAAATGCAGAAAATTGGAATATTGATCCTGAAAAAGTAGGGGTGTTGGGCTTTTCTGCAGGAGGTCATTTGGCTTCTTCTGTTTCTGTTCATGGTGAACCTGGTGCAGGAAAAAAAATCAGTACTCAGCCCAATTTTAGCATTTTGATATATCCTGTAGTTAGCATGGATACTTCTGTTACTCATCAAGGGTCCAGAAAGAGTCTTTTAGGGGATAAATTGAATACCCAGTGGGAAACTTATTTTTCTAATGAAATGCAGGTAGGTCCAGAAACTCCTCCCGCTTTTCTGGTTCATTCCTGGGATGATACAGCTGTTCTCCCGGATAACTCCATCCGTTATGCAAAAGCTTTGAACCAAATGGGGGTAAAAACAGAACTTCACCTCTATGAAAAGGGAGGCCATGGATATGGCAAGGGAGATAAAGATAAAACAGGTAATGCATATCAATGGTTGGATTTGAGCCATAAATGGATCCAAGGATTATTTTAATCTATTTTTAAAGGGTTTTGGTAAAATATTTAAATTGTATTTTTTCATCTGAAAACTTTAATTAGAGCAAAACAAACCGCAAGATTTCATTGTAAAACATAAGTTTACATTGATTAAAATACAAATTTTACAAAAAAGCCCACCTGTGTTTTTTGTAAAAAGAAAAGTTTCTTATGGCTTTTAAAAAATCAATTTTTATATTGCAAACGGATTGGCGGCAATAGGATTTTATTCTGTTTAAAGCTTAATTCAAAACAATTTCCATCAAAACGTGATGGTTACTATAAAAAAATATTCAGCTCATTCAAATACCAATGGAGGGCTGAGGATAAACCCATTTAACCCTAAGCTATCAACTGTCAAATTTTATTGTTCAAATATTTTGTGGGTCTTTTCTTCTTAAGAAACACCTGATTTTTGGGCAATTGGATCTTTAACCAAACCTTTTAAAATATGACTTTAGTTGCTAGCTGCCCCTTATTGAAAATTGATAGTGAATCCAGAATTCCTAAATATCAACAGATTGTTGATTCCATCATTCACAGTATTGAAAAAGGTTACCTTAAAGTAGGTGACAAGCTACCCTCTATTAATGACATCAGTGAAGAATATTATCTTTCCCGGGATACGGTCGTAAGAGCATACAACCAACTTAGGGAAAAGCAAATCATTACTTCCGTGGTCAGCAAGGGTTTTTACGTTAACAAAACCGTTAATACGACTAATAGCAAGGTACTTTTTGTCCTTAACAAACTGAGCAATTACAAACTGACCATTTACAATACCTTTGTCAACAGTATGGGCTCAGATCACCAGGTGGATTTGAGGATTTACCATTGCGATCCTAAGTTGCTGGTCAATATTTTGGAAGAAAATGCAGGTGCCTATGATCATTTTGTGGTCATGCCTCATTTTAAAGATGAAAATTCCCTGCATACCAGTTGTGATGAAGAAGTAATATCCTGCCTCAAAAATATTCCTAAGGAAAAATTGGTGATAATGGATAATCATATCCCGGAAATGGGAGATGATGTTGCCTGCATTTATCAGGATTTCAAAATGGATATTTATAGGGCATTGGAGGAAAGCAAAGACCGCTTGAAGAAATATGAAAAGTTAATCCTGGTTTTTCCAGATAATAACATTTACCCCTATCCCAATGATATTAAGCAAGGGTTTTTGAATTTTTGCAACACCCATAAATTTGATGGGGAGGTGTTGGACAAGATTTATCCGGAAATGGAATTGCAGCCTAGGGATGCCTATATCCTCATTGATGAAAATGATTTGGTAAGCTTAGTGCAGCAAACCCGGGATTTGCGCTTGCAGATTGGGACCGACATTGGGGTTGTTTCTTATAATGATACCCCATTGAAGGAACTCTTTGATATAACGGTTTTTTCCACCGATTTTGAATTGATGGGTGAATCTGCTGCTTATATGATCAAAAAGGATAAACAGGAGGTTGTTCCTAATATCTTTAGTTTTATTGATAGGGGATCTTTATAAGTCATAAAATCTCTTCTTTCGATTGACAAACCCAAAGTCACAACAAAATTTGATAAACAATTACTTCATTTATTAGTGGTCTTTCTGGGGAGGTTCATTTCAGCTTGCCTAGGCTTTTCCCCTTGCTCCTAATCAGAGAGCGGTGTTTAGGCGACCCGATGACCTGTGAACCATAAATTCCGGAATGACCACTAAATAAATAGGCCACCACGCAAGCCAAGCCCATATAAACCCCAGATTCTGCTCCAAAAAGTTCAATCCCCATCAGGGTACAGGATAAGGGGGTATTGGTGGCACCTGAAAAAACCCCTACAAACCCCATCCCTGCCAACAAAGCCATGGGAAGAGGGATAAATCCGGACATCATATTGCCCAAGGTGGCCCCTGTATAAAACAAGGGAGTTACTTCTCCACCTTTAAACCCGGCTCCCAAGGTCAGGGAGGTAAAACCTATCTTGGCTAAAAAATCATACCAGGGAAGGTCTGAAGAAAAAGCCTCAACAATGGTGGGTACTCCCAAACCAATATATTTTGTAGTCCCAACCAGATACACCAATAAAGCCACGAGGATGCCTCCGATAAATGGCCTTAATGGTGGGTACTTGACCTGGTGGTTGAATATTGCCGCCCAAAAATGGGTGGCCTTGGCAAATAACCGTCCAGCTAGTCCAAAACCGATCCCTGCGGGAATAATCCAAAAAACATTTTCCAGGCTCAATTCTGGAATAATGGGGATATGATAAGGGGTGTGATGCACTGCCCAAATTCCTTCACAAGCATAATCAGCCACATAAGCACCTAAAAAGGCGGGTAAAATAGCTTCATATCTTACTCTACCCACAATCAGCCATTCCAATGCAAAGATGGCTCCCGCCAATGGGGTACCAAATACGGAGGCAAAACCAGCAGCCACACCAAGGGTGATAACGGTTTTCCTATCATGCCTTTTTAGCCTAAACCATTTTGTGAATTGATCGGCAATTGCACCGCCCATCTGCACTGCTGTCCCCTCACGTCCTGCGGATCCACCAAACAAATGGGTGGCTATGGTTCCAAAAAGCACCAGGGGGGCCATTCTTAATGGAATCGGGTTGAGGGGTCTGTAAAATTCATCCAATAGTTGGTTGTTTCCTTTAACTACTGATTCCCCGAATCGATGATATACCCAGCCAATGAGCAAGCCCCCAAGGGGCAAGAGGGCAATCAGGTAAAGGTGGTCTTCACGGTAATCAGTGGCCCATTTCAAGCCAATCAAAAAGAAAGCTGAAGCACTTCCGATCAATAATCCAATTAAGGTGGCTAGAATCAGCCATTTGAGGGTGTATAAAACACTAGGTGAAAATTCAAGTTTTAAAAATTTTTTGAAATGAATGAGTTCCCGTATCTTCTCCAACATATTGATGACCAAATTAATTTTTATTTGAAGTTGAAACAGGAGTCATCAGCACTGAAAAATCAGGGCGGTTAAAGGTGGTACCCCATCACCTGGGGGCAAATATATAGTATTTTTCTTAACTTATATCTATGGAATTAGTTTAAAGCAAAAAAGGGAATATGAAAAATATACTGATTACAGGTGGATCTGGAATGATAGGTCAAAAACTCACCAAACAACTGGAGTCAAACCAATATCAAGTGGCGTGGCTAAGTAGAACTCCAGACCAAAACTCCCATAAATCATTTTTTTGGGATATAACGGAAAAAAAAGTGGACCAAAAAGCCCTTGAATGGTGCGATGCCATAGTTCATTTGGCAGGTGCAGGGGTTGCAGAAAAAAGGTGGACACCTGCTAGGAAAAAACAAATTTTGGATAGCAGGGTTGATACTGCCCAGTTGCTTTTTGACCATTTTAGGGCCATGGAAAAAAGACCGGAGGTGGTGGTTTCTGCTAGTGGTGCCAATTATTATGGGTTGGACAACGGCTACCAAATTCTCAATGAAGATAGTCCGGCTGGTAACGACTTTTTGGCCCAGGTGGCTAAAAAATGGGAGGAAACTATTCTTCAATTTGAAAAGTTGGGGGCAAGGACAGTGTGCTTGAGAACTGGCATAGTATTGGATAGAGACGGTGGGGCATTAGAAGAAATTCTAAAACCTCCAATTACTGCTCCTGTTGGGTCCGGAAACCAAATAATGAGTTGGATCCATATTCAGGACCTGGTCAATTTGTATCAGTTTGCATTAGAGGAAAAGAATGTTTCAGGTTGTTATAATGCAGCTACATCCAGCCCCGCTTCCAATAAAGCTTTTACTCAAGTAGCCTCCAGAATAAAGGGGAAGCCTTTCATTCCCCTACCGGTTCCTGGGTTTGCGTTGAAATTGTTTTTGGGTGAATTGGCTGGAGTGGTGCTTGGTGGAAATCATATTTCTCCTGACAAAATTATTAGTGCAGGGTTTAAGTTTAAACATGTGGATTTGAACGAGGCCTTAATGGATATTTATGGAAAAAAGTAATCCATTTATACCAAAATGGGTCATAGGTTATATTTTCCTCTTCCAATAACAAACCATAAAACAGTACCCAATAATGGTAGCAAAATCACCACCAAAATCCAAACAATCTTATCAGTGTCCCTGTGGAATCTGCTTCTGATCACATCAAAGATGGTGAAAACATATATGATAAGGCCAATGGCCCCAAGTCCAAACATAATTTTCAATTTGTATGATAAATGGGGATAAAAGTATAAATCAATCTCCTAATTTTACACCCAATGAAATATACAAATTTTTTAAGCTTTTAAATGCTCCTTTTATTAAAGGGAGGAAACAATTGATTGCTATGATGAAAAAGATATTTTCTCTTTGGTTCTTTTTATTGGCTATCCAAGCCAGTGCTCAGGTCAGCCTGGATTATTACCTCCAAGATGGATTTGAATATAATCCTGAAATCCCAAGCCCGGAATCAGTTTTGGGTTTTCAGATAGGTGAATGGCATGCCAGTCCGGAACAGGTTTATAGGTATATGAAAATCCTTTCGGAAAAATCTGAAAGGGTGAAGTTGGAGACTATTGGAAGGACTTACGAAAGTCGTCCACTTTTTTGGGTTACAATCACCCATCCGGATAACATGGGCCGGTTGGAAGAGATAAAATCCCAAAGAAGCCTGCTTAGGGACCCTGGGCAGTCCGAAAATATGATTATACAAAATATGCCTGTGGTAGCTTATATGGGCTATTCAATCCATGGCGATGAGGCCAGCGGAGTGAATGCTTCCCTATTGGCTGCTTACCATTTTGCTGCAGCTGAGGAAATCGAGGATGATCTAAAGAACATGGTCATCTTGATGGAGCCCACCCTTAATCCCGATGGGATCAATCGGTTTGCCTCTTGGGTCAATGCCAACAAAAGTAAAAACATGAATGGTGACCCCTTAAACCGGGAATTGAACGAGCCTTGGCCAAAGGGAAGAACCAATCACTATTGGTTTGACCTCAACAGGGATTGGTTACCGGTTCAACACCCTGAATCTCAGGCTAGAATAGCCATGATTCAGGATTGGAAACCTAACCTGGTGCTAGATTTTCATGAAATGGGCACCAATAAAACCTTCTTTTTCCAACCGGGGATTCCCAGCAGGAACCACCCTTTGACGCCCAGGAAGAACATTGAATTGACCAAAAAAATAGCCCAATACCACGTCAGGTATTTGGATCAAATTGGTTCCTTGTATTATAGCGAGGAAAGTTTTGATGACTTTTACTATGGAAAAGGCTCGACTTACCCGGATGTCCAGGGTGCCATTGGAATCCTGTTTGAGCAAGCATCGGCCAGAGGGCATTTGCAGGAAAGCATTCATGGTCCCTTGTCGTTTCCTTTTGCCATAAGAAACCAATTTACAGTTTCCCTTTCCTCCTTTGAGGCAGCGAGGGACATGCGGGTGGAATTGAATGAATATATGCGGGATTTTTATATCGATGCCGCTACCGATGCCAATGCGGATGCCAATAAAGCCTATATCTTTGGCTCCAAAGATGACAAAGGAAGGTCTTTTCACTTGGCCCAATTGATCCAAAGGCATAAAGTCCAACTTTTCAGTTTAAAGGAAGATATTACCATCAACAATGTGGAGTTTAAAGCGGATCAGGCATTTATTGTTCCTTTGGACCAGGGCCAGTACAGATTGGTAAAAGGGATGTTTGAGGAGAGGACAGAATTTCAGGATAGTTTGTTTTATGATGTTTCGGCTTGGACACTACCTATGGCTTTTAACCTTGAATCTATGGCATTGAACAGTAGAATTCTGAATTTGGCCAGCGTTGAGGAAGTCATTCGCCCTCTTAATCTTCCCAGAGGCAGGGTAGTAGGAAGTCCCGGGGCTTATGCTTATGCTTTTGAATGGAAAGAATATTACTCCCCTAAAGCGGTTTACCAGTTAATGGAAAAAGGTTATCAAGTCCAGGTCAGCCATTTTCCCTTTGAAACGGATCCTGAAACCCGGTTCATGCGGGGTAGCATTTTAGTTAGAAAAGGGCAAAAAGCTGCCAGCGACCAGGAATTTTTCCTAGACCTGCAGGAAGCTGCCCGGGAAACTGGAGTGGTCATCTATAGCTTAAAAACTGGCAACACAAGCGGAATCGATTTGGGTTCTCCTAAAATGGAAGTCATCAAAAAACCTAAAGTTGCCCTATTGGTCGGTGAAGGCATTTCCGCTACACAGGCGGGAGAAATTTGGCATTTATTGGACCAAAGAATGGAAATGCCCATTACCCTTCTACCAATTGACCGCTTTGACAAAGCTGACCTTAACCGTTATAATGTGATCATTCTTCCAAAAGGAAATTACCGGGAACTGGATGATATGAAAGGGCTTAAATCCTGGATCAATTCAGGTGGGACCTTGATTGCAACTGGTAAAAGTCTGGAGTGGCTTAATCAACCTAGGATAGCTGATTTTAAATTTATGAAAGAAGTCGAAACTGATAGTTCCTTGCAAAAGAGCTATGCGTCCTTTGATCAGGAAAAAGGAGCCCGGGTTACAGGTGGGGCAATTTTTAAAGCCAAGCTGGACAACACCCACCCTATAGGTTATGGGTATTCAGAACCTGAGATTTTTTCTTTTAGAAACAATAATCTGTTTTTGAAGCCCTCCGAAAATCCTTTTGCCAACCCCATGGTTTATGACCAAAACCCTTTGGCCAGTGGGTATATTCATGACCAAAACCTGGAGCAAATGAAAAATACGGCAGTAGTTCAAGTTCATACCCTAGGGAAGGGCAAGGTGATTGGTTTTATTGACAATCCAAACTTCAGGGCGTTTTGGTTTGGTACCAATAAACTCTTTCTCAATGCTGTTTTCTTTGGACAAACGATCAAACCCGGTACCGGTAGTTAACTAAAACCCCCAAAAAATCAGCCCGGTTGTACTTTTTTGCAGCCGGGCTTTTTTCTTTGGATTATCATTTCATCATTAATGTTCCTAATATAAAATGGGTGATTTTTTACTTTTCATTTTACCTACAATACTGTAATTTGCAACGTCATTTGAAAGCCATCATGATCCAGAAATTATTCCCATTAGATAAGAATTATATTTTACGTCAGGCGCAAACTTCCATGGAGGAGAGATTGCTTGAAGTGATGGTTTCAGAATTAAAAGCTTCTTATACCCGGTTTTTTAACCCTTTGGGCTTAATGGACAATACTTATAGTCAGATTGTCCGGACAACTTCCTTTCCAAAAAATCGGATCAGCATTATTTACCAACAGCTTTCCGGAATATACCGTTTTAAATTTGGCTCCAATCAATTGGAATTTTTATTTGACGGCAAGTCCCATTTGGAAAAATACCAGGAAGATTGGGAAGAACAATTTGTGCTTTGGGTCAGGGAATTGGGATGTCATGAATCCTATATTAAAACCATGCTAAGGATGACGGTTTTATATGATTCAGAAAGCAGGGCCGAATTTGCTGAAAACAGGTGCAAAAGTTTTATCAATGAATTTTTTGAACTTAAAATCATCAAGAGAAAAGGGGAATTAAAGCTAAAAATCGCATAAGGGCTGATTGACAAACTCCTTCCTGTCATCTAAATTATGGTATTAAGAAGGAGTAATCTTAATAAATACCATTTTCCATTTTGGCTTTATCTAACCTATCAGGTTCAATATTACTAAATGCACTGAAGCATTACCTGATGGGTAATATGCATAAAACCGGAAAAAAATATGGCAGGTATGTTCAAGTAAAAGGTCTTTCAGAGCGTGGGGTAAG
The DNA here is from genome assembly GCF_030409905.1 of Echinicola jeungdonensis. Taxonomy (NCBI): domain Bacteria; kingdom Pseudomonadati; phylum Bacteroidota; class Cytophagia; order Cytophagales; family Cyclobacteriaceae; genus Echinicola; species Echinicola jeungdonensis. The sequence continues at coordinate 2,137,174 of NZ_JAUFQT010000001.1, forward strand.
AGCCGATTTAGCAGTTTGGCCTATAAATATTACACTTCCAGGAAATAATTTCAAACAGTTGAAACGTGAGCTTGAGTCACAAAATGATGAGGTCTATAATTTCTTCATCAAACAAGGGTTTGACAAAAGTGACTTGAGTATAGGGAGTACAAATATTAGCGATGCCCGAGGGAATATTTACCAATTCTAATCAACAAGGGAGCGAATTCAGGTATTTACCTAAATCAGAGTTTACCGTTAGAACCAATGACATAGAAAGACTTCAAAAACCTATTTCTGAGTCCCTTGAACTTATTTCAAAAGGAATAGTCCTGGAATCAAAAAATACTTGGAGACCCATAGAGTATATTTTTACTGGATTAAATGACATAAAACCTTCCATGATCGAAGAAGCTACCAAAAATGCAAGGGTGGTTGCGGAAAAATTTACTAGAGACTCAGATTCTAAAGTGGGTAAATTAGAATTGCAAGGCTAATTAACCATAGATGATGGAGATCAAAATACGCCAGAAATAAAAATAGGAAGAGTAGTTTCAACTATTGACTTTCAATTAGAATATTAAAAAACATCGAATCCCCGAGTATTTAATGGCTAATTAAAATAAAAAACTCAAGGCTAAACCCCGTTTCCTATATTAAGCCCATGTGCTTATCTCCTCTAATATTTAAACTCAAACTCCCTATAACCTTTACTTTCCCCTTCTTTCAGGACTTCCAGGTTTTCTACAACTGCCCTGTCCGGGCCGGATTTTAGCCATTTTTCCATTGCATGAAGCTGTTCTGAGGAACCCTCGATTTCCGTGAGAACACTGCCATCGGCTTCATTTTTCACCCATCCTTTTACGCCCAATTCAATGGCCTTGTCCTGAGTACTCTTTCTAAAAAATACGCCTTGTACCTTTCCGGTTATTTTGATGGTCTTATTCATCTTTATGACAATGTGATGTTATTCAAATTTAACAAACTTCCCTTTTTTTGTAAATGGCATTTTTGAAAATCTAACACTGGGAAAGGTTTGGCTCCTTGTATAAAGCCTCAATCTTCGTAAATTAAAAAGAATGATTGGAAATACGAATGAATTGATACTGGAAATATCTCAATTAAAATTCGATCGTTTTCTAAACTACCCAAGCTTCATTCTTGTTATTTCATTTGTATGAAAGGATTTAGATTTACACAGTTTACCCCGCAAAAAGATCCGGAAAAAAATACCTTCGAAAACCTGTTGGAGATTTTCCTGCAGTTAGTTACCATGACCGGAGGAGACGTGGCTGAAGCGTTAAGTTGGCTTACCAACCTTGATAATCGGTATGGTCTTACCAACCCAGGATATGGAATTGGAGATTTTATAGATGATTTGAAGGATAAAGGTTATCTGACCGAGGAGAACCAAAAGGGAGCGTTTAAAATCACCGGGAAATCGGAACAGTCCATTCGGAAAAGGGCTTTGGAGGAAATATTTGGTAAACTCAAAAGGGGGAAAGGCGGCCAACACCGAACCACCCATAGCGGACAGGGAGAGGAAAGGGGCACAGACCGGCGGCCATTCGAGTTTGGGGACAATATGGAACAGATTGCCCTGACCGATTCCTTGCGAAATGCCCAGGTGAACCATGGTTTTTCGGGAGATTTTCTGCTTACCGAAGATGACCTGGAGGTGACCGAAAATGAATACCGGACCCAGACCAGTACGGTACTGATGATTGATATTTCCCACTCCATGATTCTCTATGGGGAAGACCGGATTACCCCTGCAAAAAAGGTGGCCATGGCTTTGGCCGAATTGATCAAAACCCGATATCCCAAGGACACTTTGGATATCATTGTGTTTGGTAATGATGCCTGGCAAATAGATATCAAAGATTTGCCTTATCTTCAGGTAGGTCCCTACCACACCAATACAGTGGCTGGTTTGGAGTTGGCAATGGATCTTTTGAGGAGGAGGAAAAATCCTAACAAACAGATCTTTATGATAACTGATGGAAAACCTACCTGTCTTAAGGTGGGTATTAAATATTACAAAAACAGCTTTGGCATTGACAGCAAGATCATGAAGGAAACCTTAAAACTGGCTGCCCAATGTCGGAAAATTAAAATTCCAGTCACCACCTTTATGATTGCTTCGGACCCTTATCTGAAAGAATTTGTCCGGGAATTTACCAAAGCCAATAATGGTAACGCCTATTACAGCGGCCTAAAAGGGCTTGGCCATTTGATTTTTGAAGATTATAGAAGAAACAGAACTAAACGCTTTTGAGCATGACATACCAGCAATTGAAGCCTAAAGAATTATTGAAAATTAAAACTTTGGGTGAACTGAAATCCTCTGGTTACCAACCTCAATCCATAAAAGAGGAACTCAGGCAAAATCTCATTCGAAAGATCAAGTCGAAAGAAAATGTCTTCGAGGGGATTTGGGGCTTTGAGGATACAGTGATCCCAGACATTGAACGGGCCATTCTTTCGCGTCATAATATAAACTTTCTTGGCCTTAGGGGGCAGGCCAAAACCCGTATTGCCAGAATGATGACCCTCTTGTTGGATGAATATGTCCCTGTGGTGGAAGGATCCGAATTGAATGATGATCCCATGCAGCCATTGACTGCCTTTGCCAAATCATTAATAACAGAAAAAGGAGACGATACACCTGTTATCTGGTGGCACCGGGATGATCGGTATACCGAAAAATTGGCTACTCCGGATGTCTCAGTAGCCGACTTGATTGGGGATGTGGATCCCATTAAGGCGGCTACCTTGAAATTGTCCTATAGTGATGAACGCGTTATCCATTATGGATTGGTTCCCCGATCGCACCGTTCTATTTTTGTGATCAATGAATTACCGGATCTTCAAGCGAGGATTCAAGTGGCTTTGTTTAATATTCTCCAGGAAGGGGATATTCAGATCCGAGGATTTAAATTGAGATTACCCCTGGACATCCAATTTGTCTTTACTGCCAACCCTGAGGATTATACCAACCGGGGAAGCATAGTTACCCCGCTAAAAGACCGGATAGAATCCCAAATCATTACCCACTATCCAAAAACCATAGAAATAGGGAAACATATCACTGCACAGGAGGCAAAGGTGGAAGGCAAACCTCTGGAACAAATCTATATTCCAGAACTAATGAAAGACCTGATTGAGCAAGTGGCCATAGAGGCCCGGCACAGTGAATATGTGGATGAAAAAAGTGGAGTGTCCGCAAGGTTGACCATTACTGCTTTCGAAAATTTGCTTTCTGCCGCTGAAAGAAGAATTTACCTGAATAATGAGAAGCAAACTGTAGTTCGGATAGCAGATCTTATAGGTATCATCCCTGCCATTACAGGTAAGGTGGAGTTGGTTTATGAAGGAGAACAGGAAGGGGCAGGTCTTGTTGCCTATAACCTGATTGGAAAAGCTGTCAGGACCCTTTTTGCAGAATATTTTCCTACCCCGGAGCAAAAGAAAAAGGACAAAGAAGGCAACCCTTATGTTTTACCACTTTCTTGGTTTGGAGAAGGGAATCATTTAGATATTCTTGCTTCCCAAAGTGATAAGGAGTATAAAAAGACCTTGCATATGGTCCCTGGCCTTGAAAAAATAACCACCAATTTTGTCAAAAAACTACCGGATCAAGAAAAGGAATTTTATATGGAATTTGTCCTCCATGGTCTGGCCGAATATAGCCAATTGAGTAAAAAACTGCTGGATACTGGAATGCAGTTTAAAGACCTTTTCAGTAGCATGTTTGATTTGGGAGCACCAGGTGAAGGAGATTTGGATGAAGATGATTTTAATTAATTCAATACCCTTACTTAGTGTAAACCAATGTAATTAAGCTAAAAAAAATCCCGGTGAGACGCTGAAGGTGCTAAGTTTAAGCAAAAGAAATCTTAGTATTCTTTTACGTCTTAGGAGGGACAATTTAACTCACTTACTTCCTTGCATTGAAATGTCAACTGGAGGGGATAGGGGTACTGGGGTAATATCAAAAAAAAACAGGTTCCATTAACAACTAATTCCTCTTTACTTTCGTCCACATAAATTACCAACCCACTGCCTTTATTCTATTTATTTTTCCCTTTTGCCATAAGGGGATGAAGCCGGTAAATCACTTTTTGGAAATTAAAGTGATTTCTAAAGCATGGATGCCAATCCATGAAATCATTTTGAAGTTTATTGTTCAAGATTAAGTTTTTCCATTATGTATGTTGTAAGAGATATTTTCAACACCAAGCCAGGGAAGGCCAAAGAGTTGGTGAAAAAATTTAAAAAATCATTCGAATCTTTTAAGCAATCTGGTTTTAAAGTCCGGATAATGACCGACACCGTTTCCACTTACTGGACTGTGGTCCTGGAAATTGAGGTGGAAGATTTAAAATTATATTTTGACATGGCAAGGGAAAGAAACCCTGAAATGGAAAAAGCTATGGAGGGATACATGGAATTGGTAAAAGGGGGGCGAAGGGAAATATTTAAAGTGGAATAATCGGTGTCAATATTTCCAACTTGCTTCGCAGGTTGGAATTAATAGGCGTTTTAAAATGCAAGACCTTGTACCATCTTTCCACTGGTCTTGCATTTTTTTATTTTGATGGGCTGTTTTTTCCATTTAAAAAAACTAAAGGGCAAGGGATGTCATTTAACCATCTCATTCATTATCTTTGAGGTTTCATTTAGGTCAATTAAAAACCAGAAACCAATAGTCCCATGCTTAAAAAAATTGTAACTGGATTAGTCATCGTACTTATTATTATTCAGTTTTTTCAGCCCGATAAAAATGAATCTAATGATCAAAAAGCAAATATTTCCACTAAGTATGCCATTTCTGATGAGGTAAGTCATATTCTGGAAAATGCTTGTAATGATTGTCATTCTAACCAGACAAATTATCCTTTTTATGCCCATGTCCAACCAGTTGGCTGGTGGTTAAATGGTCATGTTGAAGAAGGAAAAGAGCATTTAAACTTCTCAGAATTCACCAATTTGTCCATTGCCGATCAAAACCATCAATTTGAAGAAATTGTGGAAGTGATCGAAGAAAATGAAATGCCCTTGGAATCTTATACCTACTTGGGATTGCATCCGGAGGCTAGCCTTTCTGACAAGGAAAAGACCAGCTTGATTACTTGGGCTAAGGAACAAATGTCCTACCTAAAATCTAATTACCCAGCGGATAGCTTAAAAAGAAAAAAAAGAGGTGAACAACATCACTAATCAATTTAATTGTTTAAAAAAATAAGCGCTATTAAGCGAGCAATTTCTAAATTAAAGAACGGGATCTTCAAACTGCCGTCAGGCATGTTTTCCAGAATCTACATAACCCAAAGACAGGATAGTCCGAATTTATTTAGAATGAATATTCCTGTTTTATGAATTCCTTTCCTAATATTTTCCTGTTGACCAGGGAATAGGTAATCCGATAATTTTATTATTAAAAGTCTCCATGAGTTTTCTCATGGAGACTTTTTTATTAGCATAATTTTTTTCTATCAAGCTCCCCGACCATCTCTAATGCAATATTAGGGTTAGTTTATACTTATTTGGACCAACTTGAAAAACTGGGGGAACAAATCAATTTTTCAACAATAAGTAATATGTTGGGAAATTAACCGGGGTTTAAGGGAGAAAAAATGTCACTTCTTATTCCCTTCTTTAAAGGCAGGAAAAAAGTGGGTTCCCCTGTATATATAAAGTGGCCCATTGACAATTGGCTCCATACATTTTTTTATTTTTAACCCATTGGTTTACATCATATTATCTGGACCTGATTTTTACTTTGGTCTTACATTTATCAACCCTAAATATCAATTCGTCAAATTCTTGGGTAGTAATTCAAATCAATAGCTCAAAAATATTAGTGGAATGGTGAATTGGTATTTTATTAAAAAATACCCGTAGATATCCATGTTTCATAGTCACAATATTACCTGAGTTAATTTGGCAAAAATAATATGTAAATTGGCAAATATAATACTTACTATAATTAAATAAAATAAATGAAAAATACAAACTTACCCGTTCTGTGTGGTCGTAACAGACCAGTACAGATCAGTTAAAATTCACCACCTCATTACCTTACAACTAATATTTCGCTAAAGAGCTATTTGGAAAAATAAAAAACCAATAAGTGTAGTTTTTAAATTATTTAATAACTGATTGTTTCTCTGAGAATTACTAGGAGCGAAAAAATCAAAACCCATAATTAACAAAAACCAAAACAAAATGACTAAAAAGTTGATTTACTTCTTTTCAGTCTATTTTCTGCTGGGCGCATGCCGGGAAGTAGGCTGGGAAGAGCATTACCAGAGGCCAGAGTGGCTCAAAGGAAATGCCGGGGAGCTTTTGGAAACTAGGGGAGAGTTTTCCCTTTTCCTGGAAGGTGGCTGACCGGGTAAGTGCAAAATATCCAGAAGGTAAAAAGGAAAGCATTCGAAGTATGTTGATGCAACCAGAAAACTGTTTCATCGATTATTACCTTAATAAAAATAATTAAGACAAGGGGTTTGCTAAATAGTACAGAATCGGGGTGTGATAATGCCCCGGTTTTGTCTTTTTTTAGGATCTTCGGATTGATAAGGTAAAACGTCACGGCGATCCGCTTCTTTTAGGCGAGGGACAGTCTCTTTTTTTAAGAGGAGATTGCTTCCTCCCCTTGATAAAGGATTTTGTTGTCTAGGTCCCTAACGGTCAAATTGTCTGCTTTTCGGAGGTTTTGTCCCCTTAATAATTATCAGGTCGTCGGAATGACCATAAAAATCTATTTTCATCTCTATAAAAGAGCGCTCTTGTTAGTGAAAGTTAATGTTCCAAAGAATAAAGCCATGAATATTAAAAAACTACTGCTTTCAATCATCCTAATATTTACCTCCTCTTACTTGTTTGCCCAACAACTGGCCTTTCCAGGGGCAGAAGGATTTGGAAGGTATGCCACCGGAGGCCGTGGAGGGGAAGTGTACAAAGTAACTAACCTCAATGATGAAGGACTTGGTTCTTTCCGGGATGCCGTCAGCCAACCAAATAGGACTGTAATTTTTGAAGTGGGAGGTGTTATCAGGATCAATTCCAGGATTGTGGTATCGAAAAATATTACCATAGCTGGCCAAACTGCCCGGAAGGGGGAATTACCATTTATGGAAATGGCCTTTCTTTTTCCAATGCCAATAATACCATAACCCGTTATATCCGGGTAAGAATGGGAAAAGTAGGCGATAAAGGCGGTGATGCCATCGGAATTGCAGAGGGACATGATATGATCTTTGACTATGTCTCCGTGACATGGGGCAGGGATGGCACATTCGACCTGAATTGTGATGTGAGAGATGTGACTCTTCAACATTCCATCATTGGGCAAGGCCTTCAAACCCATTCCACGGGGGATTGATACAGCCTAGTGGAGGAGTTTCTATTTTGAACTGCCTTTGGATCAACAATCACACCAGGAATCCAAAAGTGAAAGGCGTCAACCAATATGTCAACAATGTGGTCTATAACTATGCTGTTACCGGTTATATCCAGGGTGGAGGGTCGGCAAGGATGTCCTATGCCAATGTTCAAAACAATTATTTTATCGCAGGCCCTGAATCTGGGGATACCCAGCCTTTTAATCGCTCCAATGAGAATTTCCATATTTATGCTGCCAACAATTTGTTTGATGGGAATAAAAATGGAAAACTTGATGGTGCTTTAGTGGAAAAAGAGGTTTATGAACCAGTAACCTGGATGGAAATGCCATTTGATTATCCTGAAGTAACCATCATTTCACCTGAGGCAGCTTATTACCAGGCCCTGAATAGAGTAGGAGCCTCCCTGCACCGGGATGAAGTGGATGAATTTTTAATCAATGATTTAAAATCTTTAGGAACCCAAGGAAAGACCATTCATGATGAAATGGACCTTCCTATGAATGGACCCGGAAAAGTCAAAGGTGGAAATGCCCCAAAAGACAAGGATGGTGATGGGATTCCGGATAGCTGGGAAAAAAACCATGGTTTAAATCCAAAAGATGCCGATGATGGAAACAGTATAAAGAAGGATGGATATACCGCTTTGGAAACTTATATTAATGGACTGATAAATGATAAAAAGCAAATGGCCCACAAATAAAAGGAATTTGCTTTTCCGTTATTCATTAATTGATAACCCACAGATAATAACCAACGATGAACCGAAGATCCTTTATTGCTTACTCGGCAGCCTTTCCCTTTATATGTCAATTGCCTTTAAATTGGAAAATAGGAGATGGAAATGATAAAGTTTCGGAATTTGCCAAAAGTCTGAAACCACTAAACAGGATATTAGAAACCGAAGGATATTACGTTTGGGGCACCAGTCCCATTTATGAAAAGGATGGAAAGGTCCATGTTTTTTATTCCCGTTGGCCGGAAAAATATGGCATGGGAGGATGGATCCATAAATCTGAAATAGCTCATGCAATTGCCGATAAGCCAGAAGGCCCTTTCACCCATCAGGGAACCATTTTTGCCCCCCGGGGAGGAGATCATTGGGATGCAACTACCTGCCATAATCCCCATATCCAGGAGATTGATGGAAAGTATTACCTCTTTTATATGGGTAATAGCAACCGGAGAACCAATACCAAAAGAATTGGGCTGGCAGTATCTGATTCCTTAAATGGCCCATGGAAAAGGCCGGATGGACCTTTGTTGGAAGCAGGTTCGGAAGGAAGCTGGGATGATCATTGCACCACAAACCCTTCCTTTGTCAAGCATCCAGACGGACGTTGTTTTCTTTATTACAAGTCCTGGAATACTTACGAATATGAAAATTATACGGACCCCAAAATCCGTGGAAACCGGAAATATGGTCTGGCAATAGCTGATCATCCTGAAGGCCCATATAAAAAATATGAAGGGAACCCCATCATCGATTATTCCGGTAGGGGAAATAATATTCAGGCAGAAGATGGTTTTGTCTGGCATGAAAATGGGAAATTCCGCATGTTGATACGGGATATGGGGATTTATAACCATCAATACGGATTGTATCTGGAATCAGAGGATGGGATTCATTTTTCTGAAGATCCCCAAATAGCTTATTTTGAAACCGACTATTATTTCAAACAACCTCCCAAGCCAGGTCACCTTTCTAAGTATGGCCGGTTTGAAAGGCCACAAATTTTATTCGAAGATGGAAAGCCGGAATACCTGTTTCTGGCCAGTCAGGGAGGGGAATACATGACCTCCAGTTCATTTGTCTTTAAAATTGATTCTTAAGCCAACTCAAATGTTTTCGATTACCAAAAATCAAATTCGATTATCAGTTTTGGCCCTCGGGCTTTTATTTACTGTTCAGGGACCGGCTCAAGCCCAGGAATACTGGCATGATCAGCCAAGGGAAGTTCGCTATACTCCCGATGGAAAAGATTTTGTCATCGTCAATGGTGACCGGAAATTTAACCGGGCTTTGTATGGCTACCATTCTGACTTTAGAACCGAAGCAGGTGACCTGCCTGAATTTTCCTTTTACCTTCCTGGTATGGGAGGCAATTTCCGTTTTGGCATTCAAAAAGAGAACAATGCCAAATGGTTGGAAGATGCAGTCCATATTGAATCCCGGTACCAATCCGGAAAAATGCATTATGTCATTGCCGATCCAATTTTGGGAAGTGGTAAAATAGAAATTACCGTTATGCCCCTCCGTGAAAGGGAAGGCGCGATTTTTAAAGTTGAAGAGCAGGGTGTTCCTGAGTCGGTTAATTTGCTTTGGCTGTATGGTGGGGTGACTGGAAAGCGGTTTAGTCGTATGGGTGATTTGGGTGCAGATCCACCATCTGTTTTTTATCTCACCGAAGAAAAAAGCATGGGGAATGATATCCAAATAGCTGGGGATAACCGTTTTGAACTCCTTTATGGAGAGGAAAATGAAGAAGGCAGATCTAAAATGCTGGGTGTTTTTCCAGAAAATGCAAGTTTGAAATTGGCCAATCCCGAGCATCTTTATAGTATTTCAAATCTTTTGAAGGAAGGAAAAGGTGAAGCTGAGGTGATCTTAGGCCAAATGCCTTTCGGTTTTGATACCGAATATTTTTCCATCTACCGGCCAGGGTTTGGAACAATGGGATATGCGGACCTGGAACCAATATTTGAACAGGCTGATACGCAAAGAAAAGTTTTGGCCAACAGGATAAAAGTTAACACCCCCGATCCTTATATCAATACCGTTGGAGGAGCATTGGGTATTGCTGCCGATGCGATTTATGATGAACCTGCCTATGTGCATGGTGCCGTGGCCTGGAGAATGCCTTTGCCAGGATGGAGAGGAGCTTATGTGGCTGACTGGATGGGCTGGCATGAACGGGCAAAAACCCATTTTAATGGTTACCTTGAATCCCAATACCTGGAGCCAGGAGGAACCAGAAATGATCCTGATACCGCAAAACATTTAGCCAGACAAATGGAGGTGAAGGGCAAATCTATTTTTAACCGTGGCTACATCAGTCGCCGCCCCGGAGAACCATCTGCTCCACACCATTATGATATGAACCAGGTCTTCTTTGATCAGTTGATCCGGCATTTTGATTGGACCGGGGACAAGGTTTACCTGCTTGAGGTTTGGCCATCCATACTCCGCCATTTGAATTGGGAGAAAAGAAATTTTGATCCTGATGGAGATGGACTCTATAATGCTTATGCCAGCATTTGGGCCAGTGATGCCTTGCAATATAACAGTGGAGGGGTAGCCCACGCTTCAGCATACAACTACTATGCAAATAAAAAGGCTGCAGAATTGGCCCGGATCCTAGGGGAAGAAGATGATCAGTTTGAAGCAGAGGCCAAAAAAATACTTGATGCAATGAATGGGCACCTCTGGTTGGAAGACCAGGGTTGGTATGCAGAATATAAAGACTTTTTGGGGCCTGAAAGGCTTCACCCAAATGCCGGGGTTTGGTCAGTATATCATACCGTTGACAGCGAGGTGCCGGATCCTTTCCAGGCTTATCAGATGACACGTTATTTGGATGAGGAAATTCCCCATATCCCACTGGTAGCCCAGGGTTTGCCGGAAGGCGAATATCACACAATTTCCACCACCAATTGGATGCCCTATACCTGGTCTGTCAATAATGTGGCATTAGCAGAGGTGCTTCATACCAGTTTGGCTTATTGGCAGGCAGGAAATTCCACCGAGGCTTTCAGACTTTGGAAAAGTGCTATTTTGGAAAGTATGTATTTGGGAGGCAGCCCCGGTAATTTCCAGCAATTGTCCTTCCTGGATGCTATGCGGAGCGAACTTTATAGGGATTTTGCTGATGCAGTGGGTATGGGAGCCCGTTCCCTGATAGAAGGATTGTTTGGAGTGAAACCTGATTTGTTACATGACAAGATAAACATCGTACCTGGATTTCCTGCATTTTGGGAATATGCAACCCTAAGCACGCCTGACCTGGCTGTTGATTTTAGAAGGTCCGGGATGACAGATCAGTATGAAGTGGTCAACCGTTTTGGAAAGACTTTGGAATTGAACCTGGTGGTCAATGCCAGAAATGAAAAAGTTCAACAAGTTTTGGTTAACGGACAAAATGCTGATTGGGAATTATTGGAATATGAGGTTGGCCAGCCAAGGGTTTTGATCAAAGCACCAATGGATAAAATAGCTACCGTAAGTATCACCTGGGAAGGAGAAAAGGTAGAAAATATGGCCTTGGAAAAAAGCTTAACTCCGGGCGTGAAAATTATGCTGGAACATCCCGCCAAAATGTTGTTAGATGTTTACGATCCGGAAAAAATATTAGCCGAAAAAGCAGTGAATGATGGAAAGTTTCATGCAGTAACAGGAGAAAAAACCGGAAATGGGACCTTTTTTGTGAAAATTAAACAAGGCGAAATGAATTGGTGGGAACCTATGGCCATTGAAATTAGGCCAACTTTTGAAATAAAATCCGCTGAAAAACAAAATAAAAATTCCCTTCAATTTACTCTTTCCAACAATGAGGTAAAGCCAAAATCGATAGAGGTAAAAGTAAATGGGAAGGTTTGGAAAGAATCGGTGCAATTGGCTGATCAAGAACCACTGGAATTAACAGTCCAATCGCCAGATTTTCTAAAAACCGGAACCAATATCGTAGAGGTTTACGTAGGAGAAGAATTGCTTGCCCAACAAAAGGTGATTAATTGGAATTTTGTTTCTCCTAAACAAGGGGATTTGGAAACAGTTGATATATCGCCAGCTTTGAATGATAAGGTCACCCAGATTTTCAGAAACAATTATTACAGTCCAAGGTCTCCATACCCCACCTTGCAGATTCCTGTTCATGGAATGGGGGATTGGGCCAGCCATGGGGCTTATATGGATATTAATGATGCTGGGTTGAGAGAATTAGCCGGGGAGGATCATCAAATTGAATTGCCTCAAGGAATAGCTTTCCAAACACCTGGTGACGATTCCAATAATATCCTTTTTGCCTCCTTGTGGGATAATTATCCTGACCAGGGAGAAGTGAAGCTGGAAGGGAAAGCCAAACACGCTTATTTCCTGATGGCAGGTTCCACTAACCATATGCAAAGCAGGATGGACAATGGGAAGTTAATTGTTCATTACAAAGATGGAAGTACAGAGGAAATGGAATTAAAAAATCCGGAAAACTGGTGGCCCATTGAGCAGGATTATTTTATCGATGGTTATGCCTTTGACATTGACCAGCCAAGACCTATAAGGGTACATCTCAAATCTGGAAAAATCAGTAATGAAGCCCATGATGATTATGTGGGAATAGACCATTTTACCAATTATGGCATCGATGGCGGGGCAGCGACCGTGCTAGATTTGCCATTGGATGAAAGTAAAGAACTGGAATCCCTGGAAATAAAAGCCACCACTATTGAAGTAGTTATTGGCTTAATGGCGGTTACTTTGGAAAGATGATTGGGGAGCATTGCTAGATTAAATTGTAGCCTTAGTTCGAAAAAAACATTGCTTAATAGGCTGAGGGTTGGATTTGAGGGGAGATGCATTGGGAGTTCTTTAATAAGGGGATTGCCACGCCCTTTTCCCATCTCTTTTCCAAGCGTTCAAGGGCCCGCAATGACGTTAGCGACCCTATTTCTCTAAATAAAATAGATACTGAGTTACTGTTGACGGTTGACCGTTGACAGCCAAAATTAATAAAACAATGAAACAACCTTAATTTCTTTTATATGAATTATCATTTGCGAAAAACCAATTTGATTAATTTTTTGCTTGCAATGCTTCCGCTTTTAATGCTGTTGGATGCTTGCCAGGAACCCACCATGGAGGAGACAGATAAAATCGACCGAAAAGCATTGGTCAGCCGCCACAATGTGGTAGTGGAAAAACCGGATACTTTAGCTTCCCTATCTGTAGGGAATGGGGAATTTGCTTATACCGTGGATGTTTCCGGCTTACAAACTTTTCCAAAATATTATGAAAAAGGCGTGTCACTGGGCACCCAAAGTCAATGGGGCTGGCATGCTTTCCCCAATCCAAGTGATTACAAATGGGAAGAAATATTGCGTTATGATACTTCCGCCATTGGGCAGGTAATTCCCTTTCCTGTACAGCACAAAGAAGGCCGGAAAAAAGAAGTTACTGATTATTTCAGGACCAGTCCCCACAGGCTTCACCTTGGCATTATTGGTCTTAAATTAATCAAAGAAGATGGATCAGAAGTAGCAGTCAATGACCTGGAAAATATCCATCAGGAACAGGAGCTTTGGAAAGGAAAAATCACCAGTGAATATGAAATAGAGGGCCACCCAGTCAAAGTGGAATTGTATGGTCATCAGGAAAAAGATGGCTTTTCTGCAAAAATCAGTTCGCCCCTCATTTCAGCTGGAAGGTTAAAAGTCAAATTTGCTTTCCCTTATGGTTCTGATTGTCATGTTTGCCCTGGTTATGACTGGACCAAACCGGAAAAACACCAATCTGATCTGGAAAGCATTAATGAACAACAGATCCGCATCAACAGAACCCTTGATACCACCCAATATGTAACCGATGTTAGCTGGAAAGGTGAGGGAAATTTTGAGGAAACCGAAAAGCATTATTTTACTTTAAGCCCAGGATCCGACCAGGAGAGCTTTGAGTTTACTGCATTGTTTTCAGAAGAAGGTGAACAGCAAGTGCCGGATTATGAAGCTACCGCAGAAAGTAGTGAAAAAGGCTGGGAAGATTTTTGGCAGTCGGGTGGTGCTATTGATTTCTCGGAATGCACCGATGAGCGTGCCCATGAATTGGAAAGGAGAGTGGTGCTTTCCCAGTACCTGACTAAGGTCAATTGTTCCGGTTCACTACCTCCGCAGGAAACAGGCTTGACCATGAACAGTTGGTACGGCAAATTCCATATGGAGATGCACTGGTGGCATGCGGCCCATTATGCCCTTTGGGGCCGTGTTGAATTAATGGAAAAGAGCTTGCCATGGTATTTCCATGTGTTGGAAAAAGCCCAGGCCACAGCTGAAAGGCAAGGTTTTGAAGGGGCCAGATGGCAAAAAATGACAGATCCTTATGGAGATGAAAGCCCTTCCAGTGTGGCTTCTTACCTGATCTGGCAACAACCCCATTTCCTTTATTTTGTAGAACAGATTTACAATGCAAGACCAGAAAAGGAGACTTTAGAAAAATATAAAGAATTGGTCTTCGAGACTGCCGAATTCATGGCTTCCTTTGCCAAAAAGAGCGAAGAAGATGGAAAATACCATTTGATTGCGCCATTGATTCCTGCTCAGGAATTATTCCCCGCCAATTCCACTGATGACCCACCTTTTGAGTTGGCCTATTGGCATTATGGACTAAAGGTGGCCCTGGATTGGCAAAAAAGGTTAGGGATGGAAGAAAATCCCAAGTGGAGGGAAGTATTGGATAATTTGGCTCCTTTGGCCATCAAAGACAGTTTGTATCTGCCCAGCAGTACCCACCCAAGGGCTTATGAAGATGATTTTTACCTCCATGACCACCCAATCGTTTTGGGAGCCTATGGCATTTTGCCCAAGACTGAAATGATTGATACCACCATCATGAGAAACACCCTGGAAAAAATCCTGAAGATTTGGGATTGGGAATCCACCTGGGGTTGGGATTATCCCATGATGGCCATGAACGCTGCCAGATTGGGTATGCCAGAAACTGCCTTGGAGGCCTTGTTTATGGGAGAAAAGAAAAATACCTATCTGCCCAATGGCCATAATTACCAGGATGAAAGATTGCGTATCTATCTGCCCGGCAATGGCGGATTGCTTACCACGGTGGCTATGATGACTGCCGGCTGGGAGGGCGGATCCGATCGTCCTAACCCCGGTTTCCCGGACAATGGCAAATGGAATGTGAAATCGGAGGGTTTGACAAAAATGCCATAAGGGAAATTTGAGATGTAAGATTGCTGGTCCGGATTACAAATCCGGGCCTTCCGTTATTTTTAGGATTTGCAATCCCTTTTAGCATTGTAAATTTGAATGACAATTAAACCTTGTAACGAAAAAAATAGAATGAAGAAATTAAGCTTTTTTCTGATGCTGATGGCCTTTATGAGTCAATTGACTTTTGGCCAAACCAGCCGGATTGATAAGGACCTGGATTGGTCTGAAAGAATGGCCCAATCCATAATGAAAAGGAATCCGGAATCTTGGATGATAGATTTTATGGATAGGCCCGTTTGGAGCTATCCTCAAGGATTGGTGCTGCATGCTTTTGAAGTTTTGTGGAAGTCCAGTGATAAGGATGAATATTACCAGTACATCAAGGATTATGCAGATGAAATGATAGAGGATGACGGCAATATCCGGACTTATAAGTATGAGACCTACAATATTGACATGATCAATTCAGGGAAGTTACTGTTCAATCTATATCAACAAACTGGGGATGAAAAATATAAAATTGCTATTGAGACTTTGAGGACCCAATTAAAATGGCAGCCAAAAACAAATGAAGGTGGCTTTTGGCATAAGCTGCGGTATACCTACCAAATGTGGTTGGACGGGGCATATATGGGAACTCCCTTTTTGATGCAATATGCCAAGGAGTTTAATGATCCGGATGCATTTGATCAAGGTGTCCTTCAATTGAAATTGATGGAAAAGCACCTCAGAAATGATGAAACAGGCCTTTTGTATCATGGATGGGATGAAAGCAAGTTCCAGACATGGGCTGATCCTGAGACGGGCCGTTCTCCCAATATTTGGGGTAGGGCCATGGGCTGGTATGTCATGGCCGTAGTGGACGCATTGGATTTTTTGCCCAATGATCATTCTGGAAGAGAAGACTTGATGGGGATTTTACAACGGTTATCTGAAGCGGTGAAAAACTATCAGGATATAGAATCCGGGCTTTGGTACCAGGTTGTGGATCAGCCTGAGCGGGCTGGAAATTATAAAGAAGCATCCGCTTCTTGCATGTTTGTATATGCCCTGGCCAAGGGTGTAAATAAAGGTTACTTGGATCAAAGCATGTTGGAAGTGGCGGAAAAAGGTTTTGAAGGAATTTTGGATGAGTTTATAGAGGTGGATGAAAATGGGGAAGTAGATCTTACCCAGGTTTGCGCCGTTGCAGGGCTTGGAGGAAACCCTTACCGGGATGGCTCCTATGAATATTACATCAATGAAAAGATCAGAACCAATGACCCTAAAGGAGTGGGGCCATTTATCTTGGCCAGTTTGGAATTGAGAAGGTAAATTACTGTGAAGCTTACAAAGAAAGAATTTCGCGCAAAGGCGAAAAGCCCGCTAAGATAGATTCTAAATCAAGAGTTTTGTTGTCCAAGGGAATGAAAAAAAATAGAACTTTGCCTTCTTTGCGACTCCGCGAGGGAAACTTAAATCGAATTAAAATATACTAATTATGAAAATAAACCGATTATCATCCCATTTGCTATTGATGCTTATAGGATTAGTGATGTGGAATTGTTCCACTAAAGAGGAGAGCCAAACCAAAGGGCCTTGGGATGGGTTGGATTCTATCCGCGCCCAGATAAAAGCTCCTGAATTTCCTGATAAGGATTTTTTGATCACTGAATTTGGTGCCCAGGAAGGTGGAGAGGTTTTAAATACCCAAGCTATTGCAGATGCTATCCAGGCATGTCATGAGGCTGGTGGAGGTAGGGTAGTGGTGCCCGAAGGTGTGTTCTTAACCGGCGCCGTCCACCTTAAAAGCAATGTCAACCTTCATATTCCTGAAGGGGCAACCTTACGCTTCAGCAGGAATGCAGAAGATTACCTGCCAGTGGTTCACAGTCGTTGGGAGGGCATGGAGTTGATGAATTATTCCCCTTTCATTTATGCTTACCAGCAGGAAAATATCGCCATTACCGGAAAAGGTACATTGGATGGCAATTCGGATATGGAAAACTGGTGGCCATGGTGCGGTGCTACCCATTTTGGCTGGAAAGAAGGAATGGGCAGGCAGAACCCGGCAAGGAAGTTATTGCATGAAATGGTGCATGATGAGGTACCATTAGAGGAAAGGGTTTTTGGTGAAGGACATTACCTGAGGCCCCAATTTGTTCAGCCATTTGATTGCAAAAATGTATTGATTCAGGATGTGAAATTGATCAACTCCCCCATGTGGAATGTGCATCCTGTATTATGTGAAAATGTGACTGTTGAACGGATAAGGGTGGAAACCTTGGGGCCCAATAATGATGGATGTAACCCAGAAGCTAGTAAAAATGTCTTGATCAAGGATTGTTATTTTGACACCGGGGATGATTGCATTGCCATTAAATCCGGCAGAAATGAAGATGGTAGGAACCCGGGAATTCCTTCGGAGAATATTATTATTGAAGGTTGTGAAATGAAAGAAGGCCACGGTGGAGTGGTTATCGGCAGTGAAATCTCCGGTGGGGCAAGAAATATTTTTGCCCAAAATCTGGTGATGGACAGCCCTAACCTGGACAGGGTCCTGCGTATCAAGACCAGTTCAAAACGAGGGGGAACCGTGGAAAATATTTATATGCGGAATGTGAAAGTAGGAACCTACAAAGAAGCAGCTGTCAGGTTTAATATGTTCTATGAAGAAGAAGGGGAACATATTCCTACCATCAGAAATGTGATCGTGGAAAACCTTCAGGTTAAAGATGGCGGTGAATATGCCGTTATGGCCAATGCCTATGAAGAATCTCCGGTAACAAATTTTCAAATGATCAACTGTAGAATTGATGGGGTGGAAAAAGTATTTAATGTGAACCATATGAAAGATGTGAAATTCGAAAATGTGATGATCAACGGCGAGGAAGTAGATTTTAAGGAATATAAATAAACGGTTAAAAAATTTAATTAATAAAAGGGTAAATAACTGTTTGTTTACCCTTTTTTATTTTTAAATATTTTAAAGGCAGGATGCTTCAGAACAGTTTTTTAATTGATAGTTAGCATATTTCCCCTATAGCACTCCTTTTTTTAGCCCGATGTTTTTTAATGGGCTTAGAATTTTCTTCGGAATAATTTTCTAACCAAAATAACCAATTGTTATGTGTTTCATTTATACAAAAAAAGTGAAAACAGTTTTATGCTAAATTTCTGGGGATAAAAGCTTTTTAAGGCTTAAACAACAATTACCATGGGTAAAAGATGGGGTGATTATGATGTTAGTTGCCCAATTAACCCTTTTAGGGGTTAAAATAATAGCCTCTTTTTAGGAAAAAACTATAGTTCTAAAAAATGTTATGATATTGAAAGGCCTTTCTCTTAGGAAGAAAAAAGTGTTTTTTAATGTAACATAAAAACCGGAATTTGGGATTTTCTGATTAAAGTGTATATTTGACACATAAAAAACAATCCTTCGGCCTTTAGGGTATATCCCGGGGTCGATAAAACCAAATTCTAATATGAACCCTATAATCCCTTCTTACCATCGCAAGGCATTTCTTTGCCTCTTTCTTTTATTTGTTGGAATGGTAGCTCTGGTAGCAAGACCCATAACAGAAGACAGTACCAAAATGGACCATTCAATTTTGGCTTATGTAAAACAAGGAAATACGGAACGAACTGCATCTTTGCACTTGGCTTATAAGCCTAATGATCAAGATTTTGTTCCGCTAAATAATGGAAAAGCGATCCTTTACCCTTTATTAGGATCCCGGAAAATGGGGGCTCCCCATTTGTTTGAACAAAATGAAGGTGGATATGGTCTAGTTGCATCTGATAACCAAAGCGGAAATGGCGTATTAGTTTATGATACCCAGGATCTGATCTATTATTCTGGAGAACGATTATTGGTATTAAGTGAGGAAGTTCAGGTGCAGGATCCGGTTTGCCAATATGATGAAAAATTAGAAGCCTATCGAATAGCCTGGTTGGGAAGTGATGGTGAATATTACGTTTCCATTAGCAAGGACCTTGAAACCATCAAAGAAACCAGGAAAACCGAGAACTATCAAAGAAAGAACATTTTAGCGGCTTTGCCAGAAGGTGCCAAAGATGCTAGTGTTTTTTCTCCTGACCTGGAGACTTATAAAACTTTGATTAACAAATTTGCCCCTATCCAGCATACAGGATTTGAGGTTTTGGAAGATATAACTTTGTCCGGAGAGGAAAAAATACAACTTATTCTTCCAGATGAAGTGAAGGCAAGATACAGTGATGGCTCAACTAAAGAAATGCCGGTATTTTGGAATCAAAGTGACCTGAAAAAGCTACATAAGGCAAAACAGGGGACTTTTGAAATAAGGGGAAAAGCGTCTCAACCCCTTTTTGCTAATCCATTTATTGAGCAAAGAGCAGATCCCCATATCATCAAGGGTTCAGATGGTTATTACTATTTTACTTCCTCCTACCCCATGGTAGGTGGTGATGATCCTGAAGGCTATGACCGGGTGATCCTAAGAAGGGCAAAAACTATCAAGGGCCTTGCTGATGCCGAAGAAGTGACCATATGGGATGAAAAAAATTCAAATATTAGCTCAAGGTATGTTTGGGCACCCGAAATTCACGAAATCAACGGAACCTGGTATGTGCTTTTTACTACCAGTAGTCCAGACGCAGGAGTATGGGGAATTCGGCCAATTATCATCGCCTGTAATCAAGGTGACGGAGATCCTATTAAGCCAGAAAACTGGGAAAAAACAGGTCATTACTGTGAGGCAGTTGAAAGTGATGAGGTGGCTTTTCAGCATTTTTCACTGGATATGACCTACTTCCAACACCAGGGAAAACATTATGTTATCTGGGCTGAAAAGCCAAGGGGCTCCAATCTGAGAATTGCTTCTATCAACCCTGAACAACCTTGGAAAATGACGTCACCTTCTGTCCAATTATCCAAACCGGAATATGGTTGGGAATGGAAAGGTGCTCAGTGGGTAAATGAAGGACCTGCCGTAATCAAAAATGGAGATAAAGTATTTGCCGCATTTTCTGCTGCAACAGTAGATGAAGCTTATTGTGTAAGCATTTTATATGCTGATAAAGATGCTGATTTATTGGATCCGAATAACTGGATCAAGCAAAACTATCCCTTATTGAGTACCGATGATTTGGATGGTCAAAAAGGGCCAGGTCATAATTCCTTTACGATCGATGAATATGGGAATCCATTGTTGGTTTACCATGCGAGAACCGAAGGAGAAGTCAGTGGCCCGGGAGACAAAGGGGATGGTGGACTATATGACCCGGGGAGGCATGCCCGTATCCGTCCGGTGCATTTTGCTATTGACGGAATGCCTGTTTTCAATATGAGTCCAAAACAAATCCTGGATCCTGCGCTTAACCATTTTACTGTCAAAGTGACTTTGAAGTCAGCAGAATAATTAAAAAGGCTTTAGGTAAAATATTTAGGTTTCCATTAAGGAGAACTTCAAATTATTCTTATAGAAATAAAAAACAATGGGAAATCCATTGGGTGGTGCGGTTCTATTTGAACATTCACTATCCAATGGATTTTTTTAGGTCTTTGAAAAAGTTAAAGGTCACAAATTACCAAGTAACCGAACAACCAATAACTTTTATCAAAAAGGCATTCAAAATCAATTAGTTTCTTGATAGAATAACATGCAATATTCCCAGGAGTTAGGAAATGTTTTTTAAATTGATACCTGATAAATGGAAATTTAAAATCATTGACTAAAAAGCCCTTTTATCTCATTTCTTTGATCAAGTCAATGATTAATCCTAAAGGATTCCTATTTCATTTGGAGGAGGTTTTCTTTTTATAATTACATTTCTAAAACAACCCAATTTAACCATGAAAAAGATATTTTTATTGATTGCTGTATCACTGGCTGTGGCATGTGAGAAGGAAAAAGAAGAGATTCCTAAAATGGAAACCGGAGGGAATCCACCCATGCCAGAAGCTTGGATTGATAAAGATACAGGTCATAAAGTGGTACGGCTTTCCAACAGGGAAGGAATTAACCGGAGTTTTTATTTTCATAACAACCCATTTTTTCAATCTGAGGATGGCACCACCAAAATGGTTTTTTATGGATCAGTTGGTGAAAACAATCAACTTTTCACCATTGATATGGAAACCAAAGAAATTACTCAACTTACTGATGACCCAGAGGGAATGTCAGGTGAAATTGTGGGAAAAAAAACCGGAAGGGTGTATTACCAGCGTGGAGATTCTGTGTTTGCTACAGATGTAAACTCCGGAAGAAGAGATTTGGTATATGTTTTTCCTGAAGGGTTCAATGCCCGGATAAGCACCATTAATGCGGATGAAAAATTGTTGGCAGGTGCCAAGAGTGTTCCTGCAAAAGATTCCATTTATCGGGCCAACCCTGAAAAATCCCAATATTTTAATAAGATATATGATGCAAAATTACCCCATGCACTCTTTACTGTAAACTTGGAAACCCAGGAATTAGATACCATACATTCTGATACGGCCTGGATTAATCATATTCAATTTTCACCTGTTGATCCTGACCAATTGATGTTTTGCCATGAAGGTCCCTGGCATAAAGTTGACCGGATTTGGAATATCAATGTGAAGACTGGAGAAGTACAAAAGATGCATGAGCGGACCATGGACATGGAAATTGCAGGACATGAATTTTGGAGCCGTGATGGAGAGGTCATATGGTATGACCTGCAAATGCCCCGCGGGGAGACTTTCTATCTGGCAGGGGTCAATGTGAAAAACGGCGAAAGGTACCGCTATCAAATGGACAGAAATGATTGGTCAATTCATTTTAACATTTCCCCTGACCAAAATCTTTTTGCCGGGGACGGTGGAGACCCTGGGCAGGTGGCCAAGGCCGAAGATGGTCAATGGATTTATCTGTTTACCCCTAAAGAAGATAGGCTGGAATCGGAAAAACTGGTCAATATGGCCCATCATGATTACTCCCTTGAGCCAAATGTTCATTTTTCTCCTGATGGTAATTGGGTGATTTTCAGAGCTAATTTTGAAGGGGAGAGCCAAATTTATGCAGTTGAGGTGGAAAAGGAAAAATAAACTTGATATCTTTTTAAGGTTGTAGGATTACTTAAAAATGAATAGGGGTGTTCTTAATTACCAAGTATGTACTTGGTAATTAAGGCTTGATTTTTAAGTCTTTGGTCTATGGAAGAAACATTCATGATCGATACAGATGATTTCCAACTTACGCAGATGGATTTTTTCATCAGGCTGCTTATTGCTACAGGAATTGGATTATTGATAGGCTTGGAGCGGGAGCATGCAAGTCCGGAAAAGGAGGAAGTCTTTGCAGGGGTGAGGACCTTCGTGTTTGTGGTTTTATTCGGTTTTTTGATTGCCTTTCTAAGTTTCCTATTTACCCATTGGTTGATAGTTGCAGGGTTGATTTCCGTGATGGTGTATGGAGGACTTTCTTATTGGGTGAAATCTCGAGATGGAAAAATTGGAGGAACCACAGCATTTGCAACCTTGACAGCCTTTATTTTAGGAAGTACCACATTTCTTGGTTTTATCGAGGCTAGCCTAGCTGTTACGGTAATAGCCCTGGTAATGCTTTCTTTAAAGGAACCTTTGCACAGTATCGTAAGGCAAATCACCCAGATTGAATTGTTTGCCCTTGTTAAATTTGTGGTGATTTCCCTATTGGTTTTACCTGTTTTGCCTGATGAAACGATGGGGCCTTATGATGTCCTAAACCCGCAAGAGGTAGGCTGGGTTATTATCCTGACTTCTGGGATTGGTTTTTTGGGATATATTCTGATGAAATTTTTAGGGGGAAAAAAAGGGATTCTGCTTACGGGAATTTTCGGAGGTTTGGTTTCCAGTACCGTGGTAGCATGGGTGTTTGCTGAGAAGAGCAAGGAAATTAAAGCGTTATCAAAAAATTGTGCAGTAGCCATTCTAACCGCTTCTTCCATAATGGTTATCCGGGTTTTTGTTTGGATGACCATTTTTAACCAAGAATTGATAGGAAAGTTGGCATTGCCTCTCGCCTTGGTGTTTTTGGCGGGCGTTGGGGCTGCTTTTTACTATTATAAAAAGCCCTCCAAGGATCCGGATATCAATGCTGATCTCCCCTTGGGAGAGCCTCTCAACCTGAAAAAAGCCTTGTTTTTTGGCCTCCTTTATTCAGGGATCTTACTGTTGGTGAGTTATGCCAACAGCCAATTAGGTACAAAAGGAGTTTATATATCCAGTGGTATTGCTGCTTTGACTGATATCAACGCAATCACCATTTCTGTTTCAAAGCTGGCAGGAAACTCTTTTTCAATTCTGACCGCTCAAAATGTAATTTTAATAGCCACTCTTTGCAATACCTTGGTGAAGATCGGAATATCAATATCGGTGGGCAGTAAGTCTCTAAGAAATTATATTCTTTTGGGCTTTGGATTGGTATTTCTGATGGGAATCGCCGGTTTTTTGATAATTAATTTTTAGGCCAACTGTTGCTAAAAATGGCTCTGTGATATTCTTTATTTTGGTATTGCCAAGCTCTATTTCCAAATTCCCAGAAGACGGCGTACGATTACAAGTTGTCCGATATGATAGGAATTATGATCTGCCACCAGCAGGAGCTCCCGGAAATAGTTTTGGCCGGAACCATGAGGGATGGGAGCGGTGAGATCAACTTCTGGATTAGCGGCCATTTCCAATAATGCTTTTCTGTCGGAGCGGTATAGTTTGATACTATTTTCCCACTCATCAAGTGACCTTGGTGCCACGAATTGAGGCCAGTAATCATCAGGCCAGGTTGGCTCCTTATAGTTTGGGTTTTGGCAAAAATCCAGAATATCATGTTGAATGGTCCGAAGGTGCTCCAGGAGTTGCCAGGGTGAGTATGGAAGGCCCCGAGCCTGGACTCCACGCAGTTCTTCAGGTATACCGTTTATGACAGTGTCAAAGTTGACATGGGCGTCCTCCCACTGGAGTAAACTTATAAGGTGTTTTCGAATAATGGCCTTGTCCATAAGTCAAAGGATTATTTTTTAATAGATATGGTTGGTTGGGATAAGGGGCTTGAGATCTGTTTACTATACAATTTATCGATTTATAAGCTGAAGGAAAATGGGTTTTTATACCGAAACCTAAAATTTGAGTGATTGAGGAAGGAGCTGATTAATATTTTGACAACTTACCGCCTATAGTTGGCAAGAGGTCAAAGAATAGTTTCTTAAAAGAGAGTAAAGGAAAAGGAAGATGAATCCTCTTCGATCTTTGACTTTTTTTCAAACCCAGAAAAAAGGCCGGAGGAGAATCCCCCGGCCTTGATAACCTATTAAAATTAAACTTTATTCTTATTTTATGTAATCTTTAAGATCGCATTCTTCCAATCCTTTTATTCCTTTAACCACCGCTTTTGCATTGTATTCTGCTCCTTCTTTGATGGTATGGGTATGGTCCCTGTCATTAAAGAAATGCTCTTTAACATATTCCTCTCCCAACTCATCATAACCATCCGCGATGATTTTATTGAGGTTGATGAAATAAGCTTCCCTGGCTTCAGCAGCCTGTTTTGCCCAAAGTCCATAGCTATCATCAGCCCGGTTTACTTTGCCTTCTTCATTCCAGCTGTTTCGAGGGATCAATGAGCATACAATAGGAGTTGCTCCTTTTTCTTTGGTTTCAGTAATCATTTGTTTCAGGTATTGACCATAAGAAAATACCGTTTCATATTGCTCAGTGATAGGGTTATAAATTTCCTCGGCTTCAGTACCTGCACTTCTGATGGTGCCTCTTGCGCGGTGATTATCATCCAATGGACTGCTGTCGTTATGTCCAAACTGCATGATCACATAGTCCCCTGGCTCTAACCTTTCATATACTTTTTCCCAAAGGCCATAAGTCTGGTAGGTTCGGCTACTGGTTCCGCCCAAAGCATGGTTTTGCACTTTGATTTCTTCCAGATCAAAATAGGGAGCCATATAATCTCCCCAGCCCCAAAGGCCTCCAGCACCATCTCCCTGGCCATTTTTTACCGTACTGTCCCCAATCAGGTATAGGGTGGGTTTGTCTTTTTTCAAATAAGCCTGAAGCTTACATTTTTCCAGGTCTTTGATTCCCTGCACTACTGTCCAGGCGTTGATGCGGGCGCCGGCTTCATTGGTATGGGTATGATCTTTTTCAAATAAAGCTTTGACCACCTTAGGGCCCCATTGGTCATATTGATTGGCTACTCTTTCATTCAGATCAATAAAAAAAGCACCGGTCCTTCTGGCCACCGCTTTGGCCCATTTGCCATAATCCTGATCTGCCCTTTCTACTTCTCCATCATGGAATTTGTTCCTGGGGATCATGGAAGCAATGATGGGTGTGGCTCCTTTTTCTTTGGCTTCGGTAACAAACTTTTTTAAATACCAACCATAGGTATGAACCGTTTCTGGTGTGCCATCGGGCCAGATCAACTCAACCGTCTCATCACCGGTTCCTGGAAGCACCCCCCGGTAACCCGCCCTGGTAGTGTCAGGCTTGCTTCCTTCATTATGGCCAAATTGCATAATAACAAAGTCACCTGGTTTTAAATCATCCAGGACCCTTTTCCATCTTCCTTCTTTGACAAAAGTTCTGGTGCTACGGCCGGCCATGGCCTGATTGCTGACTTCTAACAGCTCACTGTTAAAAAAGTCATCAATAAAGGTTCCCCAGCCCCATTGGCCAGGCCCTCCATCCCCGGAGCTGTTTCTAACGGTGCTGTCTCCGATAATATAAAGGGTGGGTTTTTCTTCTTTGGCAGTAAATGCTGCCGCTACCATTAGTAATAGGAATGCAAATAGGGGGAGTAATCCTTTTCGTTTTCTTTGCATGGTTTAGGATTCGTTTTTTGGGTAAATTAATTCAAATGGAATTTACTTTTAGGATATATGATTTATCACCTCTCATTATAAACCACAATCATTTAAGATATTAAATATAATGAGAATAGGAATTCCCTTGGATCAATGATTTCTTTGGTAAACTCCATCAATAAAACTAAAAATAGAATTCCAAAAAGCTATGCTGTATTATGTGGTTTGAAATAAATTCCATCACGATACAGGACAGTAATTCCAATAGGAAAACTAATTTTATATTTTTAAATCAATTAGTCAAAATGACCCAAATTTTACCTTAAATAAATATTATGAATATCCAACAACCAATTTGGCGAGGTGGATTAGTAGGATTGCTAAGTCTAACCCTTGCCTGCTCACCCCAGGAAAAACAAGAAACTGTCCAGGAACCAGAAGTGCTAACCGATACCAATACTCCTTTGCATCTTTTGGAACCTGATTATCCGGTGCCTTATGGTCACCCGGAAGAAAAAGAGGTGAAGGAGGTTCTAGATAGAATTTATAAATATTTGGATTCTACCACGCCAGCAGCGATCCTTTCTGAAGAGGGCGGGGAATCTCTTACTGATTATAGCCAAGTGGATGAAAAATCCGTCCTCAGTCAAGGAGATTTTAGATTGTTGAGCTATGAATGGGGGGTGACTTATTCAGCCATGCTTTTGGCTGGAGAGGTTACTGGAGATCAAAAATATACCGATTACACTAAAAAAAGGGTCAAATTAATTGCAGACCTTTTTACTCATTTTAAGGAATTACCGAGCAAGGACCATGCTTTGCATTCCGTTTTGTATCCTGGGGCTTTGGATGATGCAGGAGCGCTTTGTGCCTCCTTTATCAAGACCCAGAGAAGCGGGGTGGATGCTGATGTAAGACCGGTAATTGACAACTTTATAGATTACATCATGAATGGCCAATTCCGCCTTGAGGATGGGACCTTGGCCAGAAACAGGCCCTTGAAAAACACTCTTTGGTTGGATGACCTTTATATGAGTGTGCCTGCTATTGTCCAAATGGGCAAATTGACTGGTGAGCAAAAATACTTTGATGAGGCAGTCCGTCAGATAAAACTATTTTCTGATCGGATGTTCAATGAGGAAAAAGGCCTTTATATGCACGGTTGGGTGCAAGGCATGGAGGAACACCCTCAGTTCCACTGGGGCCGTGCCAATGGCTGGGCCATCCTGACCAAGGTGGAGGTGCTAAATGCTTTGCCAGAGGATCATCCAGGCCGCCCAATGGTTTTGGACTTGCTTAGAAAACATATTCGTGGATTGGCAAGGTTGCAGTCCGGTTCGGGATTTTGGCATCAGCTTTTGGACCGAAATGATTCTTATTTGGAAACTTCTGCAACGGCCATATATACTTATTGTATTGCCCGTGCGGTCAACGAAGGCTGGGTGGATGATCAGGCCCATGCTCCAATGGCAATTTTGGCTTGGAATGCAGTAAGTACCAAAGTAAATGATAAAGGCCAGGTGGAAGGAACCTGTGTAGGGACCGGAATGGGTTTCGACCCTGCTTTTTACTACCACCGTCCCATTAATCCATATGCTGCCCACGGCTATGGTCCGGTAATCGCAGCTGGGGCAGAAGTCATCAGAATGCTAAAGATGCATGATTTTGAGATCAATGACAGCTCAGTGCAGTTGCTGGATGAATCTGCAAAGGATTAAATTATTTTCATTTAAATAGGTTTAGGGTTAATTTCTTTCTAATAAGCCGCCTCAAAGTTTTGGGGTGGCTTTTTTTATATGACTAAACCAGTCTATAAGTCTTTGCCTGAAAAGTAATGATGGAAATAAAGGAAAGAATCAAGAGGATTGAAAAAAGAAAAATGTAGAATTAATAATTGATTCCTGCAACAGTAGTTTGTGTCTTCATAAACCGCCAGCTAAACAAGGTTACTTGCAATCCCTTGACAGGTAAGTAGGCTCCCAAATAACAAACAAACCTAACAACTAATAACTTTCACTGAATATGTTTTCAAAATTTATTTGTTTCAAAACGGAACTAAGTTAACTGTCTTGGCTAGCTCAGAATAATTTAAGTGTTTTTATAACTTTTAATAAGAATTATATAATTTGGATGGTCAAGTAATTTTATACTTTCCAATAAAACCCAAATTCAATATTTATGAAATTATCTTTTGCAATATTTAGAATCATCAAAAATAGCATTTTGTCTTTTTTTGTTTTGATTCCTGTGTCTTTAATTTATGCTCAATCCAACGGGGTAAGTGAAGAGGAAGCGGAAATCAATATTGATTTTTCCCAGCATATTGGACAAATGAGTCCGGTTTGGGCCTGGTGGGGATATGATGAGCCCAATTATACCTATATGAAGGATGGGAAAAAGTTGCTGACAGAAATTTCCCAGTTAAGCCCTGTCCCGGTAAATGTGAGGGCACATAGCCTATTGGTTACAGATGAGGGGCCGAGAGCCGCCTTAAAATGGGGTTCTACCAATGTTTATACCGAGGATGAGAAAGGAAATCCTGTTTATGACTGGACCATTGTGGATAAAATTTTTGATACCTATATCGAGAGAGGGATGAAGCCTTTTGCCCAAATTGGCTTTATGCCAAAAGCACTTTCCTCCAAACCGGAACCCTACCGCCACCATTGGAAACCTGGAGCCAAATATGAAGAGATTTACAGGGGCTGGGCCTATCCGCCCAAGGATTATGAAAAATGGGCCGAACTGGTTTATCAATGGATCAG
This sequence comes from Echinicola jeungdonensis, assembly GCF_030409905.1. NCBI lineage: Bacteria > Pseudomonadati > Bacteroidota > Cytophagia > Cytophagales > Cyclobacteriaceae > Echinicola > Echinicola jeungdonensis. The sequence continues at coordinate 2,166,038 of NZ_JAUFQT010000001.1, forward strand.
TCATTGTGTGGAACGGTATGGAAAAGAAGAAGTGGAGAGCTGGTACTGGGAGTTGTGGAATGAATATAATATTGGATACTGGCAAGGTACCACGGAAGAATATTTCAAGCTTTACGATTTTACTGCTGATGCTGCCAAAAGGGCACTTCCTTCTATAAAAATAGGAGGACCTGAGACTACGGGGCCAGGTCATCCCGATGCTGCCAAAGAACTAAGAATGTTTCTGGACCATGTGACCAAAGGTACCAATTATGCTACGGATAAGACCGGTTCCCCGTTGGATTTTATCACCTTTCATGCCAAGGGAAGTCCTAGATTGGATGATGGTGTGGTGGTCATGGATATGGGCAGGCAATTAAGGGATATTGACAAAGGTTTTGAAATAGTGGCCTCTTACCCTGAGCTCAAAGACTTGCCCATCATCATTGGGGAGTCAGATCCGGAAGGTTGTGCAGCCTGTTCTGAAGCCGATTATCCGCATAACGCTTACAGGAACGGAACCATGTATTCCAGTTACACAGCCGCTTCTTTTGCCAGAAAGTATGAGTTGGCGGATCATTATGGCGTAAATTTCCTGGGAGCAGTAACCTGGGGTTTTGAATTTGAAAATCAGCCTTGGTTTGCTGGATTTAGGGATATGGCCACCAATGGAGTAAATAAGCCGGTACTGAATGTCTTTAGGATGTTTGGCATGATGACTGGGCAAAGGGTAGCCGTAAGTGGAACCCTTGGTGGAAATGCTGGTTTGCCCTATGATTATAAAACCATTAGGGATCAAAGCGTCCGCGGGGAGGAACCGGACATCAATGCTTTGGCTGCTATTGATGGGGAAAAAGCCACTGTTATGGTCTGGAATTATCATGACCGAAATGATTTGAGAGGAATTTCATCTGTGGCCCTGAATATGGAAAATTTACCTGATGGCCAGTATCAGCTTTTACATTTCAGAGTGGATCAGGAGAACAGCAATTCCTATGAGCTTTGGAAAAAAATGGGGTCTCCCCAAAACCCGAGCGATTCTCAAATCCGTCAGCTTGAGGAAGCGGGACAATTGGAACTTTTAGAACCACCAAAATGGGTAAAAGTGAAAGATGGAAAATTGAAGGTGGATTTGGTTCTTCCACGCCAAGGAGTTTCCTTGCTTAAATTAACGAGGTAAAGGATTTTTGGCTTAATTTTTCCATGAATGGTGAAAAACAAAGGGTGAACAGCATAGTACAGTATGATTTGAACGAATGAAATTTTTAAATTTCTAATTCAAATCAATCCCAACATGTGGATCGGTTTGGAAAGAAGATTTTGACAGTAATTGTTAAAACTTCATTTCGATTAGGGGTTTTATAGACAGAAAAGCCAACTCTATAATGGAGTTGGTTTTTTCTTATCCCCTTTTTACCTAACCTTCCTGCTCATGCCCAATCAGGATAGTTCAGAACACTTATTGTATAATTGTTTCATAATTTGGCGGTTAGCCATTTCTAAAAATTGGAAAAACCAGCTAAATCTGGGAAAGTTACCATTAATAATTTATTTTACATTTTCTGAGAATTTGTTTTAGAAATCGACCATTGCGTCTTCTAATTCCCCTGAACTTTTTTCTTTAATGTGCAGGAAAAACACTTGGAATATTAAAATAAATATTGGTTGGTCTTTAAATCCCAAAAATAACCCTAAGTGCCAAATGGAAAATAACTTGAAAAAGGAGTTTGCAGCTGAAGTAATCTGTCCAGAAAAAGAGGCCAAAAGCATTAAAACTTCAGACATTCAGCTTTGGCAAGCATTTAAATCAGGAAATAACGCTGCTTTTTTGCAAATCTATGAGTCCCATTTCGACCAACTTTTTAGTTATGGTTTTAGAATTTGTAAGGATGAGGATCTGGTAAAAGACGCTATTCATGATGTGTTTTTCGAATTAAGGAAAAATGGTAAAACTATTGGTGAAACAGATTCTATCAAGTTCTATCTCTTCAAATGTCTGAAAAGAAAAATCATTAAAGAGCTGACCTCCTGGTACAACAAACAGGAAAAACTGAATGAGCATATTCCTTTTGAAATCACATTTTCACATGAACATTTTTTAATCAACAGCCAGATTGATAAAGAGAAATCCCTGAAAATAAGCCAGGCCCTAAGTGAATTGTCTCCCAGAAAAAGAGAGGCCATTTATTACCTTTATTATGAAGGCATGAGTTATGAACAAATCAAAGAATTGATGGATCTTTCCAATGCAAAATCCGCAAGGGATTTGGTCTATAAAGGGCTAAGGTCGCTTAGGGAAACAATTGGTTTTATGCCGGTGTTTTTCCTTTTTGGAATACAGTAATTGGAGATATGAGACGATAGATTTTAGATATGAGAGCGGTCCAAGTTAGTAAACTTATTATCATCTCCCTTCAAAGTTTCTAAATGGTGGGATAGTCATGAACGGTTATTAGGGATGCACACTGAGCGGAATAGAAAGCTGATCGAGAATTGAAATTCCGATCCCTAATAATTGTGATTTGAAATCGACATAAAGGCATATATTCCTGAGACTGTTTCATAAGTGTTTCGTGCAATTGACTAATAATATTTTATTCTAACGATTGAAAAATAGTGAATTAATAATTGGGAATGAACCTGCCTAATCATGGGAAACCATCGAATCCCTAATTCCCGGATATCAAATCACTATCAACTATCCAATACAAACAAAATTTGCTTTAGTGGATTTTTAGTGATTTTGACTAATTTGACCGCTTCCATTATCACAAAAGTTTTAGAGAACTGGCAAAATTTCAGTTATAACCTAAACAAAAAAATGACATTGGACTTTAAGCTGTCGGCAGTTGACATCCATTGGAATAAAACAAGCTTCACCTGGCTCATAAGCCATATTTTTTAGGGTTTTGAAAATTTCTTTAAAAAAAGTTAAAAAATAAAGGCGTTGTTTGGGGAGTTTTCTGCTTTGACATGTAAACGGAGTAAAAAGAAATAAGAATGCCTCAAATAAAGGACCTTATAGAAGATCTAGAATTTATCAGGTGGGTAAAAAATCCAGAGGATAAGCTGCAGGAATATTGGCAAAACTGGATAGAAGCCAATCCTGATAGGATAGAGGATGTGAAATTAGCCAGGGAGGTAATTCTTGGTTTAAAATTTCCCTCAAAAAAGGCAAGTCCAGAGGTAAAAAAGGAAGTGCTCAATAAGCTACTCCAAGCTTCTCCTTCCGAGGAAGAAGAAAAAGAAAATAGCTATACCAAAAATAAATCCATAAAATGGAAGAGCTTTAACCAATGGGAAAAGATAGCTGCAATATTGGTGTTTGCCTTGATGCTGTCCTTATTAATTGGAAACCTTTCATTTTTTAAAGAAAAGCCTGCTCCAGTTCAGGCTTTGAAATGGATAAATAAAACCACCAATTATGGTGAAAAGCTTAATTTTAGATTGCCTGATGGTTCCATTGTCTGGTTGAACTCCGGGAGTAGTTTGGAATATCCCGCCTCCTTTGATTCCACCGTTAGATTAGTGAAACTCCATGGTGAAGGATTTTTTGAAGTAACTGAAGATAAAAATAAGCCCTTTAAGGTATTGTCAGAAAATTTGACCACGACAGCTTTAGGGACATCATTCAATATCAAAAGCTCCTATCAAAATGTGGTTATCGTTTCTTTGGTCACTGGAAAAGTACAAGTAGATGACCAATTGGACAATCAGCAATATTTGCTGAGCCCCGGTGAACAACTCGATTTTGACAATGAAAATAAAAAAGGGAAAATCTCCAATTTTGATTTGGAGGCAGTTCAAAGTTGGAGAAAGGGGAAACTGGTTTTTCAAAAAGCTACCTTCCAGAAAGTAAAGGAAGATTTGGAAAGGTGGTATGGAGTTTCCATTCAAGTGGAAGGACAACCTTCACAATCCTGGAGATTTAATGGAGAGTTTGAGAACCAGATCCTGGATGTGATTTTGATGAGTATGTCCAATATTGAGGATTTCAGCTATAAAATCGACAAAAAAGAAGTTCAAATAAATTTCAATTAATAATTCAATCAAAATCCAAAATGCCATGTCAAAAATAACCGCCAACACCTCCTAATTAAAGGCCAACATATAAGGCTAAAAAAAGCGGTCCCAAGGAGGATTAAACATTGGGGAATGGGCAATCTCCCTAGGACCGGGTCTAAATGAATGTATCAATAAACCAATCAAAATTATGAAAATTAATTTACTAAAGACAATCTATATGTTGTCCAAGTATTTCTTATATGGGTTTTCGATCCAATTATTGGTTCTCAACTTTGTCATGGCCTCGGAAGTCAAGGGGCAATACAAGTCTATTGATGAGGTCCAGGTTAGGATAGAAAAGAAAAATCTTTCTTTAACGGATTTTTTTCAAACGATTGAAAAACAAACCCAATTTAACTTCCTGTATGACCAAAAGCAGGTCAATGGAAAGACTAAAGTTCAAATTGTAAGAAAAAACGGGACCGTTGAAAGCTATTTGAAAGAGGTGGGGGCACAGGCGAAACTAAGTTTCCGCCAGGTGAACAATAGCATAGATACCAAACCTCAAATTAATGAGAAAGCTCCTACTGAACCTGTGGATGCTGTTTTCAAGGTCGTCACAGGAACGGTGTCCGATCATAATGGAGAGCCACTTCCCGGAGCTTCTGTTTTGATAAAAGGTACTTCAACTGGAACTGTAACCGATTTGGATGGTAAATATTCCATCAATGTGGATCAGGGGAAAGTATTGGTTTTTTCCTTTATTGGTTACGGAAGCAAAGAAATCACCGTTGGCAATGCCAGTGAAATAAATGTGGTCCTTTCAGAAGACATGTCTTCTCTTGGTGAAGTGGTGGTTGTCGGGTATGGTACTCAGAAAAAGGCCAATATCACAGGATCCATTGCCCAGATTGAACCTGAAAATTTAACAGAAAGACCCATCCAAAGAGTGGATCAGGCCTTGGTCGGTCAAATGGCCGGTGTGAGGGTAAAACAAACTTCTGGTGTTCCAGGTCGTGGTTTTGATGTCCAGGTAAGAGGTGTTGGGTCCATTACTGCCAACAACCAACCCCTTTATGTGATTGACGGTTTTCCACTGGAAAGTTCAGGAGGAAATCCAATGGACAATATCAGTCCAAACGATATTGAGTCCATTCAAGTGTTAAAAGATGCCTCTGCAGCAGCTATTTACGGTTCCAGGGCATCTAATGGTGTGGTTATTATCAATACCAAAACAGGTAAGGAGGGCAAAGCCAAAATCAATTTTAACTCCTATGTGGGTTGGAATGAAACTGTGAAGAAACTCGACGTTTTAAGTCCTACAGAGTGGATTGACAGGGCCACTGAAATGATCAATACCCAATGGGAAAACTCAGGTGAAGGTAGATCAGCTTCTCAGTCTCTAGCAGAAAGGGAGGCTATCCTGGGAGGATTTAACAGGAATTATATGTATGACCCTCGATGGATGCAGGAAGGTTATCCCGGGCTAAGACTGGTAGAATGGCAAGATCATTTGTTTAGGAAAGGGTTGGTTCAGAACTATCAATTGAGTGCCAGCGGTGGAAATGATTTTGTGAAATACTTCGTTTCTGGTGATTATATGGACCAGGAGGGTATTGCCGTAGGAGTAAATTATAAAAGATATTCTACCCGTGCCAATGTAGAAATCCAGGCCAATGAAAAATTGAAATTTGGATTGAACCTAAGCCCCTCTTATTCCATTTTGGATGATCCAGGAGTTGAAGGTAAAGATGCCATCACCCATACTACTGTAGGTATGGCCCCGGTTGTAGAAGAAGAGGCCGGACTTTTGACCGGTATAGGAGATGTCCCCTTGTACACTTGGGCTAGTTCAAGGCTCAGTCCTATTGCCTACGCCAGAAGAAGACTTAACCAAACCACGATTTTCAGAAATTTGGCCACTGTATATGGGGAATATGAATTTACAAAAGGATTGGCTTTCAAGAGTACCCTGAATGTGGATAATGTAGATCAGCAAAATAAAAATTATACTCCTGCTGAGATCACCAGAAACCGCCAGACCTCTGGTGGATTCAATGGCTACAGAAAGTTGACTTTTGTGAATGAAAACACCCTTTCCTTCAATAGGACCTTTAATGAAGACCACAATCTTAATGCGGTGGTTGGGATGTCTTATAATTTCAACAAGCGTAACACCTACCAAATGAGCGGTAATTTTGATGTAGAAGGAATTACCACTTTGAATGCTGCCATCATAAATGCAGGAAGCACTAATACAACTGAAACCCAAAGTACGCTGGTATCTTATTTTGGTAGGGTACAATATGATTATTTAGGTAAATACCTGATCTCAGCTTCTGCACGTAGAGATGGATCTTCAAGGTTTGGTCAAGATACCAAATGGGGTTTCTTCCCTTCCCTTTCCTTAGGTTGGAGATTATCCGATGAGGATTTTATGCAGGGACTTGATGCGGTAAGCGATTTGAAAATAAGGGGTAGCTGGGGGCTATCCGGAAATAACGGCATTGGGGATTATTCCCATATTGCTACCCTTGATTTTGCCAATTATTCTTATGGAGGAACCCTGGCTAATGGCTTGATCCCAGGAAACTTTCCAAACTCCGGACTTGGTTGGGAGGAATCAGAAATGACCAATATCGGTTTTGACCTGGGAATTTTGGAAAACAGGTTTTATACCTCCTTTGATTATTACTGGAAAAATAATACCAATCTATTGTTGAATATTCCTGTTCCATCTGCCACTGGTTTTACCACTGCCTTGACCAATATCGGTGAAGTGCTGAACAAAGGTTGGGAATGGGAGTTAACCAGCAGGAACATAACCGGGCAATTTGAGTGGACTACTAATTTGAACCTCAGTCATAATACCAATGAGGTAAAACAATTAGGCCCTGAAAATACCCCGATCCTTGGTGGTAGTTTTGATATTAATCACCGGATTACCATGGTGGGTGAGCCTATGAATACCCTTTACCTGGTTCAAAATATTGGTATCCTTACCCAGGAGGAAATCGATAATGGAGCAGCACTTTATGGAAATCAGGAAGCCGGTGACCCTCAATATTTGGATGCCAATGGTGATGGGGTGATCGACCCTGATGACAGAATTTTGTCCGGTGCACCTACACCTGATTATATCTGGGGGCTTACCAATAATTTCAGCTATAAAGGATTTGACCTCAATATTTTAGTACAGGGACAATGGGGTGGTTTGATTTATTCCACTTTTGGCCGTGCTATGGACCGTCCAGGAATGGGCTACGTTGAAAACACCCTTGGAAGACACCGAAACAGGTGGAGATCTCCTGAAAACCCTGGAGATGGAGAAACCGGTAAAGCAGTATCCAGCTTTGGCAGGATCAAAAATACCGATTGGTTGTATTCTTCAGATTATTGGAGAATCCGAAACATCACTTTGGGTTATGATCTTGGAAGGATTATTGAAAACAAAAATCTCCTTTCTGGAGGCAGGGTTTATGTTACCGCAGAAAACTTTTTTGGAGATGATAAATACACAGGAGGTTTTAACCCAGAAGCGGTGAATAATAATGGGGATGACTATGGTGCTTTTCCATTATCGAAATCAGTTGTTTTTGGTGTAAACCTTAAGTTCTAATAAAAAAAGACCAATCTTATGAAAAAGTTTAATTTATTATATATCGTCTTGATAGGACTGGTGACCGGAACTATTTCTTCCTGTGAAAGTAAGCTGGACCAGTCTCCGATTTCCTCCTTGGGTTCTAACGCCTTTTATCAAAATGAGGAAGATTTCATTACAGCCCTTTCTGGGGTGTACAATGGCCTGAATGCTTATCCCATCAATCATTTTGAATTGAGTGAGGTGCGTTCGGATAATATTTATACACCTGGGACTGCAGGTGTGAGGGATTATAACCTGATAAATAATTTCAATAGAAACCTAGAGGCCACCAGCATAATGAGCGATACTTGGAATGGCCTTTATAACAATATCATGAGGGCCAATACCCTTTTGGCCAATCTAAGTGCTGATGTGGTGCAAGATGAAGATTTGCGTACCAGGATTGAAGGTGAAGCAAAATTCCTTAGAGCCTTGTTCTACTTTGATCTTGTGAGGTTTTACGGAAAAGTACCGGTTTTTGACCAGCCAGTAACCCCATTGGAAGCTCTAGAAATTGGAAGAAGCGAAGTTCCTGTTGTTTATGATTTGATCATTTCGGACTTGGAGTTTGCCATAACCAACCTTCCACCTAATTATACAAGTGCTGCCGATTTTGGAAGGGCAACCTCCCATGCGGCAAGAGGAATGCTTGCAAGGGTTTATATGACTCGTTCCGGACCACAAGTCCACCCTGCTGGACCGGCCCTTGGCACGAATGAATGGGGTGAAGCCCTAGAGCAATTGGATGCCATTATTGACAGTGATCAATTTGACCTGGTGGACAATTATGCGGATATATTTGCTTATGATAATGAAAACAATGAGGAGATAGTTTTTGATATCCAATTCCTCAGTGGAGGTCAAGGTGTAGGTGGTGAATATGTACAATACCATTATCCGGAAGCCTTTGGTCGTTCTAATGGGATTCCATTTGCTGGGGGAACTTTTCCTGACGCGCCAAAAACAGTTTCTGCTGATGTGATGGATTCATTCAATGATGCCGATGTAAGGGATGATTTCTCGGTATGGGTTAATTATTTCGATACCAACGGGAATTTGGTCCAAGACCGCTTTATCAAAAAGTATTTGGATTTGGACAACCTGGGCGTAGACCGTTTTGACTTTGAATTGAATTTCCCGGTAATCCGCTATTCAGACATTCTGTTGATGAAAGCGGAAGCTTTAAGCCAAAGTGGAGGAAATCAATTGGAAATAGATGCCTTGGTCAACCAGGTCAGAAACCGGGCAGGAATCACTTTACCATTGATAGGGGTGAGCTATGAGCAAATTATGGAGGAAAGAAGGAGAGAGTTTATTGGTGAAGGATTGAGATGGCATGATCTGGTTCGGTCCGGAATGGCCATTGATACCATGACCGAATGGGTTGAAGAGGAAGATGATGCCAATAAAATCGCTACAGATATAAATTCTGATGACCTTATCTACGCAGTTCCTCTTAACCAATTGGATGTTAAAGAAGGTCTATATCAACAAAATCCTGGTTATTAATCCAGGTATTATTTGAGGTTTTTGTTAATTATGAATAAACCATCCCTCTTTGGGGGATGGTTTTATTTGGAGTTCAATATTATTTATTAAACGCAAAAAAATCTTACTTTCATCATCCTTTTGGGGAGTTGGAGTTTCGAATAAAATTATAATTGTGAATGGGTTTAAACAGCCATAAAACCAGCTCTTAATAAGGGCTGGTTTTTTTATTAATGGGGGAGAAATTAAGGTGATTTTGGAGCCCTATTCTTTAGTTTTTCCAAATACATTTATTATTGTAATACTAGCAATACCCTTGCATTTAGGGACTTTTGGGTAGTCGAATGGTCCGTAAAAATCACTTTGTCGGGAAAATTTTTCGTTAATAACAGTATAGTACAGAATAATATTCTTTTTAATAAAATTTACCTTGGTCATCTATCAATTTATTAGCCTTGGGCGAATTGACTTAAGGCTTTAATAATAAGGGGTTTATTATTGGAAAAGCAGTTTTCTATGAGGACTGCTTTTTTTGATATGATAGATGAGAAAATTTGCCAGGGATACCTAATCTCCTGTTTTTCCATCTTAGATGAAGAAAACAAATTTTAATTTCTAAGTGAAATATTAAATCATTTTGAATTTTTACCAATAGTAGGTTTTTAATCTGAATTTGGGAGTCTTTGCCATCCAGTGCAGACAGCGGTTTTTTTTCTCAAAACAATTGGGATGTCTTTCCCACAGTATAAATCAGCACACATTTGATCTAATAATTGAATAAATTTGATCAAAACCTTGCCTGGTTTGTAAAGGCATGAATCGCCTTTAAAGTTAAATTCAAATTTTACATAAACCATAAGCCTTCATCCAAAGTATACCCTGTTAGGTTTAGTGGGTGATGGGTTTGAAATTTAATAAACTCATGAATAAGAATATTTTATTATCCCTTTTGGGATTGATTATGTTGGTAGCTTCCTGTGCTGAAAAAAAGCAACAGGTTTTGATCAATGAAATCCAGGTGGAAGCACCATTTGAAATGCCAGCCATAAAAGTGCCTGATTTTTCTCAAGTGGACCGTTTCCCTATTACCGAATTTGGGGCAAAAAAAGAGGATAAGTTCGCCAACTCCCAGGCAATTGCAGCCGCCATTGATAAAGCCAATAAAAATGGTGGAGGGGTAGTGGTCATTCCTGAAGGGGAATGGTTGACCGGAAAGGTCCATTTGAAAAGCAATGTCAATCTTCACCTTGAAAAAGGAGCCACCTTATTGTTTTCAGAAAACCCTGAAGACTACCTACCAGCTGTACAAACTACCTGGGAAGGAATGGAATGCTACAACTATTCCCCATTGATCTATGCTTTTGAATGCGAAAATGTAGCCATTACTGGAGAGGGGAAATTGGAAGCCAAAATGGATACCTGGAGGGATTGGTTTGATAGACCCAGACCTCATATGGAAAGCTTGAAAAGACTATACAACTTGGCTGCCAAGGATGTGCCTGTTGAAGAACGTCAATTTGTTAACGACTCCTCTGATTTCAGGCCCCAATTTATTCAGTTCAACCGTTGCCAAAATGTATTGTTGGAAGGAGTGAAGATCAGAAACAGCCCATTCTGGGTGATCCATCCATTTATGTCTAAGGATGTAGTGATCCGAAAAGTGGACGTATTTGCCCATGGACATAATAATGATGGGGTGGATCCTGAAATGAGTCAGAATTTGCTGATAGAAGATTGTGTATTTGACCAGGGTGATGATGCCATTGCTGTGAAATCGGGAAGAAACCAGGATGCCTGGAGATTGAATATGCCTACCAAAAATGTTGTCATCAGAAATTGTCTTGTGAAAAACGGCCATCAACTTTTGGCTATAGGAAGTGAGCTTTCCGGAGGGGTGGAAAATGTGTATATGGAAAATTGCGAGGTGAAAGATGGGGCTAAATTAAACCATCTGCTCTTTATCAAAACCAATGAAAGACGAGGTGGTCATGTCTCCAATATCCATATGAAAAACATTAAATGTGGAAAGATAGATAAAGGAGTTTTGGGAATAGAAACCGATGTGCTTTACCAATGGGGTGATTTGGTGCCGACTTACGAAAGAAGGTTGACACCGATCAAGGATATTTACATGACCAATGTGGGAGCAGCAGATGTGGAATTTATTTCAAGAATCAAAGCTGAAGAAGAGCAGCCAGTTGATAATGTACATTTGAAAAATATTCAGGTGAAAGAAGTAAGAGGGGAGGAAAATATTCACGATAATGTGAATAACTTCAGTTTGGAGAACTAGAAACAAAATTATTTAAGAAAAGAAAAAGTATCAACAGGGGAGAGGTAAAGTGTTTCCTATTAATATAATAAACAATGAAAAAACTATTAATTGCTTTTTTGGCGATCGTTTTACTTGGTAGTTTTCGTCATGATGAAGAATTGAGTATTTGGCTGATTGGGGATTCCACTATGGCCAGGAAAAGTCCGACCCGGGACCCTGAATCTGGTTGGGGCGTGCCTTTGCAAGATTTATTCATTGACCGAGCCAAGGTTCATAACCATGCAGCGAGTGGTCGGAGTTCTAAGAGTTTTGTAGATGAAAAAAGATGGGAAGCAGTAAGGAACAGTATTCATCCTGGAGATTATGTGGTAATCCAATTCGGCCATAATGACGAAAAGGAAAAGGAAAGCCTGCATACTGATCCAAATTCCACTTATAAGGATTATTTGAAAAAGTTTGTAGTGGAAACTCTCAAAAGAAAGGGGATTCCTATTATTTGCTCTCCCATAGTCAGAAGGCATTTTGATGAATCCGGGAAATTACTGGATACCCATGAGGAATATGTTGATGCAGCTGAAGAAGTGGCCAAAGAAAATAATGTTATCTATATTGATATGGAAGCAAAAACCAGGGAACTGGTAGAAAAATTGGGCCCGGAAGGTTCTAAAAAGTTGTATAATTACAAAAAGAAAGATAATACCCACCTCAACCATTATGGTTCAAGAAAAGTAGCTGAATTATTTGCGGAAGGATTAAGGGAAAAACAGAATCTTCGATTGGCACAATGGTTAAAGTGAATTACCCAAGTGATACTTGGCGATATCCATTAATAATTGGATAATTTCGTAAAATTATGAGCAAGATAAGTTTTTTGACGCTTGCCCTTAGCTGTGGGCTGAGTTGTCTTGGCCTTCAGGCCCAAGATGACCCCAAATGGGATGATACCCAAAAAAAGGATTGGGATAAAGCTTTTGAAAAAGTGGAAATCCCTTCTTCAGTTGATGGAAAAAAGCAAGCTGCTATACTATACAAGGCAAAGAGTGAAAAGCCAAAGCCTTTAATTGTCAGCCTTCACACCTGGAGCGGGGATTATACCCAAAAGGACCCCCTGGCAAAGGAAATATTGGCCAGAGACTGGAATTATATCCATCCGGATTTTAGAGGCCCAAACAATTCCCCGGAAGCCATGGGCAGCACATTGGTGATTTCGGATATTGCCGATGCGATTGACTTTGCTCTGGAGAATACCAACACTGATCCAAATGGGGTTCATATCATTGGAGTTTCTGGAGGTGGGTATGCCACTTTATTGGCTTTTATGAATTTGGATTATCCCGTCAAATCTTTTTCAGCCTGGGCCCCAATTTCTGATATAGAGGCTTGGTATTGGGAATCCGTAGGGAGAGATCAAAAATATGCCGGGGATATATTGCAGGCATTGGAGGCAGACAGTGTGGTCTTTAAAGAGGAAGAAGCCCTTAAGCGCTCCCCTATTGCCCATGAATTTCCGGTAGAAAAAAGAAAAGGTAGCCAACTGTTTATTTATGAAGGTATCCATGACGGCTATACTGGTTCTGTGCCGATCACCCATTCTATCAATATGTATAATCGCTTGGTAGGAGAGCTGAAGTATGGAACTTCAGAAATGGATAAAATCATCAAAAAGGCAGCTGATGATCCAGATTTGGTTTCCCCGCAATCCACAATTGAACTTTTAACAAAACGCATGGATCCCAATTATGACCCCAATTTCAATCTTTTTGGAAGGAATATTTATCTGTATCGCAACTTTGGAAATATCAGTCTCACCCTGTTTGAGGGTGGTCATGAACAACTGCCGCAGGCTTTGTCCTTAATTCCCATTAAGGCCATTTCCCCAATGAAAGCCAATATCCTGACATTGGGAGATTCCAATGGGGAACATGTTGGCGGTTGGGTGGACCAACTCAAGGAAATTTTACCCCAATCTAAGATCGTCAATATTTCAAAGTCCGGAAGGACCATTGGATTTGATAATCTGGGCCGGACCGAATTGAATGCGTTGAAGAATATTCAGACTTACTTGAATGAGGCCGAGGAAGAAATTGGAAATGAAAGTTATGATTATATCCTGCTTTGCCTCGGCACCAATGATACTAAGAGTGTTTTTGCTGAGCGGCAGGATGAGGTTGTGATTAACTTTGAAAAATTGGTGGATACAATTCTTGAGCATGATTTGGTGAAAAAAGAAAAAGCTCAGTTACTTTTTATTACCCCACCTCCTATTAGAACGGAAAATATTATTGAAAAATATCAAGGGGGAAATGAGCGCCTGGCAGCCTTGATGCCCAAGTTTAAATCCATACTTGAACAAAGGGAGGTTCCTGTTGTGGATGTTTTTAACCCCTTGCAGGGAGTTTTGGACTATTATGCTGAGGATGGGGTGCATATGTCTCCAGAAGGACAAGAGATTATTGCCGGGAAGATTTTAGACAGATTAAAGAATTATTAAACCTATTTTGTCAAATTCAAAATAGAGTTTGTAAACCTTCCCGATTTAGAAGGAAAACTACCGAAAATTGAGCTTTAGGCTTATTTGCAATATGCAAAGTAAGGTTAGTTTGCCTTGAAAATTAAGCTATTAAGATTCAATTAACTTATTCATATGAATACCAATCCAAAAATATTATTTCAACTGCTGCTACTTTTTGCATTAGGGACAATTGCTGGTTGTAGTGGCAGTGCTAAGGAGAAGATTACCCAAAAGGGACCTTTGGAATGGCCGGAAGTCACCCAGGAAATGAAGCCCTGGACCCGTTGGTGGTGGCATGGCAGTTCTGTGACCAAAGAAGATATTAAAGCGGCTTTGGAAGAATATAAGGAAGCCGGTTTGGGTGGGGTTGAGATTACTCCCATTTATGGGGTCCATGGAGCGGAGGAGCAATTTATAGATTTCCTTTCCCCAAAATGGATGGAAATGCTGGAGTTTACCCTCAAGGAAGCCAAAAGATTAGGATTGGGAGTGGATCTTGCCAATGCTTCGGGATGGCCTTTTGGTGGTCCATGGGTAAGCGAGGATTTGGCCTGCAAATATATGGCTTATAGAACATTGGAAGTTGGTTCAGGAGAATCCGTCAACCTGGATATGCATTATTTTCAGGAACCCCTGCTGACTACGGATAGTAAATTAAAGCCTAGCATTGAAGACATCGAGTCACCCATCAGTGCTAATAAAGACATGCAGAAATATGCCTTTAAACAAGTTCGGTATCCCAAGACTCTTTCTCCTATTGCTGTTACGGCCAATAAAAAAGGAGAAAAGGGATTTTCCGAAGTTTTGGATTTGACCGATCAGGTGAAAAATGGACAGTTGGAGTGGACAGCTCCAGAAGGGGATTGGTTGATAGTGGCTCTTTATCAAGGTGATCATGGTAAAATGGTGGAAAGGGCAGGTCCAGGAGGAGAAGGAAATGTGATTGACCATTTTTCTGAGATGGCCATTAATAGCTATTTAGGTCACTTCGACCAAGCTTTTGAGGGCTATGATCTGAGTTATCTGAGGTATTATTTCAATGATTCTTATGAAGTAGATGATGCATATGGAAGTTCCAACTGGACTCCTGCATTGTTTGATGCTTTTGAAGAACTCAATGGGTATGATCTAAAGAATTATTTGCCTGCATTGATTGGCCATGGGAAGGAAGAAACTGTTAATAGGGTTCTATATGATTACCGGATGACGGTTTCAGAATTGTTATTGGGCAAGTTTACCAAGAAGTGGCAAACCTGGGCAGAAGGCCAGGGAAAAGGAATTCGGAACCAGGCCCATGGATCCCCTGCCAATGTCCTGGATCTGTATGCAGCTTGTGATGTTCCTGAAATTGAAGGTTATCACTTTTTGAACCTAAAAAGTGCGGCTTCTGCAGCTCATGTTACCGGGAAAAAATTGGTTTCTTCTGAATCCGCTACCTGGTTGAATGAGCATTTCCAATCTGATTTTGGAGAAGTTAAGACTGCATTGGATAGACTTTGGCTTGCGGGGGTCAACCATGTTTTTTACCATGGTACGGCCTTTTCTCCCGAAGATGCCCAATGGCCGGGATGGTTATTTTATGCGGCTACACATTTTACTCCTGCCAATAGCCTTTGGGAAGATTTTGATGTATTTAACCGTTATGTTGCCCGAATTCAAAGCTTTATGCAGGCTGGGGAACCGAGCAATGATATTTTGCTGTATTATGGCATTGCTGATTACTGGTCAGAAAAAGGCAGAAGTATGTTAAGATCTTTTCATACTGATGAAATTTTCCACGCAGTTTCCTTAGGTGAATGCGGCAAGTATTTATCAGAGAATGGCTATTCCTGGGATGCCATTTCAGATAATCAGTTAATGGATGTGAAAACAGAAGGTTCAGGGCTCCTGGCCGGTGGAAATCACTATCAAACCATATTGGTTCCAAAGATGGATCTTATGCCCCTGGAAACTCTTGAGAAATTAATGGAATTGGCCGAAAATGGAGCCTCCGTGCTTTTCCTGAAAAACCTTCCAATGGATGTTCCCGGGCTTGGGGATTTGGATGCAAGAAAGGAAAAAATGAAAACCCTTAAAGCAAAGATTTCATTTGTAGAAAAGGCAGGCAGCAAAGTAGCCCCCTTGGGTAAGGGGGAAATTGTTTTGGCTGAGGGAATGGAGAAATTATTGCTGAAGGCCCCTGTGAAAGCAGAATCCATGTACGAAATGGGCTTGGCTTGTATCAAGCGAAAAAAAGATAGTGGAGGCCATTTTTACTTGATTAAAAACCAAGGCCTAAAGAGCATTGAAAATTGGGTGTCACTTAAGGAAAAATTTGCTTCAGCTGCCATATTTAATCCCATGACCGGAAAAAATGGGTTTGCTGAAATCCAGAATGGAGAAGTGGGAAATGAACTTTTTCTCCAAATTAAACCAGAAGAGACCTTAATTGTTGAAACCTTTGGTGAAGAGCTTCAGGGAGAATTGTATCCCTATTATGAAGTGAGTGGAGAAATGATTCCAATCGCCGGAAACTGGGAAATTGAATTTACCAAGGGCGGCCCAAGCTTACCGGAAAAGGTTCCCACAACCTCCCTTAAATCCTGGACTGAATTTGGAAAGGAATATGAAGCCTTTTCAGGGACAGCAGAGTATAAAATTACCTTGCCAGTTTCCACTGCCCAACCAGCTGCCTGGAGGTTAAACCTTGGGGAGGTTAAAGAATCGGCCTCTGTATATCTAAATGGGGAATATGTAGGAACCTGTTTTCAAAGTCCATTTTCCCTAGACATACCAGGTAATTTATTTAAGGGTAATGATGAACTGATCATTAAGGTTTCCAATTTGATGGCCAATAGAATAGCTGATTTGGACAAGCGGGGAGTGGAATGGCGAATTTTCTACAATACCAATTTCAATGCCCGGAAAAGGGAAAATGTGGGGAAAGACGGAAAGTTCACTGCTAAAAATTGGGAGCCGCAAGCTTCTGGTTTATTGGGACCGATTAGCTTGACTCCATTGGAGATGGAATCCTTTTAATGGAAATTAATTCGGCTATTTAAAATATTAATTACAACTGTATTAATTCAATATGTCTCACAATCAAACATTTAATCCCAATTACAACCCGTGTCTGGTAATGACGGGGATATTCATGTTGGCCATTCTACTTGGAACCAATTTTTCCTGCCAAAGCCAGTCATTTGGCTGGGTGAAAGAGGTGGGGGCAAAACGCGCCCCAGTTGGAACCAAAACATATAATGTGGCTGATTATG
Source organism: Echinicola jeungdonensis (assembly GCF_030409905.1). Classification (NCBI taxonomy): domain Bacteria; kingdom Pseudomonadati; phylum Bacteroidota; class Cytophagia; order Cytophagales; family Cyclobacteriaceae; genus Echinicola; species Echinicola jeungdonensis. Next base: position 2,183,194 of record NZ_JAUFQT010000001.1, read on the forward strand.
GTGCAGTAGCTGACGGTGAAACGCTCAACACTGAATTTATTCAAAAAGCCATTGATGCCTGTGCGGCCCATGGAGGAGGTATTGTCACTTTTTCCCCCGGAGATTATCTTACAGGCTCCATTTATGTGAAAGAAGGGGTGCATTTGAACATTCCGGAGGGTGTGACCATCCTGGGAAGCCAGGACATCAAGGATTATCCTGAAATCGACACACGGGTAGCGGGGATTGAAATGGTTTGGCCATCCGCCTTGATCAATGTATTGGATCAGGAAAATGTGATGATCAGCGGAAATGGTTTGGTAAATGGCCAGGGCAAAGTCTTTTGGGACCAATACTGGACTATGCGAAAGGATTATGAAGCCAGAGGATTGCGTTGGGTGGTGGATTATGACTGCAAAAGGCCACGGACTTTGTTAGTTTCCAGGTCATCAGATGTAACGCTAAAAGGCCTGAACTTCCAACAGGCCGGCTTTTGGACCATTCAACTTTTGTATTCCAAAAACTGTACAGTAGATGGGGTGACGGTTCGGAACAATATCGGCGGACATGGCCCCAGTACGGACGGGATTGATATTGACTCCTCGTCATTCATATTGATAGAAAACTGTGATATCGACTGTAATGATGATACTTATTGCCTTAAGGCCGGAAGGGATGCAGATGGATTAAGGGTAAATAAGCCCACCGAATATGTGGTGTTGAGAAATAATATTTCCCGAAAAGGGGCAGCTTTGTTTACCTGTGGTAGTGAAACATCAGGCGGTATTCGCTATATCCTGGCGGAAAATATGAAAGCCATGGGCACTTCTAATGGCTTTTTGCTGAAGTCCGCCCTTACCCGTGGGGGAACCGTGGAGCATATCTATGTCCGTAATGTGGAAATGAAGGATGTTAGAACGGCCATCAATGCCGGGGTCAACTGGAACCCCTCTTACAGTTATTCCAAGTTGCCCGAAGAATATGAAGGCAAGGAATTGCCCGATCATTGGAATACATTATTGGAAAAGGTAGATCCGGAAGAAGGTTTGCCCCATTTTAGGGAAATGCATCTGGAAAACTTTAAGATTTCAGGAGCTGAAATTTTGATCCATGTCTCCGGTAGGGAGGATTCTTGGATGAAAGGTTTTTCATTAAAGAATATAGATGCTACGGCAGAAAAGGCAGGAATAATATCCTATGGTAAGGATTGGGAAGTGAAAAACTTCCAATACCAAACGGAGGATGGAAGCGATATTGTTGTGGAACATAGTGAAGGGGTAAATATTCCGGAGGGAAGTAAAAAATGAAAACAATTGAAGTTTTTTAGTCCTGATCTTTATTTAAGGGGAAAGATTTTATTGCAAATAAGCTTGTTCATTGCCAGATTGATTTGCATGAACTTTAATTAAGAAAACAAATTAATGATTAGTTTATTACTTTGTTTTTTTAATTTGCATTTTAAAATATGCAATAAAATCACCCCAACTTGAGAATAGAGGATAAATTACTGATTAAGGAAATTCAAAAACGGAATAGAGAAGTTTTTAAAGCACTTTTTCATGATTATTATCCTGGATTGTTAAAATTTGCTGAGGGCTTTGTTTTTGATAAGGAGGTATGTGAGGATATAGTGCAAAATATTTTTGTATATATCTGGGAGCAGGCCGAATATCTGAATATCACCACTTCCTTTAAATCCTATCTTTACAAGGCTGTTAAGAATAGATGTTTAAATTATTTAAGAAGCCTAAAAATAGAGGATAAACACAACTTACTATATCTGGAAGCCAGTTTGAATGAATCCCCAGTTGATTGGGAGGATTCCGAAATTCCCCAAAAAATTGAAATGGCCATTGAAGGCCTTCCTCCTAAAATGGCTGAAATTTTTAGGTTAAAGTATATGGAGGAAAAATCCTTAAGGGAAATTGCCACTCAACTGGATGTGTCCGAAAACACCATCAAAACCCAGTTGCTTAGGGCCAAGGATAAATTACGGGGGATACTACGGGAATCCCTGGATTTGAATTTTTTTCTTTAAAAAAAATATTTTTTGTCACCTGTTTTTGAATCCCGTGTGTCATAAGTGTAAAAAGTTCAAGAGGTGAATAAATATTCTGAAAATATAGATTTTTCAATCATTTGGAAAAAGATGTATGCTTCCTTGACGGAGAATGAGGAAATACAACTTCAACGATGGCTGGCCGAAAACGAGGAGCATCAGGCCTATTTCGATAAAGTAATTGATTATTACCAAAATGGTTCCAAATTTGAAGACACTGCCGAGTTAACCGAGAAAGGATGGCCCGCCCTTTCCAGTAAAATCAATTTTTCCAAAAAACCAAAAAGGAAAAACCGGTTTTTGGTTTATGCAGTATCAATGGCAGCATCTATTGTATTGTTTTTGGCAGTCCTTGCTGTTATCAAACCTGATTTGTTCCAAAATGATAATCAGATACAAATAGCTGAAACAATTACCCCTGGGTCAGAGAAAGCCATCCTTTTGATGGAGGATGGTACTTCTTATGATCTATCCTCAGGTAAAAATCTGAGTTTGGAAGTGGGGGGAGCAGAAATTTCCAGCCAGGGAACCTCCCTCAGGTACAACAGTGAAAATGCAGAGGGAAAACAAGTGAAATACAATACCCTAGTAATCCCAAGAGGGGGACAATTCAATTTAACCCTGTCTGATGGCACTCAGGTTTGGCTTAACGCAGGTTCCACGCTGAAATACCCGACAGCTTTTGTTGGAAAGGAAAGGAATGTGGAATTGACTGGAGAGGCCTATTTCGAAGTCAAAAGGGATGAAAATAAACCCTTTAAAGTAATAAGCGGAGAGCAGGTAGTTCAAGTATTAGGGACTTCATTTAATGTGTCCTCTTATCAAGAGGAGCCTACTGTTTTTACCACTTTGGTAGAGGGGAAAGTAAATGTATACCTGGATAACGATCCTCAAAATCATCAAATACTATCTCCAAATCAACAAAGTGTATTGGAAAAAGGGGAGAATTCTCTCCTAAAAAGGGAGGTGGATGTAGCTGAATATATATCCTGGAAGGACGGTTGGTTCTATTTTAAGGAAAAACCTTTAGAAACCATTGTGGCCGATTTATCCAGATGGTATGATGTTTCTTTCCAATTTGATAATCAAGGAGCGAAAAAACTACCCTTTACAGGGAAAATCAGGAGGTATGAGGATTTAGAAGATATCTTGAAACTATTAGAAAAAACGAAAGAAGTGCAATTCAAAATAGAAAGGAGGAAAGTAATTATTAAATAAAAAAAAGGAGGATGTTGCCGCATCCCCCTTAAAACAAATCGAATCAATCAATATGTTTTACTTAAGCAACCCAAAATTATGAAAAAAAAGCCCAGTAACCTACCCTTTTATAGAAGGGGTAAAATCCTTTTAGCGATGAAACTTACCCTAATACTCGTTTTGGTAGGAGTAATGAAAGTTTCTGCAAGTGCTTATTCTCAAAATGTAAAATTGGCACTGGATTTACGCCAAGCCACCGTAGAGCAGGTATTTGAAGAAATCAAAAGCCAAAGTGAATTTAATTTCCTTTATCGAACTGATTTGGTAAAGGACTTACCGAAAGTTGATGTTAATCTGAAAAAAGTAAGGATAGAAAAAGTCCTTGATCAGATTTTGGGGCCTCACCAATTAACCTATGAGATCCAAGATAAAACTATAATTATTAGTAAAAAGGAAACCAAAACCCAAAATGAGACACAACTACTTGATGAAGTAAATGCCAATGAAGTAACAGGAACAGTTACCGATGAAAACGGTCAGCCTATACCAGGGGCGACTATACAGGTACAGGGAACCACCAGAGGTACCGTCACAGATTTAGATGGTAAATATAGTATTGATGTTGAGGAGGGAGCAACCCTTATTTTTAGTTTTATTGGTTATAAAAAGCAACCCAGAGAGGTACGAAAACAAACCATCATGGATGTTTCTCTTTCTCCGGATTTAGGAAACCTGGAAGAAGTTGTTGTAATAGGTTACGGAGCCGTAAAAAAGGAAGATTTGACGGGTTCAGTAGCTTCAATAAGTTCAGAGACTATCCAAAAGACCACTGTTCCTGATGCGACAGGAGCACTTCAGGGAAGAGTAGCAGGAGTAAATATTGAAAAGAATGTAGGTAGACCAGGCAGTGGTTTTAATGTTACTATTAGAGGATTGAGTTCCATTAGCAATAGTAATTCCCCTTTATTTGTAATTGACGGGATTCCAACCACTTCAGGTTTGGCTGACTTGAATCCCAATGACATTGAGAAAATTGATGTGCTAAAGGATGCATCCGCAACGGCTATTTATGGCTCACGTGGTGCCAATGGAGTCGTTATTGTTACTACCAAAAAAGGGTCTGAAGGAAAATTCACCATTCAATATGATGCATACTATGGTGCGAGGACACCCACAAACCTCCCTGATATGATGAATGGGCCAGAATATGTGAATTGGAGGACGGATTTGTTTAATTATCAGGGAAAAAGCACAGACCGGTCCAATCCGGAATTTTTTACGCCTGAGGAATGGGATAGAATTGATCGTGGTGATTATACGGATTGGATAGACCTTATTCTTCGAAACGGAATGCAGTATAGTAATACATTAACGGCTTCGGGTGGTGATGAAAAAGGTACATTTGCATTGAGTATTGGCCAGTTAAAAGAAGAGGGGACGGTTCCCGGCCAAGACTATAATCGCTATAACATGCGGTTAAATCTTAACAGGAAGTTTGCAGAGAAATGGGAAGCAGGAGGAAACATTTATTTATCTTCCAGTGAGCAGAATGAAGGAAGCTATGAAATATTAAGATCTTCCTACCGGTTGCCTCCTGTTGCCAACCCTTATGATGAGAATGGGGATCCAAAATTCTTTGCTTACCGAAATGATTTTGTAACGAACCCTTTGTTTGAAAGTAAAGAAGATGGGGAAATCCGTGAAAATCGCCGTTATAGAGTATTTGGAAATATGTATTTCAAGGTCGAGCCCTTGGAGGGTTTAAAACTTCGATCACAAATTGCTCCCCAAATTATTTATGGGAGGGAAGGCCAATACTTTGGACAGTTCAGTAAAGCCGGGTCAGGAAAAATTGAAAATACAAACGCGAATTATCGAACCACAGATTTCTTTTCTTATGTGTGGGATAATCAAATTGATTATCAGAAAAAAATGGATTTACACAATTTAAATTTCAGTGTAGTTCAAAGTATTCAATTTGAGCAATGGGAGGAAAGTTATCAGGCAGCAAGAAATTTCCCTTTTAATAGTAAATGGTATAACCTGGATGCAGTCCCTATGGAAAATATTTCTGCTTCCCAAACCGACTATAGAAAGCGTACCTTGTCCTCATTTTTGGGAAGGTTTCAGTACTCCTATAATGACAAATATCTATTTACGGCAACTGGTCGTTATGATGGTTCCTCCAGGTTGGCAAAAGGCAATAAGTGGGCATTTTTCCCATCAGCAGCTATAGGGTGGAAGTTATCCGAGGAAAACTTTTTACAATCCGTTGATCAAATAAATAACCTTAAGTTGAGATTGAGTTATGGAGTTTCTGGAAATGATGCGGTTGACATTTATGGAACACAATCAAACATCTCCCAGATGAATTACGGTTTTGGAGGGAATGTTTCCCCTTCGTATTATAAAGACGGTTTAGCCAATACCGACCTCACTTGGGAAAAAACTACAGAATTCAATTTTGGCCTGAATTATAGTTTTTTCAATTACAGAGTTAATGGAACCTTGGATATTTACAGAAGGGATGCAAAGGATTTGATTATGAGGCGTCAACTCCCTTCAACAAGTGGATGGAGCGATATTTGGGACAATGTAGGTTGGGTTAGAAATACCGGAGTTGAATTTGGATTAAATACCTTAAATATCCAGAACAATGATTTTTCATGGACTACAGATATTGTTTTTGACCGGAATAAAAACGAGATCGTTGAATTGTTTGGTAAGAAAGAAGATGATATTGGGAATAGATGGTTTATTGGACATCCCATCCAAGTAAATTACGATTATGAGTTTGATGGAATCTGGCAGACCGATGAGGCGGATTTGGCAGCGGACTATGGGCAGACTCCTGGCCAGGTAAAGGTGAAGGATTTAAATAATGACCAGGTAATAGATGCTGATGATAGGAATATTATTGGTCAGCGGACTCCTAAGTGGAGTGGGAGCATCACCAATACCATGAATTATAAAACCTGGGACTTTTCATTCAATGTTTACACCCGCCAAGGGCAGCAATTGTATAGTACCTTTGTTTCCACTTATATGGCCTATGAAGGCAACTATAAAAATGTGGATGTCAATTACTGGACTGAGGACAATCCATCCAATAAATATCCTCAACCTGGTAACAAGGGACGGTATTTTAATGCCATGCGGTATCAGGATGTATCATTTGTCAGATTGGGCAATGTCACCTTGGGCTATGCTTTTCCGGATGAATTGTTGAATAAGTTAAATGTCAGGAAGCTTAGACTCTATTTTACTGCTACCAACCCTATTGTATTTACTTCCTATAAGGGGTATGATCCTGAATGGGCCTCTCAAAACACATGGGGTGAGTCCACGAGTTTTGCAACTTATCTGATGGGTATTAATCTTGAATTTTAAATCATTTACCATGAAATTTAATAATCAAATATATATAATCTGCTTATTAGCTTTGTCTACTTTTTCTTGTGAAGATTTCCTTGAAGAAGAAAACAGAAGTAATGTAAACGCTGATACTTATTTTGTTGATGAGTCAGGTTACGAATCATTAGTTAGCGCAGCCTATTCCTCATTAAGGAATGTGTGGGGAGATGACCCTTGGCTTTTTTGCCTTGGCGTTGATATTTACACCAGAGGGGAAAGCGAACTTATCGGCGGTACTTATGAGAACCGGGATGTGTTCAGTAGCCAACTCAATGAATATGCTGGTTTGGATCCTCAAAATAGTTTTGTTTCTGATTTTTATTCAGAGGTTTACCGGGCTATTCAGATTTGCAATACAGCCATATCAAGAGCAGATGCTGTCAATGGAATGGATGAGCAAAAGAAACAAAGGCTTGTTTCAGAGGTTAAGTTTCTTCGTGCCTATTATTATTATTTGTTAGTAGAGCAATTTGGTGGTATTCCAATTGTGGAAGAAGAAATCAACTCTGCAGTCACCAATTTTGAAAGGGCTTCTGAGGCAACCGTATATGAATATATCATTAGCGAATTGCAATCCTCTATGGAGGGAGTTTCTCCTGGTCCTGACCAATTTGGTCGGGTTAGTGAAGGAGCGGTGAAAAACCTCCTGGCTTTGGTTCATCTCACCAGAGGATATCGGTCTTATGGGGCTCCTGATGATTTTTCTTTGGCAGCATCTTTAGCTGATGAAGTAATAAATGATTACGGATATTCTCTATTAGGCACATTTGAAGAAGTGTTCACCCCTGGCAATGAAATAAATAGTGAGATCATTTTTTCTGTACAATATGATCCGGGGACGTTGGGGGTAACCAGTCAAGGACGTCCTGACGGGAACGGGCAAAGTGCACATTGGGGATGGGAATTATGGACCAAGGAAGCAGGGTTTGAGCGTGAAAATCCTACCTATAACTGGAAAAAGTCACAATTCACTCCAACCCAATTCTTATACTCCCTTTTTAATACAAGTATGGACAGTCGGTATGATGGGACGTTCTTAAGTACGTTTTATGCTACTATTGATGATCCTGCACAAGGCATTGAAGCGGGGGATCTAAAAGTGTATTTTCCAAAGTGGGATGAGGATTTTACAACCCTTGACTCACTGGCTTTTATGGCACAGCATCCTAACGCTAATATCATTACTTATCCCAGATGGAAACAGGATATTGAGAATGTCGGAGGAGCAGGAAAATTCCCAATGGTGTGGAAGTTTCATGATCCAGATGCAGCTTTCCATTCCAATACCGACAACTACACCGGAACTCGCGATATTTTCCTTTACCGGTTGGCAGAAACCTATCTAATTGCTGCTGAAGCTTATCATAATTTAGGAAATAATGCTTTGGCTGCTGATAGGATCAATACTGTTAGAAGGAGGGCAGCCATTCCTGGAAATGAGTCAACAATGGAGATTTCAGCAGCCGATGTGGACCTTGACTTTATCCTCGATGAAAGAGCACGTGAAATGACAGGGGAATATAAGCGTTGGATGGATCTGAAAAGAACCGGCAAATTGATTGAACGAACTTTGCAGCATAATAATCTTGCAGAAAGAGCAAATCAAATAAAACCATTCCATTTGTTACGGCCAATTCCTCAATCGGTTATTGACCGGGACACTGGAGAATTCCCACAGAATCCTGACTACAACTAATAAAATTCTTCCAAGCAACCATCAGGGAAAGTTTTCTTTACCTGATGGATTTTTTATTTCCAAGGAAAAGGCTTTGGATTGCCATGGGCTTACCAGTAATAACAAATCTCACATTCGTTTAAAGCCAACTAAAAATCTTATAAATGGTAAATAATCCAGGCCAAAATAGATGGAGGTTAAATGTTTTGTTGCGATAGACATTAAGGGAAATTAATTATGGGATATTTTGATAAGAATGATAGCACAAAGAATTTAAAGCTTATTTTTAGATGTTTTCCGGTAATATTATTTTTTGGATTGTTATTTGGCTCTGGCTTAGCAAATGGCCAGGATGCCCCATCAGCATTCCAAAACCCTATAATGCCGGGGTTTGGGCCAGATCCCTCTATTTGCAGAGCAGGGGATGATTATTACTTGGTCAACTCTTCTTTTGCATGGTTTCCTGGAATTCCGATATACCACAGCAAGGATTTGGTCAACTGGAAGTTGATTGGATATGGAATTACCCGCCCGGAACAACTTAATTTTGATGGTATAAAAGATAAAAACGGGATCTGGGCTCCTACTATTCGCTATCATAAGGGTTTGTTTTATATTTCGACCACTTGTAATAATTGCGGTGGAAATTTTTATATCACAGCTGATGATCCCACCGGAGAATGGTCTGACCCAGTTTGGTTGCCAGAAGCCCCTGGTATAGATCCCTCCTTATTCTGGGACGATGATGGCCGGTGCTATTACACGGGAAACTATTGGAATTTTAAAGGGTCTTGGCCAGGCCATTGTGCTATATGGGCACAGGAACTGGATTTAGAAAAACAAAAATTGGTAGGGGAAATGAAGGTGTTGACCTCGGGACATGCCAACAATGCAAGCCATACAGAAGCTCCCCACATCTATAAAATCGATGGGCGGTATTTATTGGGGACTGCTGAAGGAGGTACAAACGGGTACCATGCTGTGACCGTGCATCATAGTGATGCGGTGTTGGGCCCCTACACTGCCGATAAAATAAATCCGGTATTGACGCACCGGCATTTCGGTGAAGATTATCCGGTCCAGGCAGTGGGTCATGCAGATCTGGTACAAATCCAGAATGGGACTTGGTGGGCCGTTGTTCTGGGAAAAAGGCAGATAGAAGGGCATGTTCCTCTTCCGCGGGAAACATTCCTATGTAAGGTAACCATGGAAAACGGCACCCCTATATTTAATCCCGGTCAAGGAAAAGTATTGATGGAACAAGAAAGACCTGATTTGCCATGGACTCCTATTCCAACCGAACCACATAGGGATGAGTTTGATTCAGACAGTCTGGCCTTGAAATGGTATACCGTCAGAACTCCGACCAGGAAATTTCATACCCTTGAGAAAGGAAAGCTAACCATGGAATTACGCCCACAGGTTGTTGACAGTTTGGAAAATGCATCCCTTTTAATCCAGCCCACAAGACATTTTAAATTTTCCGCCACCACCAAATTAACTTTCAAACCAACAAAGGAAAACGAGCAAGCCGGTTTGATCATTTACCGTACAAACGAAAGCTATTATACGCTGATGAAAGAGAAGGGAAGGGTTGTTTTGGTTAAGAAATTTGATGGCCAAAAGAAAATAGTATTGTCGGATCCCTATAACAAAACCGAGGTATTTTTCAATCTTGAAGTGGATAGCCTGGCCATGCAGTTTCAGTTCGGGGAATCGCCGGACAATATGGTCAATATAGGGGAGGTACAAAGCTTGGTAACCCTTTCTGAAAATGAGATCAATAAATTCAACGGTACGGGAATCGGTTTGTATGCAACCAGTAAGGGACAAAAAAGCAATAATAAAGCAATATTCGATTGGTTTGAATATAAGTATTAGTTGAATTTAAAATCCTAAAAATATTAAGCCCCAATAATGGTCTTGTTTAAATGAGCCAAACTTAATGAAATAAGTTTACACTTAAGATAATAAATTATGAAGTACATAAGTACATTAGTTTTTCTTTTTATAGCATTAATCAGCTTAGCACAAAGTCAAAGGGAGAAGAAGAATTTTGATTTTGATTGGAATTTCACCCTTGAAGATGTCTCTGAAGCCAAAAATCCCAATTTCGATGACAGCAACTGGCAAGAGGTACAGTTGCCACATGATTGGAGTATAAAGCAGCCGGTTTCCAAGGAAAATGTTGGTGAAGGGTGGATGGTGGGGTCCATGGGCTACTTGCCGGGTGGCATTGGGTGGTACCGCAAAACCTTTATGGTCCCTGTGGATTTTAAAGCCAAAAAAGTTGTCATTCAATTTGACGGGGTATATCATCAGAGCGATGTATATATCAATGGCAAGCATTTAGGGTTTCATCCCTATGGTTACACCACTTTTGAATATGACTTAACTCCCTATTTAAACTACGGAAAGGAGAATACCATTGCTGTCAGGGTGGATCATAGCGACAGCCCGTCCTCACGTTGGTATTCAGGTTCAGGGATTTACAGGCATGTTTGGCTAAAAGTGACCCACCCTGTCCATGTTGCCACATGGGGGACTTATATTACCACTCTGGAGATTTCAGAAAAAGAGGCTCAAGTCAATATAGCCACCACCATTGAGTATAATGGTCAAAATCCTGTGGAGGTTTTGGTCCAAAACCAGATCATTGACAGGCAGGGAAAAAAAGTTGCAGAAGAGAAATCAAAGCTTCAGGTAGGGAAGTCAAAGCAGGAGACTTTGCAACAATCCTTAAAACTCAAGGAACCTCAGCTTTGGTCAATAGACGAGCCCACCTTATATGCGATGGAGACTACCGTGAAGGTAAACGGCAAAACAGTCGATGAATATAAGACCCCTTTTGGGGTAAGAGAGATCAGGTTTGATGCAGATAAAGGCTTTTTCCTGAATGGAGAGAACATCAAAATGAAGGGGATGAACCTTCATCCGGATGCAGGATCTCTGGGCACTGCAGTACCTGATCGGTCTTACCTGCGCAGGCTTCAAATACTCAAGGAATATGGCGTCAATGCAATCCGTTGTTCTCACAACCCACCCACAACAGAGTTTTTGGATATGTGTGACAGTTTGGGTCTCGTGGTCATTGATGAGGCATTTGATAAATGGAAAAGCGGATACTATGAAAAATATTTTGATGAGTGGTGGCAGCGGGATATGGATGCTATGATTTTACGGGACCGTAACCACCCTTCTATTGTGCTATGGAGTGTAGGTAATGAGACTTCAGAGCAGAACTGGGAAATAGGGGGTACTGAACGGCTGAAAATGTTGGTAGAATATGTAAAGAAACAGGAACCTACCCGTCCGGTCACAGCAGCTCTGAGACCCGTCATTGACCGTCCATATAACAAAAATGGCTTTGCCGAAGCCATGGATATAGTAGGTTACAATTACCAGGAACAATGGTTGGAAGAGGATAAAGCGCAATTCCCTGACAGGATAATGTATATTTCAGAGGCTTACCCCTATTTCAGGGGGAGAAGCAATACTTACAAAGATTTTTATCCTTCAAATCCTTGGTACGATGTTGCAGAAAACGACTATGTTTTTGGACAATTTATTTGGGCAGGTGTAGATTACCTTGGGGAGAGCAGTGGTTGGCCAAGTACAGGTTGGCCAACGGGATTTTTCGATATTTGTATGTTCGAAAAGCCCAGTGCTGCTTTTCATCGATCTGTGTGGAATGAAAAACCTATGGTTAGGATTGCTGTAGCAGACCAATCTCTTGATATAGATCCGGGAAAACCACATTGGAGCTGGCCGTTTTTGGCTTCACATTGGAATTTTCCCCAATATAAAGGACATATTGTTGAAGTACATACCACCACCAATTGTGATAAGGTGGAACTTTTGCTTAACGGAGAATCCCTGGGAAAGAGAAAAACCTCGGACTATAGCAACAACACCATTAAGTGGCATGTACCCTATGATGCAGGTAAGATAGAAGCAAAAGGGTATAATGGAGAAAAACAAGTGGCGGTTTATAGCCTCCAAACTTCAGATGAACCCGCTCAGGTTAAATTTAAATTGGATAGGGAAAGTATTACCGCTGATGGCCTTGATCTTGCCCATTTGGAAGTTAGCCTGCTAGATGAAAACGGTGTTTTAGTTCAAACTGATGAAAGGGAAATTACAATAGAGGTCTCAGGAAAAGGAAAATTGTTAGGCCTAGACACAGGTGATATTAGAAGGGATTCATTTTCAGGGAATTCGATTCAGTCCTATTTCGGTAAAGCCTTAGTTACCTTTCAATCTACTCGTGAAGAGGGAAATATCATTGTGAAAGTAAAAGTGGATGGGTTGCCCGAGGAAATTATATCTATCCCGACTTATAAATAATCTAAAATTATAAAAGGTTGAATTTCAAAATTTTCAATTAGGAGTTTGTTTTATAAGCTCCACCCCAGTGCTTTGCGCTGGGGTGGAGCTTCTTTTCTTAAATACAATATAGAATTATTATGATAATGAGAATTTGCATTTACGGCCTACTGGTTTTTTCTACTTTTATTTATTGCAATACTAAAAATCAAAACAGGTAACAATTGAAATAGAAGAGGTGGGGGTCGATGCAACCTTTGAAATCCCCGCAATCAAGGTTCCTGACCTTTCACAAGCTGAGTGCTACCTTATTACCGATTTTGGTGCAGACCAAAGTGACCAATTTGCAAACTCCAATGCAATCAAACTAGCTATTGATAAAGGCGTTTTGGGATTAGAAACGGACGTGCTTTACCAATGGGGGGATTTGGTGCCTACTTATGAACCTCGTTTGACCCCGATTAAAGATATTAATATGACCAATGTTAATTCAGGGGATGTAGAGTTTGTTTCCAGAATCATGGCGGAGGAAGAAAAGCCTGTAGAAAATGTTCAACTTAAAAATATCCAGGTGGATGAAATCAGAGGAGAAGAATTGATTTATAAAAATGTAATTAAGATGAATCTTATGGAGTAGAAAGGTTGCTTCAATCTTTTTACAAAATATTTAATGAATTTTAATTAGGAGTTCATTAATCCCACTAAGCCAGTTCTATATTTAGGAACGGCCTTTTTTAATTTCCATACCCCCTTTTCACTCCAAACCTCTTCTTCAAAAATCAATCGTTCTTTTCGAGGCCAGATTATCAGCCTCTTTGTCATATCTGATTGATATCTGAAGTGATTAAACCGACGTCAACTTTTACCCTACAATACAGAACAGTATTAAATAAAACAATCAATATATTGTTTTTTAAACTGGTCTGTTGACTTGTGAAACATACTTGAGTAATAAAGTTTAAACTTAAAATGGTGGGTTTATTCTTTATATAATGTTGACTGTTATTATTCCTCTTTCAAGATCAGCTTCATCATTTAATAAAACAAAAGACGGTGGTGCAGAGGACGATGGTGTAACTGTTGACATAGAATCAATCAAAAATGCTAGCTCCCAGACTTGTAACGGCAACAGAATATCACACATAGAAAAAATAGATATAGGTAGATTATAAATAGGATCGGTTTAACCTAATTAGAGAAGCTAAGGATTAAACCGGAAGCTGCGCCTGCCTGGAACCATTATTTCTAAGGGGTTTGATGAAGATATCTATGAGGAACGTTTTTATAAAAGTCCTATGGGGCAGGGCTAACCTTGCGCCCTCAATGCACCCGGTCACATCGTACTTTGAATTTTGTAATGAATGAAGGATACCGGAAGCACACTGGAACCTGGCAGGAATGCGCACATAAAAAATGATTCAGCTTTTGCAAAGCTGCGAATACCGACAACACAATAAGATGAAAAAATGCAAAATCTAACCATGAAAGTTACAAAATCAATAAGTACACAAAAGGTAGGTAGGCGACAGGGAAAGGTGTTTATGCATCCCTTTTTCATGAGATGCAGCATCCTTATTTTTTTGTTAATGTTCACCCTTGATTCCTTTGCACAAATCGGAACCCGTTTCCCTTCAGAAAGAAAGGTGGTAACGGATCCGGAAACGGGTATTGAACTGGTTTTTTTAACTAGTAAACCAGCAGGAGACAGTAAAATTTATCCAACCCATAACCAATGGACCTCTGATGGCAAATGGATCATTTTCCGCTCCCACCGAGTGGAGGGAGAGGCCATGGCAGTCAACGAAAAAACTGGTGATATCGTGCAGGTTACGGAAGGTGGTTATTCAGGAATGCTGAATATTGCGAGAAATTCAATGAAACTCTATTTCATGAGAAAACCGAAGAATGAGCCTCTTGAAAAGGGAGCTGTTCAGGTAGTTGAAGTTGATTTGAAAAAACTATTTGCCGATAGTGAATCTGGTAATCTGAAATCAAAAGATGCTTATGAACGAATTTGTGGAGTTACTCCACCAGAAATAGAAGCCGGAGGAGATATGGTCCTTGATGGAAGTGAGGAATGGGTATGGTTTCGTGTTGGGAGGGATGAAGCTATGAAGCACCTGCCTAAAGGAGTGGAAATGAAAGGGGATTTTGGCCCCAGAAATATGGGGGCAGGTCCGGGGGGAATAGCCGGGATGAATATTAAAACAGGTGAGACAAAACATGTGATATCAGTTCCTTTTCAGGTGGGTCACATTCAAAACAACCCATGGGTGCCAGGTCAGATTGTTTTTTGCTGGGAAACCGGTGGAAAATCACCTCAACGCACATGGATAGTAAATTCCGATGGGACAGGACTAAGGCCTCTTTATCCTGAATCTGAGTATGAATGGGTTACCCATGAGGCTGTTATTAGTCCTGATGAAGTAGCCTTTGCAATAATGGGACATAGGGAAATACCAAATACCAACAAGGAGGATAGTGAGGAAGGTACTGGGGTATACGGTGCCAACCCAGGGCAGGAATCAGAATGGGGACCCTCGGGTACCCGTGAAAAACCCACCGGCTTGGGAATAGTAAATATTTATTCAAGGGAAATGACCATTGCAGGACAGATCCCTTATGGAAGCGGTTTTTGGCATGTGAGTGGCTCACCGGATAAACGCTTTGTAGTTGGAGATAATTTTGCACGCGAAATTTACCTTATCAACCGTGAAACCAGTGAAATGATGCTTCTTTCGGCAGGCCATAAACAAACTGCAAGAGACCATTGTCATCCTACATTCAGCCCGGATGGAACAAAAATCCAAATACAATCGGCTATGCTTTCTGAAAATGGAAGGGAGATGAATATCTGTATTATTCCAGTTCCGGATAAATGGCTGAAAAAGCACTAAATTATGCGTGTAAAATTCAATATCATTCTTTTTCTGGGAATGCTAATGGTTATGAATTTGCAGGCCCAGGAAGATCGTGGGTACAAAATTTACCAGTTTCCTCCAGACATGATCCCAAGGATAGATGGTAAGACCGAGGATTGGGACGAATTTCCGGACGAATACGTGGTTGGTACTGATCAATTATGGGATGATTCCCAAACCTATACTGAAATCGATCCTCAAAATTTGGATGTAAAAGTGAAAGTAGCTTGGGTGAAAGGATTAAACCGTCTTTATTTTCTATATGAAGCTTACGATAATTACTGGGATTTCTCCCTGCCTGGTTTGCATAACGACACTTTTGAAATCGTAGTAGATGGCGATCTTTCCGGAGGCCCTTTGATAGACGAACAACATCCCAATCAGGATTTGGATTGGGGTGCCAGGTACTTTGAATTTCATGGCGTCCATGCACAAAATTACCACATATTCACTCCTGCCGAAGGAAAAGACTGGGCACTGGCATGGGGGAGCCAACCCTGGATAAAAGAACTTCCCTATTCAAATATTACGTACTCTTATGATTTTGAACCGGGTGAACCGGGTGAACTAATTGCCGAGTTTTGGATAACCCCCTTTGATTATGCTGGACATGAAGGACCTGAACGGGCGGTTAAATCTATATTAAAAGACCATAAAAAAATAGGTTTGACATGGGCAGTAATTGATTATGATGATGTGAACGATACGAGTAAAAAGGGTTTTTGGAATTTATCCAAGCACCATAAGATGTATGGGAATTCAAGTTTGGGCACAATTTTCACCCTAATGCCTTTAGATGAAAAATACTTGAAGAGCTTAGTGGCAGATTGGTCCTTTGTTATTGTCGACAAATCTGAAAGACTGGTCGCATTCCGTGACCAAAGCAGAGGTGAAATTACTGAATGGCAATGGGACTTCGGTGATGGATCTACTTCCACTGAGCAAAACCCATTCCATCAGTATAAAAACCCAGGTAAATATACCGTGATCTTAAACATCAAAGGCCCTGAAGGCAAGGCCAGAATGGCCAATGTTTGGGATGTAGCGCTGGAATAAAATAACCTAATGCTAACCTATCAATTATTTAAAAGCATGAAATATCATTGGAAAACCTATGCTCTGGTAATCCTTGTGCTCACATTATCCCTTATTTCTAAACCTATCGTGGCTCAAGAATTACCTCATTTACAAAATAATAAGCATGCAACACAACTCATGGTGGATGGGGAACCCTATATAATTCTGGGTGGTGAGCTTCATAATTCAAGCACCTCGAATATGGAATACATGTCTCCAAAATGGAAAAAGCTAAAAGACATGAATCTTAACACCCTCCTCGCAGTTGTTTCCTGGCAACAGGTCGAACCCGAAGAAGGTGAATTTGACTTTTCCCTTGTGGATAGGATGTTGGAGAGTGCACGTGAGCATGATTTGAAATTAATCCTTTTATGGTTTGGTAGTTGGAAAAACGGACTTTCGCACTATGTCCCCGAATGGGTGAAGAAAGATCAGGAGCGTTTTCCCCGGATCAGGTTAAATAGTGGAAAACCTACCGAAACCATCACGGCCTTAAGCAAGGAAGCAAGAAATGCAGATGCCAAAGCCTACGCTGCTTTTCTGGAACACCTGGCAAAAGTTGATTCCAAAGATAAAACCGTCATTATGATTCAGTTGGAAAATGAAGTGGGCGTGCTGGGAGCTCCTAGGGATATGTCAGAGCTTGCCAATACAGCATTTTCAGCACAGGTTCCTACCGCATTAATTAATGGGCTTAAAAAATACCATGATGAACTTCAACCGGAACTGAAAGCAAGTTGGGCAAAAAGCGGAAATAAAGAAAATGGGAGCTGGAAAGCTATCTTTGGAGGAGAAAATTTTGCCCAGGAAGCATTTATGGCCTGGAATTATGCAAGCTATATGAATACCATTGCAGCAGCCGGAAAAGCTAAATATGACCTGCCGGTTTTTGTAAATGCATGGATTGTCCAGCCTGAAGACATCAAACCCGGGGATTACCCTGCTGGTGGACCACAATCACATGTGCATGACATTTGGCGTATTGCTTCGCCCAATATAGATTTATATTGCCCGGACATTTACCTACCTGATTTTTCAGGGATTACCGGAATGTACACCCACTCCTGGAACCCCTTATTTGTACCCGAATCATTTTCTGGTTACACGGGGGCATCAAATGCGTTTTTTGTGGTTGGAGCCAGAAAAGGAATCGGATATTCCCCCTTTGGTATTGATGGAAAAATTGAAGCTCCTTCCGAATCTGACCTCGCTAAAGCCTATGACATTTTGGAGCAATTAACTCCTGAAATCACCAAGGCACAGGCAGAAGATAGGATCACTGCTTTTTCCCTTGACCTTGAAAATAAGGTTCAAACCATGGAATTAGGCGGTTATACAATTGAAGCCTCACTTCCCAAAAACCTAAGAAGCGGAAAACTTAAGGCTGAAAACGGATATGGACTCATCATATGGAAGGGGGAAGATGAATTTACCATTGCCGGATCTAACGCAACGGTCTATTTTGTTCCTAAATCTCCAGGACCTAAAATGGCTGGTTTTGTATCGATTTTCGAAGGAGAATATATTAATGGAAAATGGAAAGCCGGCAGACTTTTAAATGGGGATAAAATAATGGTGAACTACGACCTGGCCAATGAGGCCATCATTAACAGGACGGGTACAGCAGTTCAACTGGCCAATGATCCTGTTATTCTTCGGGCTAAACTGTATCGTTTTGAGTAAGGGGTTGGATAATTGTTAAAGCAGATAATAGGAAAATGATAACAAAAATCATTTATAACCAAATCATTATAGTCCATTTATTGATCTTAAGCTTATTAGGCTGTCAGGAAAACCGAACCTACAACATCCGCGATTTCGGCGCCACCCCTGATTCTACCTTTGTCAACACTAAAACCATACAAAGGGTTATAGATAAATGTGCTGCCAATGGTGGAGGGACGGTTATTGTCCCTGAAGGGATTTTTAGAAGCGGGGCTTTGTTCTTTAAACAAGGGGTTAACCTGCACATTGAGAAAGGAGGTGTTTTAAAGGGGGTGGTTGATGAAAATGCTTACCCTACTGTAAATACCCGCTGGGAAGGGATTGAAAGGGAGTGGATTTCCGCTTTCATTAATGCTTTTGATATCGATGGTTTTTCAATTAGCGGAAAGGGTACCATTGATGGTTCCGGTGTTGATTGGCTAAATTATAAAAGCTGGCAAGAACTTGAATCCGGCCGCCCCAGGTTAATTGCCATCCAAAACTGTAAAAATGTGTCCATTTCTGGGATAAAGATTAAAAACCAGGCCTGTTGGGGCGTTTTTGTTTTGTATTCCCAACATGTGGTTATTAAAGACCTTGTTATACGTGCTGAACATCATATTCCGATGTCTGATGGTATCGATATTGATTCTAGCAAAGATGTCCTCATATCAAATTGCGATATTGATGTCAATGATGACTGTATCGCTATAAAATCAGGTAAAGACGAAGATGGCAGAAGGGTAAATAAGCCAGCTGAAAATATAATTGTAGAGAAATGCATATTTAATTATGGCCATGGAGGAGTTTCCATGGGAAGCGAAATGTCCGGCGGTATCCGGAATGTTGAAATTCGTGATTGTATTATGAGTACCGGTAATTGGGCCCCGATAAGGTTCAAATCCCAACCAAGTAGAGGTGGTGTTGTGGAAAACATTACTTACCGGAATTTGGAATTAAGGAACACCCGCCAGGCCTTCGAATTTAATATGGAATGGCGTATGGTACCACCCGTTAAACCTCCTTCCGATCCATTGCCTATTGTGCGTAATGTCCAAATTATTAATGTTTCCGGTACAGTTGAAAATGCAGGAATTGTGCATGGCCTAAAAGAGAGCCCCATCTATGGTGTTGTTTTTGAAAATTGTCATATAAAAGCAAAAAAGGGATTGGTTTTAGAGAACACTGAAAATATAGACCTGTCAGGGCTAACCATTGAAGTTGAAGAAGGCAAACCAATTATGCAACGAAATGTTACCGGCGAATAAATTTTTGATGGAAAAGCTTTGAAAAAAACATGAATCATAAAATACTTTGTAAAAAGTACTTCTTTCGGAAAGAAAGAGAAAAGGGTGAAATCTGTTCAGCTCAAAACAACTTGAAAGCTATTCCGAAAAATTTATGCTCTAGGTTGCTGTTTACACTTTTAATAATGCTTTCCTTTTCATCATGTAATTCCAATTCAGGTGAACCTATATCCAGGATAAGCTATCCCAGTGCGGATGAGGTGGCAAAACGCTTTAATAATCCACCTCCCGAATATTCCATTTCATTCTATTGGGGATGGAATGGCGATGTTACCGAAGAAGTAATAAAACGGGACTTGGACAATTTCAAATCAAGTAATGTTCAGGTGGTGACTCTGGAACCGGGTTATCACATGCCCAATGCCTACCTTTCTGAGGGGTGGTTTGAAGATGTTAAAACTGCAGTTCAACTGGCCAAAGAACGTGATATGAAGGTTTACCTGGTGGATGAAGGGAAGTATCCAAGTGGTTTTGCAGGAGGGAAAATTGTGGAAGAGGCTCCCGAATTATGTATGAAAATTTTAACCGTTGATACCACATTTGCATTAGGTGGAGGGGAAAAAGTGTCCTTACCCTTAACTGATAATATTGTTAGCGCTGCAGCTTTCAACCAAACCAATGGTAAAACTCAAATAGTGGAATTAAATGGCCATGAATTAAATTGGTCGGCCCCGGATGGAGATTGGCAGCTATTTCTTGTTAAACATATAATGCGGTCATCACCAACTCGGTCTGTAAACAATCCCTCAGGTGGAAAAGATCGACGCCATGCCCTAATTGACTATATGGATCCAAGAGCCACGGGCAAATTTATGGAAGTTACCCATGAGAAATACAGATACCATATGGGCGAAGAATTTGGTGAAACTATTCTCGGCTTCCGTGGGGATGAGCCCGATTATTCTATCAGTGGGGTGCCTTACACCCCTGGTATTTTTGGTGAATTCAAGAAACACAAAGGATATGACGTGAAACCTTATATCGCGACACTTTTTTCACCCAATCCAACTGAAGAACAAAAACGTGTAAAAGCTGATTATTGGGAGGTATGGTCCTCCCTATTTGCCAATAACTTTTTTAAAATCCAGGCCGACTGGTGCGAAAGTCATGATTTGGACTACCTGGTGCATCTAAACCACGAAGAAAATATGACAGGTTTGATACGTTCGGAAGGTGATTACTTCAAAAATATGAGGACCGTGCAGATGCCAGGAATCGATGCCATATGGCACCAGATTTGGCCTGGTGATGCCAATCCGGTTTTTCCAAAATATGCATCTTCTTCAGCGCACATGAATGGAAAATTAAGGTCGTTTACAGAGAGTTTCGCTGCCTACGATCCCAGACCGGGTTTTGATGAGGCAAAGTGGATACTTAACCAGCAACTGGTGCGGGGCATCAATATGGTCGAAGTGATGTTTGTACCTGCTTCAAGCAAAGGTGAATCAGGCATGAGAGGCTGGCTTGCTCGTGAGGATTTTCCAGCAGTAGCCAAGTATATCCAACGTTGTTGTTACCTGCTCTCACATGGCGTTCCGGCCGCCCAGCTTGCCGTCTTATTCCCTACGACCAGTATTTGGTTGGGTGACAATGAAACTGACAAAATAGCAGTGGAAATGATGCAGGGGTTGTTGAAAACACAAAATGATTTCGATGTTATTGACGAGTATTCGCTGGATTCACTGTTGGAAATTCAAAATGGTAGTTTTATCAACAAAAGCGGGCAGGAATACGCTGCTATTATTATCCCGCCAATCAGGGCAATGTCAGCAAAAGCATTATCCCGTTTAAAAGAATTTGAAAAAGCGGGAGGAATAGTTATTTCTATTGGGAATGAATCAGTATTGTCAATTGGGAAAACATTTTTGGATGCTCCTGAGGTTGATATAAGTTTTGAAGTAAATGAACCATCAAATAGACTAACTAACAGGGTGATAGCGGCTCTTCCTAAATCTGATTTTATTTTGGAAAAACCATGTGAGTATATCAAATACACACACCGAAAATGGAAAGGTGCCGATTTATATTTCATTTTCAATGAAGGAGAGGACAGTCAGGATCTGAATGTTACCCTATCGGGAAAAGGGAAAGTTCAGGTTTGGGATGCAATGAGCGGGAAAATCAAAGAAATACCCTATAAAGAAGTTGATGGGAAGAGCGTTATGGTCAATTTAAAAATTGATGCCTGGCAAACGGCGTTTATTGTTGTGGATAAATTGAAGAAATAACAGAATAATGAAAATTAATTTTAATTCAGATTTACAGAATCCAGTTGCTAAAGTGGTTTTAACAATTGTAAATTTTAATACCCCCTCCTTATCTAATTACTTTGATATATGAAAAACAGAATAACCCTACCCAAAACCTTATTGTTCTTCTGGATTCTGATGATGTGGTTTAATTCAGCAGTTATTGCACAGTCCTTGCCTTATCATAATGATTATGCATTTGGCCTTGATTTGTCTTTTGTGAAACAACGCGAAGACAATGGCGAAAAATATTTTGATATAGACGGGGCCGAAAAGCCGGTTCTGAAAATCTTTAATGATCATGGGTATAACTGGGCAAGGTTGATGATATGCAATGAACCTGTGAGTGATGGGCTTGTCCAAGATTTGGAGTATGTGGTAAACGGAGCCAAAGATTTACAAAAATATAACTACCATTTTGCTTTGGACATGATGTTTTCAAATGGCTGGGCAAACCCGATGAAACAACCAACTCCATCCTCATGGGTCGATATGACGCATGAGGAGCGAATTGTTGCAGTTTATGAGTTTGTTTTAAATACGCTAACTACATTGAAAAATGAGGATGTGTTGCCTGAAATGGTTCAAATTGGGAATGAAATCGGCAATGGTTTTTTATGGCCCGATGGACGGATTAATTATGCTACACCGCAGGAAAGCAAATGGAAAAATGTTGCAGATTACCTAAAAGCAGGAGTGAAAGCCATAAGGGAGGTTGAAGGAAACGGTAATAAAATTGAAATCATGGTCCATGTAGACCATGGGGGTGACATAGCATTTTCCCAAACATTCTTTGATAAAATGGAAGTATATAATGTTGATTATGATGTAATTGGATATTCTTTTTATCCCTGGTCCCATGGGACTTTACTTGATCTAAGGGATAATCTCAGAATGACAGCTTTACGGTATGGAAAAGAAATTATTGTAATCGAAACAGGTTACTATTGGAGAGAAAATACCTACCATGAAAATGCACCTTACCCATTTCCAGAAACACCAGAAGGCCAAAAACAATGGTTTCAAGCTGTTAATGAAATTGTTCTTGATACGCCAAACGGACTTGGAAGAGGCGTGTTTTGGTGGGAACCCATGGCCAGAGGAAGAGGTTTCTTTGATGATGAAACAAAGGTAGCCCAGCCTATTGTTAGGGCATTTGAAAAATATTCTTTGCCTGAAAATAGAACAGATTGGCAAAACCGAATCCAGTAAGTTTATATGTTGAAACTATACCCCCATTTCCTTGGTTTGGGAATTTTAATTACCATGTTTTGAAGGATACCTCTCTTCCATTGGAACGGGGAGGCCAAAGAAGGGTAAATATTTCCGGAATTGAACTATTCAATTGGTGATACAGGAATACCTATGATAAAACCCGTGTAAAAATACCTAATGCGGTTCAGCTTTTTCCCTGGATTATTAATGTAAAGATAAGTTCACCAAAGTTAAAAAATGCTGCTTTAAATCTGAATTTCAAATTATTCAGAGAACAATTTGATCAATAATAAATGAAGGTAATTTTTTTCCCTTTTACCGGGCTTTCTGTGATTTCATTTGCCTTTCTTACAGCTCAGAAATACAACCAGTGTACCTTCCGAAACAGGGGCAAAGAAAAAGTTGAATGGGTTTTATGTGTTTTTAAGGTAATATTTCGGGTACCTGGAAAAAGAATGGAAAGAAAGGAGCCTACTCACGGAATTTTAGGATTCCATAAGCTTAATATTCCACAAGGGTCATAATGTTGGTTGTGAATATTTATATTTTATGGAAATTCTTTGAATCCTTAAGCTTCTCATTAAAAAACTCCATAGTCCTTTTCCAAGCCAACTTTGCCGCTTCCTCATCATACCTGGGGGTGGTGTCATTATGGAAACCGTGGTTGGCATTGGGATAGATATAAGCCTGATATTCTTTGCCGTTTTCTTTGAGTGCTTCCTCATAAGCCGACCATCCGACATTGACCCGCTCGTCCAGTTCGGCATAATGGAGAAGTAGTGAGGCTTGGATCTGAGGAACCATTTCCAGTGGGGGTTGTCCTCCGTAAAACGGTACAGCAGCTTTGAGATCTGGTACTTTTGCAGCCATCATATTGGAAATCCATCCCCCAAAGCAAAATCCTACTACCCCCACCTTACCAGTACATTCTTCATGACCTTTCAGGTAGTCAAATGCAGCAATGAAATCTTCCAGCATTTCATCTCGATCACGTTTCCTTTGCATGGCCCTCCCGTCATCGTCATTGCCTGGATAGCCTCCAAGTGGAGAAAGGGCATCTGGAGAAAGGGTGATAAAACCCTCTAAAGCTGCTCTTCTTCCTACATCTGCAATATGAGGATTGAGTCCCCGGTTTTCATGGACCACCACAATACCCGGTAACTTCCCTTGGGCATCCTTGGGACGGGAAAGCTGGGCTTTGATCTCTCCGCCTCCTTTTGGGGAAGCGTAGCTAATGGTTTCCGTTTTGAGCTGATCATGATCCAAGGACACTTGAATGTTATCCGGGTAATTGGGCATTATAAAACCCATCAAACTGGGAAGGGTAATGCCTCCCACAGCAAAAAAGGATAGCTTCTCCATGAATTCCCTTCGCTCCAGTTTGTTATGTGCATAGGCATCGTAGAGGTCAAATACTTCCTGTTTGATGTCTTTTTTAGTTAGTTTTTTCATGTGGGCAACGTTTGGTTGTAAACAGGCAGTATATTAGGAAAATTGAAATTAGCCATTAAATCTCAACAATTTACATAAAAAATTGAATTGGGTGGGCAAGGAAATGAGAATTGTGTCCAAGAACAAGACTGTCGTCAACCAAGTTTGCACGAATTTTCGCAAATTTTTTGATAAAGAATGAAGGCCTTAATAATAACTTACTAACCAATAACTCAATTTTTAAAAGATTTGCTCATGTCCATCGTAATGGTGTGTCTGGCTGCTAGGGGATCGATATACTCCTTTAAATCCTTAATGGAAATGACTTTATAATCATTGGCAGATAGATAATCCAGGTATTCTTCAAACAAAGCTGGGGGTGTATTGACCCAGGGATGTTCGATATCGGGAACGCCATGAATGGTCAGGACCACTATTTTGCCATTTTTGGCTTTTTTCAGGGCTTCCATGATTTCATCCTTATTGTCCTCCTCCATTGCCCAACTGGGAATGAGGTAGGGGTGGTCTTTGAGAGGGGCATAGGCCCGTTTTCCACCTGCCCGGGCAAAATCGTATCCTTTTTCATCTAACACTTCAAAGCAGGATTCGCTTATATCATAGGCCGGGTAAGCAAAGCTGGAGGGTTTGGGAATTCCAAGGGAATCGCATTTGGCTTCAATATAGCCCAGCTGTGCTTGGATTTCCTCTTTATCCAAAGCGTTCACGTGGGCATGAGTGCGGGTGTGATTTGCCACATCGAAGCCCATTTTGTCCAAAGCTTGGATTTGTCTCCAATTCATGTATTTGCTGCTATCCGAGAAATTGGGAGGGAATTCACAAACATAAAAAGTGCCATTAAAGCCATGCTCCTGTAACAATGGAGCTACAACCGAATAATGGCTGGCCGGGGCATCGTCAAATGTAAGTACTACCAGTTTGTCCGGAACGGGCTTTTTTAGGATTTGCGAAATTACGGAAAAGGGAAGGCAGAAAAGGAGAAGGAAAAATATCTTTTTCATGGGTATTTCGGGTTTGGGTGGTTGTTGGTTCAAGTTAATTTGATTGTTTCTTTCATCTTAGATATCAAATGGTCTTTGGTTGGCTTTTTAATTCCTTTAATCCGAATATTTACATAAACAAACTTAATTGCAAATTCCGGCCAGCCTTAAGGGTGGTTGGTGAGTATACCAACCACCGGATTTTTGATTCCCCATTCTTTTCAAATGAGTCAGAGACTCAAAGCTGGAAAAGTGCCAAGTCCCCGACTTGGCACAACTCTGCAAGACTTAGGTCATTGCCATTTCTTTTCCACTTTTGGCTTTAGGCTTTCGGCCTTGGACATTAACCTAAATCTTAAGTCTATTGTCTTGCATCTAACTACTTGCTACTTAACATTCGACTTGATCCAGTCCAAAATCACCCTTCTGGTCTTTTCTGATACCCAGTGTTCATTAATGGGCGTGATATAGGAGTCCTTTTCCGTGTTCAGGGAATTGTAAACGACATAACTGGTGGTGGGAGGGCAGGTATTGTCGTTATATCCCCAAGTCATGAAAACCGGCACATCTATCAGCTTGGCAAAGTTGACCACGTCAAAATATTGCAGGGTGTTGACCTTTTCTGGTGTTAACATATCGTTGAACCTGTTCAAGTGAGGGTAACCTCCAGCTCTGTTACCTAAGTATCCAGCCATATCACTTAGGGCAGGGTGGTTGGCAGAACAGGCAGTGACTCTTTCGTCCAGCCCAGTGGTGATCAAAGCCAAAGCACCTCCCTGGCTTCCGCCCTGGGCGATCAGGTTTTTGCCATCCCATTCCGGTAGTGTGGTCAGGAAATCCAAAGCGCGTACGCAGGACATATACACCTTTTTCATATAATAATTGTCCCGGTTGTCCAGGCCATTGACCAAGTAGCTGTTTTCTCCATTGCCGAAAGACCTGCTGATTTCTTTATATGTTTCCCTGTCAAGGGTGGGACGGATGCCATGGATTTCCATATCAAAACGGATGACACCGCTTTCAGCATAAAATACATGTTTCATGGGATCCATGGGCTTGATTCCGGCCCCTGGAGGGGCGAAAACTACCGGAAACTTTCCCTCTTTTTTAGGAATAGTTAGATAGCCGTAAACCTGTTGGCCCTCTTCATAAGCTTGAATTTTGACTAAATAACAATCCACTTTATTACTGGAATATTCCGGAACAAATTCTTTTTCAACTACCATGGGGCATTCCGCAGCTTTTGCTTTGGCATCTTCCCAAAAGCTGACAAAATCATCAGGAAACTGGGTGTAGGGTTCCAGTTTATCCGGTTCAAACCCCACTTTGACATGATGTTTGTAAGTTTGGCCATTGAGTTCAGCCTTAAACCAACAATCCCTAAATCC
Source organism: Echinicola jeungdonensis (assembly GCF_030409905.1). Taxonomy (NCBI): domain Bacteria; kingdom Pseudomonadati; phylum Bacteroidota; class Cytophagia; order Cytophagales; family Cyclobacteriaceae; genus Echinicola; species Echinicola jeungdonensis. Next base: position 2,210,134 of record NZ_JAUFQT010000001.1, read on the forward strand.
AGGTTCATTGGCGGTGCCCAGGGATACTTCTGCTTTTCCGTTTTTTAATTTGACCGTTCCTTCCGTATCGGCCAGTAACATTTCCGGTCCAACTGCATAACTTATTTCCAAATCATCCACCGGAATACCAAATTCATAAAGTGAAATAGCCACTTTGGCTTCATCTCCAAGTTCGTAAAGCCAGTCTTGATGATCGGGTTCGGTAACCCATAAAACATTACTGCGATGAGGATAATTTTGGGCATGGGTTGTGAAAATGGCCAAAAAGCCAATAGCCATTAATACGATTTTTTTCATGAGGTATTTTCAGTTAATATGTTAATAAGAATAAAAACAAACTTTAAGATAGATCAGAGTTAATTGAAGAGGGCCTAACGATGGATTAAATATAAATAAATGATAATTGACCACAATTAGGTTTCTGGGAAAATACTCAAAGGGTGCAGTGATCATAGTAACTTTTACCCTACTTTTTAAAGGGAAAATTGATGAATTACATTAAGATAATATTTGCTGAAAATTATGTATATATTACTAAATATTAATTTAGGATTTGTTTAAATATGAGGTGTAATTTATTGAATTTACAGTAAATGTATAGGGTTGTTTGTATAAAATATAAACATGAATGGAAGATCTTGTTTGCCTTTCCTTATCCGTCAAAGTACAGTACAGTATAGATTTGTAGTAAATGTTTTTTATATTACATTTATGTACCATTTTTAATTGTATTATTTATTGATATATCGAAATTAATATCGGGATATTAGTTTTGATAATGGGTATATAAAATAATATAAGTCAAGCCATGATAAGGTTGATTTTTTTGTTTTAAGTAGCTGAAAAGAGGTTTTAGTGGTTTGTGTTGGTTGTATTCCTTTTTTTGTGGGGGTATATATTGTCTAAGAAATTTAAAATTCCATTAATAATATTTTTATTAACCTGATTTTTTTTGGATGACAAATGATTTTGTTGATTTAAAATTTATACAATTGTTTTTTTATTAGTGATTAATAATGTTTTGTTTAGAGGGTTTTACGAAAACGATTCCGTTAATTAAATTATTGAATTCCATATAAAATTCATCAGTTTCTCTTAATATTGTTTTTAACAAGTTGTTGTTAAGTAGTATTAAATAATATTGTTTGGGTTAATTTTAGAAACTTCATTTTCTTTTTTGTCGGAAGTTATGAATAGATTGATGATAGAATAATAAAATAGGATATATGATGTATAAAATTTCAAAATTAATTTTGGCTGTACTGATGATTTTGGTAGGCTTTTACCAACCTTCGAAAGCACAAAGGTCTGAATATAATTTTAACCCCGACTGGAAAGTAAGGGTTGGGGATCCCAAAGGGGCCGAGGCGATGGATTTTGAGGATAAGGGTTGGAAAGAAGTGACCCTTCCTTATGCCTGGAATGAGGATCAGGCCTTTAAAGTGGAGATTTATGATTTAAATACCGGGATAGCCTGGTACCGGAAAGACTTTGTATTGCCTGAACGTTCAGAAAACAAAAAAGTATTTTTGGAATTTGAGGGCATCCGTCAAGGTGGGGAGTTTTACCTAAATGGCCGGCATATTGGCAGGCATGAAAATGGGGCCATTGCTGTGGGCTTTGATATTTCTGACCTGATTAAACCCTACCCGCAGACCAATGTGGTGGCCGTAAGGGTAGATAATGATTGGGATTACAGAAAAGTGTCCACCAATTCAAAATTCCAATGGAGCGACCGGAATTTTAATGTTAATTATGGGGGAATTCCAAAGAATGTTTCTCTTCACATCACAGATAAGCTTTACCAGACCCTTCCGCTTTATTCCAATTTGGGCACGAAAGGGGTTTATGTGTATGCACAGGATATCGATATTGAAGATAAATCTGCATTGATCAATGCGGAAGCTCAGGTAAGAAATGAATATGCAGATTCCAAAACCTTTCAATACAAAGTAGCCATAGAAGATATGGAAGGGAAGGTGATCAAGGAATTTGAAGGATATAAAACCACCCTGTCACCAGGTCAAACGGCCATTGTCAAAGCAAGTAGTCAGTTAAAGGACCTTAACTTCTGGAGTTGGGGCTATGGTTACCTGTACGATGTGTACACCACCTTGCTTGTAAATGGCGAGCCGGTGGATGAGGTGAAAACCAGGACGGGTTTCCGCAAGACAGCATTTAAGGATGGTATGATCTATCTGAACGATAGGGTGATCCAAGTGAAAGGCTACGCCCAGCGGACCAGTAATGAATGGCCGGGCGTTGGTATGTCAGTACCTGCATGGATAAGTGATTTCAGCAATAAAATGATGGTGGATGGCAATGCCAACCTGGTGAGATGGATGCACATCACCCCCTGGAAGCAGGATGTTGAATCCTGTGACAGAGTAGGGCTAATCCAGGCCATGCCAGCCGGTGATGCAGAAGGAGATGTGCAGGGAGAAAGGTGGGAGCACAGGAAGCATCTGATGAGAGATGCCATCATCTATAACCGGAACAATCCAAGTATCCTTTTTTATGAATGCGGAAATGATAATATCAGTGAGCCGCATATGAGTGAGATGAAGGCCATCTGTGATACATATGATCCTAATGGAGGCCGTGCCATTGGTTCCAGGGAAATGCTGGAGAGTGAGGTCGCTGAATATGGTGGTGAGATGCTGTATATCAACAAAAGCGCAGATCAACCCATGTGGGCTACCGAATACTCCAGAGATGAAGGCTTGCGGAAATATTGGGATGAATATACCCCTCCTTATCACAAAGAAGGAGAGGGACCCCTCTATAAAGGCAATGATGCCAGTGCCTATAATCATAACCAGGATGCCCATGCCATTGAGGATGTGATACGTTGGTACGATTACTACAGAGAAAGACCTGGAACCGGTAAAAGGGTAAGTTCAGGAGGTGTAAATATCATCTTCTCAGATACCCAGACGCATTTTAGAGGGGCAGAAAATTATAGAAGAAGTGGTGAAACGGACCCTATGAGAACTCCTAAGGATGGCTACTTTGCCCATCAGGTGATGTGGGATGGATGGGTAGATTCCGAAAACCCAGGTACCCATTTAATTGGCCACTGGAATTATGAAAAAGGTGTTCAAAAAGATATTTATGTGGTTTCCAATGGCCAGGAAGTAGAATTGTTTATTAATGGGAAATCACAAGGGAAAGGAAAACAGGATTATCGCTTCCTATTTATTTTTAAAGATATCCGATGGGAGCCTGGAACCATTAAGGCAGTAAGCTACGATGAAGATGGTCAAAAAGTAAGTGAGGATCAAATTCAAACAGCAGGAGAGCCATATGGATTGAAATTGACAAAGTGGATACATCCTGAAGGAATGAAGGCCGATGGTCATGATTTGGCTTTGGTACAGATAGAGGTAGTAGATGAAGAAGGAAACCGATGTCCCACTGCCCTCAATATGATTGACTTTTCTTTGAAAGGTCCAGCAGAATGGCGTGGGGGTATTGCCCAGGGACCAGAAGATAATTATGTCTTGTCTAAAAGCCTGCCTGTTGAAGGAGGTGTAAACCGGGTTTTTGTAAGGTCAACCGAGGAAGCCGGAGAAATCAAGCTAAAAGCAAAAGCCAAAGGTCTGAAAAACACTTCCATTGAATGGGAAACCAAGTCATTTGAAGTAAAAAATGGCTTAGCTAAAAAGCTTCCGGGGGAAGGTCTGCCCTCCAACCTTGAAAGAGGTCCCACTCCAGAAGGACCATCTTATAAGGTTTCAAGAATTGCTGTAGCGGTGGAAAATGCCAAAGCGGGTGCCAATCAAGATGATGTAAGCCAATCCTATGATGATAATGAAGAAACAAGTTGGTCAAATGAAGATCTTCTGTCAAATGGATGGATTCATTATGAACTGGAAAGAGAGGCTGAAATCAGTGAAATCGCCATGAAGTTAAATGGCTGGAGAACCAGAAGTTATCCCATTGAAATCAGCATAGATGGAAAGGTGGTCTTCAGTGAAAGGACTAAAAGGAACCTTGGTTACTATACTATAGAATTTCCACCAACCAAAGGAAAAAATGTCTTGGTTAAATTGATCGGTGCCAATATCGATGAGGATGCTTTTGGGATAATAGAAATTACAGGAAAAAAAGAACCCGCTGGGGATGAGAAAGGGGCAGAAGGATCTCTCAATATTGTGGAAATAGAATTTTATGAAGATGCTGAGTAAATAAAGCAGGTCCAGTATTAAGTGATTTGTTTGGATTAACATTAAAAAAACTAATAACCCTTTTTGCCATGATAACCAATAATATTGCCCTGCCAGGTATTGGCAGGGCAAAAAAAAGAAACAACAATTTCCAATTTAAGATATATAACCTTATGGGAGTGATGATGAAAGTAGGAGATGAGAATTTCCATTTAAGGCTTGGGGAATATTTTATGTTAATAGAAGAGACGCAGGAATATTGGGGAAAAAGAATAGTTGTTTGATATACCGCTAGAGACGCAAAGAATTCACTAGGTATGCAAAGGGAAGATTTTTTAGCAAATAAGTGGAGACCTGAATTCGAATTCACCTAAAGTGCAATGAGTTTTGTTCCAATCGAAAATGATTTCTGGCTTTCATTGGGAAACCCCTTCCGCACTTGGGGATAAAAAAATCCGTGAAAGTATTTACTCCCACGGATTAAATAAATGAATGATTTTTTGGATCTATTCTTTACCTACCAATTTATACATCTCAGTTCCTGCCAAAAGGAAGCATCCCAAGCCATAATCCTCAAAGTCAGGCTTACTGGTATAAGTTACAGGTTGACCATCCTTGGGCTCTTTTCCGGTGCCTTGTAGGTAACCTAAGAAACCATTGTCATGAATAGCTTCGGTGGAAATAGCATTCCAAGCCTTGGTGATAGCTGGCATATACACTTCTTTTTCCAGTAGACCATTGTTTACTCCCCAGGCCATTCCATACAAGAATAAGGCGGTTCCGGAAGTTTCTTTACCTTCAAAGTGTGTTGGATCATGTAAACTTACATTCCAAAATCCATCCGTTCTTTGAACAGTCAAAACTGATTTCAACATTCTCTGAAGCATTTGTACATATTCAAAGCGGTGTGGATCATCTTGGGGCAAAAATTCTAGGGTTCGTACCATGGCGGCCACAACCCATCCGTTACCTCTGGACCAGTTACAGTCGTTGCCATTGGGCTCCTCGTAGGGAGGTAAAAAGTCCTTGTCTCTCCACCAAAGGTCATCTTCCTCATTGAAAAGGCCTTGGGTCACTTTGGTATCCATGTACATTTCATACATTCTTTCTGAATACTTTGCATCCCCGGTTAAGCTGGTTAGTTGAGCAAATACGGGCATAGCCATTTGCAATGCATCAATCCAGTCCCAATCATTAATCTTGTAAGTTTCCAGCATGGCGTCAATGGAAGCCTGGATATGTTCTATTCGTTCTGGTTTCGGATCAATTTGGTAAAGCTGAATATAGGTCTGCCCGGCACAATGGTTATCTGCATGGCGGGTTTGGGTGCCATTTCTTAAATCCCAATTATGGGATTCTCCCCATTTCACTGCATAATCATAATAAGCTTTGTCCTTTTTGAGCCCATATAATGCCATCAACCCTTCATAATAGACCGCACGGGTCCAAAGGTTACTGGAACGCTCTCTATTGGTGATGACATTTACCCCTGGGTCAGGCCATTTCTCCATTAAGTGCTTATTGGTTAGTACCATTTGATCCATGATTTCTTCTTGGGAAGGCAGTTCTTGGGCAATTGAAATGCTTGCAGACAAAATTAGCATGGCAAGCAACACTATTGGTTTTTTTAAATTCATGGTTAGATGTTTATGCTATGGTTTATTGATTTCTAAAATATTACGGTTAGAGAGCAGTATCTTTTCAGCTTGGTTCCTTCTTAATCTTCCACCTTCTCTCCGTTAACGACTACACCCTTTAACTGTAAATTGTCGATATAGTCCAAATGGATGTCCTGATCCGGTGAAGTAGTAAGGTTTACGTTTTCCAGGGTGACATCAGATACATTGTATTGTTCAGATGATTGGGTGTTGAAAACCCGGTCACATTCCAGGTCAATATTGCGGAAAGTAATATTGTTGGTTGCGGAATGTTTCATGCCCTTTTCTCCTTTCAGATCAAAAAACTGGGTCCAGGGTTTGATATATAACATGTTGGCCACATTTCCACTGATATCATTAAGCTGGATATATTCATAATGTTGCGGGGTGTCTGGACGCATTTTTAGCCAAAGAAGACGTGTAGCATGGGAAACCTTTGTTCTCCGTAGTATGATATTCCTGTTATGAATCGATTCGCTTCCACAAGTCAATGCACTGTGACAGTATCCAAACTCACAATCTTCTACAATAATATTATAATTTCCCCCATTGTTTGGGTCTTTGTCTGCATTGGGGCCCTTACCACCTTTTAAAGCAATGGCATCATCATTGACAGACATGTAACAATTCTTGACCAATACATTCTTGCAGACATCCAGATCAATGGCATCAGAACTTGGGGCCTTTTCATCTTCCGGTTTGTGGGGAGCGTATATGTAAAGATCCAATATTTTTACATTTTCGCATTTGTAATAATGGGAAGTCCAAAAGGGAGAATTGATCAGGTTGATGCCAGATACCTGAACATTTTTACTATTGGAAATAATCATAAGCCTTGGGCGCATCTCATCCAAGTTGGTACAATCAGGGTTCCATTTTCTTCGCAGCCAAAATGATCGCCAGTAGCGGCGCCCATTTCCATTGAGTGTGCCCTTTCCTGAAATGGTAAATCCATCCAAGCCATCTGCATTTACCAGCCCGGCAAAGTACTTCCGGTTTTGCCCTTCTATGCGGGTGTCGATCAATTTGAAATGGCTGATATCATCGCTGCCCTTGAGAACAGCTCCCTCTTCCAAATGGAGGTGTGTGCCCTGTTTGAAAAATATGGAACCGCTCAGGAAGGTGCCTTCAGGAATGATGATAACCCCACCGCCCTCATTATGGGCTTTGTCAATTACCTCCTGAATTTTCTCTGTCTGCAAAATGGTGCTGTCATTTTCAACACCAAAATCTGTGATCCGGTAATGTTTTCCCAGTTGATTGATATCCGTAGGGTCTGTTTCTCTGAACCATTCCGGAACGGGTGTCCCATCTGGAAATACGTCTGTTTGAGCAAATCCTGAACCGAAACTTAGGACGAGTATAAGGAATAAAATAAGGTAGTTTTTCATGAATTAATTTTGATTATTATTGGCTTTATTTTCAAGTGATTTCTATTTGGAATAAAGTACGTAAAAGCTGAAACAGGGCTTAATTTTTTTATTATTTATTGGGTGAACTATTTATCCATCTTTTTTCGATAGTTACAATTAACCAATAATTTTCGACCCAAAAACTAAACCATCAGCAATCAAAATACCTACTTCAAATCAAATTGAACGGTTTATTGAAACTTTTATAGGCAGAAAATTAAGCAATGCAATCAACATATCAATCCTGTATCGTTATGGAATCTATAGAAATATATCTCCGCTACTGCCAGACTTTCTTCCTGATTTTTCTGTCCAGTACCAATGTTTACCCCTAACTGTTACAATTAGGTTATTGGTGCCTTTTTTAATTCAGGAATGAGAAATGTCAGAGATGTTTCGGGGTATTGGCATTACATATCGATAATAGCGGAAACAATAACCTTTCCCATATTGTCCTTCAATTTTACCCGTGCAGAACCACCATTAGGAGGGGCAGTACTCCTTATTCCAATGCGGGTTCCCGTAAAAGTGAAAGAAAAAGAAGCTCCTTTTTCATCGGTTCGGCTATCTGTAAATTCCTCCTCAATGACATGGTGCTCCCAATCTCCTAAATAAGAAATGACTTTATCCTTGTTCTCAATGACCTTCCCTTCAATGCAGGTTGTCGTCCATTTCCGGTTTCGGGGTCGATATCCCAGCTTTCTTTGTATCTGGGAAGGGAAATGGATGTCCCGTTTATTTCAAGGGGTTACCAAAAATAAGTGGCGGCAGAATATTGTTTTGGGTGCGACCAACGATCTCCCATGTACATAAAAGTGGTGCCTTTAGAACCTGCGATTGGAAGGGCAAAAGTTGACTGGGAATTCCAGGTTAAAGTCCGTTCAGGGGCAAAATGTTCATGGGAAGTCCAAGACCCTTTAAGTGATTTTGCAGTAAAATAATAATTGTCATTACGATCCCAGCCAGTGAGGCCTGAATCCATCCAGTAATATAAACCGTCTTTTTTAAAAATCATCGGGGATTCCCAATGGGAGGTGATATCCTTGATTACCAGGTTTTCTATACTTTTATAATCAGCACTTAACTGATATAAATCTCCCCCATGCATGATTAAATAACTTTTACCATCAGTATCCTGGAAAACACCCATGTCCCATCTGTTGATCTCTTTTTCATCAAAAAGGAGCGGGCCCTGAAAAGTGTATTCTCCATCAAATTTATCACTGGTGGAATAACTAAAAAAGGATCCCTGCAACCCATCTCATCGGTATGCATAAACCTCACCTACTCTCCGGTCCTTGGACTTTTCAACACCTTTACCCTTTCACTAACCCGTTTTGGACCCCAATTTTCCGGATTTCTGAACCGGCAAGGCCACATTTTAAAATTCTTTTCAACCAGGTTTTTGGAAGAGTAACAGCTAAATCACCTAAAAGGATTGGTGGTATAGCTTTTGAACTCCCCAAAGAAATAGTAAGTGTCGCTTTCTTTGGTAATTCCAGCCCCATGGGCACTCACAATATCCTCTTTATTATCGTACCAATCGATGCCCGATACGATTTTGTTTTACATTTGGGCAAATACAATTGAATATTGTAATACATATACAATTGAAAGGAAAAATAGAAATCTCAAGGGATTAGTTATTTTAGGTACGTACCATGTTGTTAGGTAAAAATTTGGTTTCTAGGAATTTTTATTTTCGAATTATTAGAGGAGTCCTTTTTCGGTTTTCCAAATGCTTTGGATTTCAATTCCAATTGAGTGGGTATAAAAAAATAAAGTCCCCATGACTTTTAGACCCTGATTAATTTCATTTAATGAATACATCAAAGAAATTAATCCTGATCTTTCGCTTTCGCGACCATGGAGACCTTACTAATATTTATTAACCCTAAGCTTATCAATTTAAACTTGAATTAAAGTTGGGCAATTTGAGTTTTTTTTTGCTATCAATACTGTTCAAGAAACTATCATTTTTAATCAAAATCACCGATAGGGGATATTTTGACATGAAAATTGGATAGGTTAAGTTTTTTTAATTCCCCGAATTGAAATTTTTGTTTTTGGTTGGTTTTCCTTTTTACATTTGCAATTCCTAGGAATAAAAATGAAATCAGTTTGCCCTCTTTAGTCCAGAATTAATAGAGCAGGGCTTTACCGGAAAAACGTGGGCAGCATTGGTTTGTAAAAGGTAAAGTGTGGGAATTAGAATAATTTAAGTTGAGGGGCTAAATCTCTGATTAACTTAATTAGACCGTTTGAGCCTGATCTAATCTGTGGATAATGCCCTTTAGCCAACAGATATTTTTATTTAATTTTTCAAAAAATTGGAATTGCATCCTAAAGTTCCATTCTGGTTACTATAAACACCAATTGCGCTACTATCTGCAGTTTCCTGTTGTCCTTATGTATTTACCACAAAAAATAAAATCTCCATGGCTTTAGGCTCAAGATTGAATTCATTTTATGAGTGCATAGAACAAATTCATTCCTGATCTAATCTATTGACCATGGAGACCTTACTAATGTAATTAACCCTAAGCTATGTTTAGAAAATCTAAACTTTATAAAGGTGAAAAGTTTCAGTCTTTTGGAGCTATCCAAAGCGTTCATAAATCTATCAATTTTGATCAAAATTGGTATTGAGAATTGTTTAAAAATAGGTTTAGTGGTGAAATGGAAGCGTTTATTGAGATTATTGAAAAATTTAGGGCATTAATGAAAGTTATCTTATAATCTTTGTTTCTGACTCCTATTGAGTAATGAATATCCTATCAAGGTATTACAGTAGGAATAATTCTTCAATAAATATGGGGTAGGATTTTAGCAGTGGGAGGGAGAAGGGAGTTCGAAACTGGGTAATAATGGAGAGAACGTGAGCAGAAAATTATTATCGACCATACAAATTCAGCGGGCCAGGAATATCAATTAATTATTCTTTAATGAAGAGTTTAAATGGGCTAAAATTCATATTATAGGTTTTATTTTTGAATAAAAATGTAAGTATAAGGATTAATTTGTCGATCAGTTTCATAACAGTGCATAACGGATTTGACTTTTTTTTACCATAATTTGGTTAGGCATTCAGCATTCGATTAGAAATTAAAAAGATATTCCTTTGGTTATAGATAGTATTCCATTGCCATTGGTATGTTTTTAAATTAACTCTCAATTCAAACCCAAAAAAATCAATTATGGAAAAAATTTATCGAAATTTAAGGTTTTTAATGATCCTTGCTTTGTCGGCCATGTTTTTCATTTCATGTAGTGAAGATGAAATGGAACCGGTTGAACCTTCTGCAGGGTTTACATATACTGCAGATCAGTTGGATATAAACTTTGCCAATAATTCTGAAAATGTTTCTTCTTATTCCTGGAATTTTGGAGATGGCAATACCTCCACTGAAGAGAGTCCAAGTCATACTTATGGAGCAGCGGGAACATACACCGTGGTTCTAACTGCAAAGGGGATAAATGGAAAAACTGTTGAAGCCGACCAAGATATAACCATCGTTGAAGATCTGACAGCTGATTATACGGTGGAAAAGGAATACTTGGATGTTGCCTTTACCAATACTTCTGAAAATGCTGTTTCTTTTACTTGGAATTTTGGTGATGGAAATACTTCCACTGAAGAAAATCCAAGTCATACTTATGCAGAAGCGGGAACATATACCGTAGTTTTGACCGCCACTGCCCAAGGCGGAACTGAGGTGGAAACCAGCAAAGAGGTAACCGTTGTACCGCCACCAGCTGCTGATTATACTTTTGACGATGAAGGATTGACAGTAAACTTTACCAATGCTTCTGAAAATGTTGTTACCTATTCCTGGGATTTTGGAGATGGCAATACCTCAACTGAGGAGAATCCAACTCATACCTATGCGGAAGAGGGAACTTATACCGTAACTTTAACTGCAACCAGTGAGGATGGAACAGAAGTAGTAACCAGCAAAGAGGTAACCGTTGAAGTGCCGGTGGATACCTCACTTTATTCGATTGTATTTATTACGGATGATTCCAATGACGATGAACAAATTGCATGGTTACAAGAAAAGGGCTTTAATGTTACCATCTATTATAATTCCACCCTTAGCACTGCTCCCCAAGAGGATATTGATATGCTAAATGCTGCGGATTTGATTGTCATTGGACGTAGTGGCAGCTCTTCTCACTTTGATGGAGATGATAAAACAGCCTGGAATGCGTTAACAGCTCCTATTATATTAAATTCCCAGTGGGCAGCGAGAAATAACCGTTTGAACTGGTTTGATAATAATGGGAACCCAGTAAGGTATAACCCTGGGGGGGGAGAACTGATTAATGCTCAAATTCAGCAACCCGATGATGAAGCTTTTGAAGAGGTGGCAATTGGTGAGGAAAATTTGCTTCCATGGATAAATACACCTGTAAACCTGCTTTATGTCAATACAACTCCAAATGGTGAAGTATTGGCAGAGAGTGCAGTGGCTGCTGGAGGCGATCCAGGGGCTGGAGCTATGCTGTTTGTTAGATTTGAGGCCAATACCGAGTTTTATGCTGGATCAGGGGATACACCTGCCGGACCAAGAACCTACTTTGGTTTTGGTGCTGATGAGGATGGTTCTTATTACTGGCAGCTAACGGAGGAGGCCAAAGCAGTTTACTTTGAGGAAATCATCAGATTGGTTTTATTATAATAGGATATCTGATCTTTCAATTAGGATCAGTTTTTTCCGATAGACTTTGAATTTAGAAACCAGCTGTACAAATTTTGTACAGCTGGTTTCGTTTTTTCCAAGTGCCAATTTTGAATTAGTCTGCGGAGAAAGTAATATGATATTAATCCAGGAGCTAATTCCACTGGTTATTCTATTTCGCCCTTCAGGGCAGGTCTCAACCGGGGAGGGATTTGGGTTCTAGTTACCTGTATTTTCTTTTAGAATTTTTTGTTTTAGTTTAACCCCGTTAGGGTTTGTAAGACTACATATGTTTTGCCTCCCTGGGTGAAACTCAGGGTTAAGTAGTTGGAGCCTTAACAGGCTCCTGGAGTGTATACCTTTGACTGGACAATAAGTTAAGCTCTTTTCTTAAATTTGAAACAATGAGTAATAGAGAAAGGAGAACATTTGACAAGGCCTTTAAAACGATGGCCGTAGAGCTTCATTTGAATGGAAAAACAAGTACTGAAGTTGGAAGAGAACTTGGGATTGGACCAGACCTGGTCAGGCGTTGGGCCAGGGAATTTAAAGCAAGTGAATCCAGCAGCTTTCCCGGAAACGGGAAACAGCATCTAACAGAAGAAGAGAAAGAAATCCTTGCCTTGAAAAAAGCCCTGAAAGAAGCCGAACTGGAGCGTGATATTCTAAAAAAGGCAGTAAGCATCTTTTCCAAGGGGGACAACAAATATTCCGGTTCATAAGGGCTCACAGGCACGAGTTTGCTGTTGAAAAGATGTGCAGGGTTTTTAAAGTAAGCAGAAGCGGTTTTTATGGCTGGCTTAACCGAAAACCATCCAAATGTGCTGAGGAGCGAGAAGAAGTATCCAGGGAAATCCATAAAATCTATGCTGAAAGCAAGTGCCGGTATGGAAGTCCGAAGATAACCATTGAGCTTAGGGACAGGGGCTTTTCGGTGTCCAGGCCAAGGGTTGCCAGGATAATGAAAGCAAATGGGCTCAGGAGTGTGATATCGGGGAAGTTCAGTGTCTGTACCACTGAATCTAACCACAGTTTCAGAATCAGTCCGAACCTGCTTAACAGGAACTTCAGCCCTGATGGCCCTGCAAAATCATGGGTATCGGACATTACCTACATCTGGACAGAAGAGGGATGGCTTTACCTGACCATGATCATGGACCTGTATGACCGTAAGATAATCGGATGGTCGATGTCCACCACCATGCATGCCGGGGCAACAGTTATACCGGCATGGCGAATGGCACAGATCAACAGGCCTTTTTTCAGAGACCTGGTTTTCCATTCAGACAGGGGCGTACAATATGCCTGCGGTGAATTCAAGAATGAACTCGATTCTGAAAAGGTGAGGCAGAGCATGAGCAGAAAAGGAAACTGCTGGGACAATGCAGTAGCTGAAAACTTCTTCAAAATCCTGAAATCGGAAACAGGATACCGTAAATACGGATCAGTAATGCAAGCAAAACAGGAAATTTTCGAATTTATTGAAATCTGGTACAATAGGAACAGGAGACACTCCTCACTTGGGTACCTATCACCTGATCAGTTCGGAAAAACCAACAAAAAAATTACCGTATAAAGACTGACCTCGAAATTGTCAGGGTGATTTTTTTTTCAATATCGCACTGACAATTTGAGGAGCCCGCGGCAGGCGTTATTATATTAACATAGAGCTTAATCATTTGTCCAGTTTTTTGTTGCAAATCCACTCCTGTATATCTCTTTAATTCTGATTTAAATTATTTAATTGTTCCTCCATTAATGCCTGTGGCATTGTTTGGCGGGCTCATAGGCTTATTTCAATTAAATGCACTAACAATTGTGGCAGTTGTTGAAAGCTTGTAGGGAGGGTCGGATTAGTGGCTATCTATTATGATGTACTGTTCATTTAAAAAAATGTGTAAAAACATATTATAGATTTCCAAAAAAAGCATAGCATCCTGAAATGTCATTTTGTCGAATCCAATTACCTTATAGCATCGTAGCCCATTGTTATCTATTGTTTCTATGTGTTTAATAAAAAAATAAAATCTCCCTGGCTTTAGACTCAAGGCTGAATTCATTTTGTGAGCACATAGAACAAATTCACGCCTGATCTAACCTATTGACCACGGAGACCTTACTAATATTTATTAACCCTAAGCTTATCAATTTAAACTTGTCATAAAGGTGGCTATTCCTTGCTTTTTCCAACTATCCAAACCGTTCAAAAACCTATCATTTTTAATCAAATTTGCTGAATGTTTCATTTTTGAGATAAATATTGATATTAAATTTCAGAAAGGATACTTTTTAGAATTGAGTCCAGTGGATTGAGCTATCAATATTTAAAAATCTACCTTTCTCATTTATAATTTCATCAAGGATTAAAAGTACCACCCAGGTAATTTCCCTTCTTTCCCATTGGATATTCAAAATTTACACAATGAAATTCCCGTTCAACCTATTTACTAAAGAATACATTTATTCTCCCCCATTTCAATATAGACTTCATGCCCAATGTGCCTAGTTACCCTATGTGGTCCAACAAGCCCCAATAGGAAAGCTTATTTTTCTTCCTTTCCGGTATATTGTGAGGGAGAGGTTCCGAAATGTTTGATAAATGCTCGTGTGAAATTGTTAGGAAGGCTATAACCCACTTTATAGGCTGTTTCGGTAACATTGAATTGACCGCTCAATAAAAATTCAGTGGCCTTATTCATGCGGAAAGTGGTGACAAAATCCGAGGCAGACTTATTGGTAAGGGCTTTTATTTTACGATAAAATTGGGAACGACTCATGTTAAGCTGCATGGCCAATGAGTCAATATCAAAAGTTTCGGAATCCAGGTTGGATTCAATTAGCTTCCTGGCTTTTTCCAAAAATGCCTCATCAGCAGCATTTACCGCAATCTTTTTAAATTCCATTGCAGAACCTTTGGAAAACAGTTCCCTTAACTGCCTTCGTTGTTCCAAAAGGTTATTTACCTGCGCCCGAAGTACGGTTGTATTAAAAGGTTTGGTTACATAGGCATCAGCCCCCGTCTCATAGCCCTCCATTTTCGAATCATCCGATTGGCGGGCAGTAAGCAAAATGACAGGAATATGACTGGTCCGCTCATCGGACTTCAATTTACTGCATAGTTGCAGGCCATTCAAATCCGGCATCATGATGTCACTGATGACCAGATCAGGAATGCGGTCGATGGCCTTTTCCAAGCCTTCATTTCCATTGGTGGCCAAAATGACACGGTAGTCAGAGTTAAAATTAATTTCTATATATGCCCTGATATCTGCATTATCATCCACTACCAAAATCAAGGGAACGTTTTTATTATTTGTTTTTTTTGGGCCCGGTTCATGGGAAAGAGTTTCTGCCCTATCAGGTTCTGTAGGGAATTCAGGGATTGCTTGGGAAGGTTCCTTGTTTTCGAGTACGGGCAGGAAAATGGAAAAACAAGTACCTTCCCCAAGGGAACTTTCCATTTTGATTTCCCCACCATGGAGGTTTACCAATTCCTTGCTTAAGCTAAGGCCTATTCCTGACCCTTTGTTTTGTTCCTTGTTGGTGCTTGCCTGGTAAAATATCCCAAATACTTTCTCTTGTTCTTCCTTGGATATACCATGGCCAGAATCTTCCACTTTTATAAGAATCCCGCTTTTGGTTTTTTTTGCAGGTTCAAGAGTCAAGCTAATTTGTCCATGATCAGGGGTGAATTTGAAGGCATTGGACAGCAGGTTGTTCAGAACCATTGTAAGTTTAGCATCATCAAATGGCATGAAAAACTGATCCAAATGGGTTTCTACCTTAAATCTAATTTGTCTCTTTTTGGCCATTTCTTCGAAGGAAGAAGCTAATCCACGCGAAAATGCCACAATATCAGATTTCTGTAGGTTCAATTTTAAATGCCCTGATTCCAATTTACGGAAATCCAATAATTGGTTGATAAGCATTAATAACTGCTTGGCATTTCTGTGCATTAACTGGTAATAATGTTCTGCTATTTTCCCTTTGGGTTTTTCAGCCATAAGCCTCTCCAACGGATCAATGATCAAGGTTAGAGGAGTTCTAAATTCATGGGATATTTGTGTGAAAAAGTGAAGTTTGGCCTGGTGGATGGCTTCCTTTTTTCGAAGTTGAATTTTGGAATTTAGATAGCGATAGACAAACAAGGCCAAGATGCAGGCTGCCAGAATATACAAAATGTAGGCCCACCAGCTTAGCCACCAGGGTGGGAGGACTTCAACCTGCAATGTGGCAGGATTTTCGCTCCATACCCCATCACTGTTGGCCCCATAAACCTTAAATGTATAATTCCCAGAAGGGAGATTTGAATAGGATGCCAAACGTCTTGAAGCATCCGTATAAATCCAATCTTCATCATATCCCTCCAGTTTATATTTGTATTTATTGCTTAGTGGATTGGCATAATGCAAAGCTGCAAATTCCAAGCGGAATGTCTTATCCCACCAAGTAAGGGTGATTTTTTTTGAAGTGAGCAATGACTGGTCCAATATGACATGATCATTGACTTGATCACCTGGCTCAAGGTCCCGGTGCATGACATTCAAATTGGTCAAGGCAACCTTGGGAGGATAGGGGTTAATTTTGATTTTATCTGGATCAAAAGAAGTGAGACCATTAGATCCGCCAAAAAATAACTTTCCATCTTCTGGATGGTAATAAACAGCATTTTGCGTAAAATCATTTCCCTGCAATCCGTCCTTTAAATTAAAGTTTTGCATTTCTCCGTTATGGATATCCACTTTTGTCAGGCCTTTGGTATGGCTGACCCATATCGATTGATCACCATCATATACCACCGCCATGGTAAGCTCATTGGTGAGGCCAGTTTCGTTGGTGAAATTTTGGAAGGTATTGTTTTCGGGATTGAACTTGCTTAAGCCTGCAGTAGTAGCAATCCAAATATTGCCTTGGTTGTCTTCTGTAAGTGAATAGGTTCTATTGTTGGGAATGCTTTTTTTTGTGTTTTTCTGATGGGTATAATTGATGACTTTATATTCCTTTTCTATGTCTGGAGTCGGAACAAGCCTGCTTAGTCCTCCATCTTCAGTGGCTATCCAAAGTTGATTTTCTTGCCCTACATGGATGTCCATGATTTGCTTTCCGGCAAGTTCAAATTCAGTATTTAGACAATGAAATTGATCCTTTTCTTTATCATAGCGTGCTAAACCATCAAAAGTGGCTACCCAAATATTTCCTTGTTGATCCTCAATAACGTCAAATACATTTGGGTGACACATGTTCTGTAATGAACAGTTGGTAAATGTATCATCGGAGGGATCGTAATAGGTCAAACCTCTTTTTGTACCTATCCAGATGATCCCCTGTCGGTCGCAGTATAGGTTTCTGATTTGGGGGTCAATAAGTTTGTCCCTACGAATATAGGTGTAAAGCGGCCCATTTTTGGATTGTTCAATGATAGTGATTCCCTGGTTTTCTGATCCCACCCATAAGCGACCTTCCTGGTCCATGCAAACTGCCCTAACAACATTATCGATTAGGCCTTTGCCAGGTTGGTCTTTATAGTAATTAAAAAATGGTTTGATGTTCAGGTCGGCATGGCTGATACCCCTCGATTGGGTGCCCACCCAGAGATGCCCAGTATTATCCAAAAATAAATCTTTGACTAAATCATCAGAAAGGGAATTGGGGTCACTTGGATCGGCGTGGTAGGTAATCGTATCGCCAGTGTTCCGGTTGATTTGTAACAATCCATTGTCATAGGTAGTTAACCAGGTGTAATTCTTGTTTGCTGTTTTTTTTCTCCAATAACCATAACGTTCCTTTATTTTTTTGACGACAGGTGCAGGAACCTGTCCTGAAGGATAGTATTTGAAGGTTTCACTTTCATAGTCATATTTAAAAACAAAATCATTGGGCTCCACTGCAACCCAAATGTTTTGCAAGGAATCGGTTACAATGGCATTGATCCGGTTGTCGGAAAGTGTAGTACTGTCTTTTTCGTGAGCCCGGAAAACCCTAATGTTATACCCATCGTAACGTACCGCTCCTCCCCAGGTACCAAACCACATAAATCCGTATTTATCCTTTGCAATAGCATAAATAGAGTTTTGGGGCAGGCCATCTTGTACGGAAAAATGGTTGAACTTTAAATGTTTGTCCTGTGCGTCAACCTTCCCTATCCCAATCAGGAACAATAGGCATAGCAAAATAAGGTGACTTATATTCAAGTTCATAATAAGCTTTCTTAGGGCAATTTCATGGGTGAAATTAGCATAATTTTTAAAGGGAAATAGATTTTACCCAATTGATTTTGGAAGTAACTAAAAATCAGTCCAGAAGACTTTGTGTTTTTGAAGTGTAATTTTGAATCAAAAAAAATTAGATTAGGGAAGTTCTTTTCCCAAATAATAAATAATCCTGACGATAATTTGTTTTTTAAGTGTAGATTACCAGAATCTTTCTTAAAAAGCGATAAATAGATAAAAATTAATAGTTGAATCCGGTTCATTATTTTAATTTTCATAAAAGTTAAATTTTTTTTTAAAGGAAATGAGGTGAAAAAAGTATTTAATACCACCCAAAAGGGGAGAAATTAAGTTTTGTTTAAAGAAGGAATGAAAAACCGATTTAGCTAAGGTGTTAGTGTGGTTTTTTAGGGGGGATGGAAACGATTACAAAACGGTAAATAACCTTGTAAAACCTTGCTAGAACTGGTGAAATTTTTGCTTAAAACCTTTGGGTATATGGGATGCAAACCAGTATAAACCATAACACTTTCAAGGAACCTATTTTATAAATTTCGAATAAGTCTTGATGGAAAAAAGATATTGAAAGTCCTTTTTACTTTCTCCAAATAAGTAAAAGAAGCATTTAAGTCTTTCTCCGTAAAAAATTGTTGATTAACAAAACCTCAATAATCTATGAACAAATTTACAAAACAGCTTTTTGCGTGTTTTTGCTTGGCCAGTTCATTCCTTGTGGGTTGTAAGGAAGAATTTGACGAGTACTACGCAAGACCCGAAAACTTAGAGGGACCGATTTACCAAGTACTTTCGGACTCTTCTAGGCACAAGGGGAATTTTGACCATTATCTGGCCTTGGTAGAAAAGGCGGGTTATAAGGAAACCCTCAGCAGGGCTGGGTATTGGACTGCTTTCGCGCCAACTGATGAGGCCTTCGAACAATACTTTCAGGAAAATAATCTGAGCGGCGTAGAAGATATCGATGAAGATAAGGCCTACGAAATTGTCACCTATTCCTTGGTTTATAATGGTTATAGCCATACCGACCTTGGGTACTATCAAAATGGTCCAGGCAGGGACACTCTCTCTGCAGCTTTCCGCCGTAAGACTGCCTATTATAGGGGAGTCTACAAGGAAAATGTGGGGGGAGAGGAAATTGATGTTGTTGCTGCAAACAGAAATGGTTTCGATTCCTACAACCTTGAGGATAATAACAATAAGTACATTCCTTATTTTATGCAGCATTACCTGGATATTAATGATCTCACCTCTGAGGACATTGAATATTTTTATAATCGGCCTTATACAGGAGCTCAAGTAGCAGAGGCGAATATTGTAACGTCCAATATTGCTGCAGAAAATGGATATGTCCATTCCATTGACAAGGTAATAGAGCCTATGCCCAATATTGCCGATTATATAGATGACAATCCCCAGTATAGTTTGTTTAAATCCATTTTGGAAATGGAGTTCAGGGATTTACAAACAAACACTGCTATCTCTTACAATTCCTCAGCTTATCCTGAACTTACAGAAAGATATGGTCCAGTATATGACTTGTCAGGACCTGTACATGTGAAAGCTTACACCGGGAATTATACATTTTCTCCAAATAACGAAAACTTTATTGGTGGAAACCTGGCACAATCTGATAGTTGGTCCATGTTTGTTCCCGAAAATGATGCTTTGCAGCAGTTTTTGGATGATGTTTTATTAGTGTATTACGGGAGCATTGAGAATGTCCCCGACCAAATCATTTATGATTTTGTAAATATGCATATGTGGCAGGCAGCTCTTTGGCCAAGTCAGTTTCAGCTGGTAACCAATAACTTGAATGAGGAAGCCCGTTTTGACCCTAATGCAAATATTACAGATAAGAAGATCCTAAGTAATGGGATTTTTTATGGAACCAATAAGGTTCAGGAGGGAAACTTCTTCTTTACCGTGTATAGCCGTCCTTATTTGGATCCACAATACAGTATCATGCGGGAATTGTTGAATAGTTACCGTATCACCATTTCCGATCCGGATCAAACTTATGGATTGATATTGATGTCCAATCAACAGTTGCGTGATGCTGGATTCGAATATGACCCAGGGGCAAGGAATCCTTGGACCTATAATGGAGAACCAGGTCAAGCTTATGAAAGGCTGATTAGAATGCTGGAAATGTGCATTATAAAACTGGGTAGTGAAGATGAATTGGATGACCTTTCTACTGGATCTGGAATTTTGGAGACTTATGGCGGTGAATACATTCGTTATGAGGATGGAGAGTTCTTTGCCTCCGGAAATATGGAAAGTGGCGAAAATGTTCAAGTGAAAATGGACGAGACCTACGAATCCACAAATGGTCCCGCTTTTTATACAGAAGGTTTGTTGACATATAGTGAGAAGTTGCTTTCAGAGAAAATCTTTGAATTCCCTCAGTTTTCAAGATTTGCAGAGTATTTGGAAAATTCCTCAATATATGATGCCAACTCCTTACAAATTGAAGGGGTGGCTATAGGACAATTCTTTACCGTATTAATCCCCTCTAATGAGGCCATTAATACTGCAGTTGCTGATGGAGTGTTACCTGCCGATCCCCAGACAAATGATCCTGAAGAAATAGAGCAGATTACCAATTTCCTAAAGTATCATTTTGTGCCTAGAAATACCATCGTACCGGATGGTAAAAAGATTGTAAGTGCAAACGGGTCTGATTTCCCAACGCTCTATACAACTGTAGATGGTGAAACCAAAGAAGTGGTGATTGATAACAGCGCCGATGGGTTCCAGGAGCCTTACACTATGACCGTAACTGACCTTAATGGGAATGTAGCCAATGTGAACATTGAAAATAGCAATGTTTTGGCAAGTTATGCGGTGCTTCATGAAATCGATCGCGTTTTAGAATCTAATTAACCCAAACGCCGTAGGCATGCCTTCGGCATAACCAAAATATTTCTTATGCAAAATTTTACAAAGAAACTGTTGTGGTTTGTCATGGGGCTGACCTTGATAAGCACAGGTGTGATGGGCCAGCAAAAAGCCCAATCCCTGGAAATTGTCAAAGGGCAGGTGATTGACAAAGAAGAAGGTACCACCATCATTGGTGCCACTGTGGTGGAAGTGGATCAAGATGAAAGGACTTTAGGTGGTGTGGCCACAGACGTAAATGGTAATTTTACTCTTAGGGTAAGAAGTAAACAAAATATGCTTCGGGTTTCCGTGATCGGATACAAGACCCAAACCATTCCAATCAATGGCCGTTCTGAGATCAATGTTCAAATGGAATTTGATGTCAGTGAACTGGATATGGCCGAGGTGACCGCTGAAAGGCCTATCGACCAAGGCTTGGTAAAAATTGACGAAAGGGATCTGACTTCTTCTGCCACAAGGGTGGATGCTGAGATGTTGGAAGAAATGTCCGCCTTATCCATTGACCAGGCACTGCAAGGAAGAATGGCCGGGGTGGATATCGTATCCAATTCCGGTGACCCGGGTGCAGGGATGTCTATCCGGATCAGGGGTACATCTTCCATCAATGGTAGATCAGAGCCTTTGATCGTGGTGGATGGAATTCCATTCCAAACAGAGACTTCTAATTTTGACTTTGCTAATGCCAACCAACAGGAATATGCCCAATTGTTGAATGTGGCCCCTTCAGACATTGAGTCCATTACCGTTTTAAGGGATGCTGCTGCAACTGCCCTTTGGGGTACCCGGGGTTCCAATGGGGTATTGGTGATTACCACAAAAAGAGGCTCAAAAGGAAAGCCAACAATTACCTATAGCTTTAGAGGTGCTGTGACTAAGCAGCCTGAACAAATCCCAATGTTAAATGGGGACCAATATTCTACCCTTATAGCCGAAGGTTATATGAATAGTTTTGGGGTCCCACTGAATATTAATGCCAATAAGGAGTTTTCTTATGATCCCAGGGATCCGTACTATTTTCATAACTACAGTAATAATACGGACTGGATCAATGAAATCACCCAATTGGGACATATGACTGACCATAACATCGCCATTTCCGGTGGTGGTGAGAAAACCAGGTATAGGGTTTCGGTTAATAAAAATGGGTCTGTTGGTACAACTAAGGGAACCGGTTTTGACCGTTTGGCCACTAGGATGAGTTTGGATTATTTGGTTTCCAAAAAGATCAAAATTCAAACCGATCTGGCCTATACTAATTCAAAAACTATAAGAAACTGGGTAGATGGTAATAGCAATAGGGACAATGTAAGAGGGGTAGCTTATGTGAAGATGCCCAATATGGCTGTTTATGAACATGATATTTTCGGTAATCAAACACCAAATTATTTCTCTCCGGAATCGAATATTCAAGGAGCTTTTTCTGGAACTTACAATCCTCTTGCAATGGCTGAAGAAGCCACTAATACTACTGTAAGTAACAGGATTATTCCAAAATTTACTTTACAATATCATATCCGTCCGGATTTGATGTTCCAGTCTGATGTGGCTTTTGATATCATTAATACTGATCAGGAAACATTCCTGCCTCAGGTGGCCACTGGTTTGCCTTTGAACAATACCAATGTCAATAGGGCTTCCAATACTTATTCAGATCGATTGATTACTCAAACTTTCAGTAAGTTGTATTATACCCCAGATTTGGGTGAAGACCATAGCTTAATGGGATTACTGATGTTTACAACCTATGAAACCAGGGGGGACGGGTTTGGAGTGACTACAACCAATGCTCCTTCCAGTAATTTGCAGGATCCATCAGGCATATCCCGGACAGACAATATCGGTCTTGGTTCCTCTACTGATCAATCCAGATCTATTGGAATGTTGGCCAATGCACAATATGGTTATTTAGACCGCTATATTATCAATGCCTCTATCCGTAGGGATGGGAGCTCGAAATTTGGTAAAAATCATCGGTTTGGGGTTTTCCCAAGTATTTCCGGTAGATGGAGGATTTCCGGAGAACCTTTTATGCAGGATGTCAATTGGGTCAATGAATTAAGTTTAAGGGCCAGTTATGGATCCAGTGGCAATACACCAAGATCCAATTATGCCCACTTCAGTACCTTCTCCTCCCTCAACTGGAATTATTTGGGTGAAACCGGTGTAGTGCCCAATAACCTTGAGCTAACCAATTATAAATGGGAGGAAGTCCATCAGACCAACTTTGGTTTGAACTTGGAAATGTTTGAAAACCGCGTAATTATAGGGGTGGATGTATATCGCAAGCGGACCAAGGACTTGTTCCTTGATAACCTCCGCATACCTAGTACCTCGGGTTTTAATGCCGTGGACATGAACATTGGTACCATGGATAACCGTGGATTTGAATTGTCAGTATTTACCACACCTTATCAAACCAAGGACCTTAGGGTTGATTTTGATTTCAATGTGGCCAGAAATGAAAATATAGTTCAATCCATTTCTGATCTTTATCAAACTGATAACCTGGAAGGGATGCAATCCAATGGAAATTATTTTGTAACCATACAGGAAGGTAACCCTCTAGGCTCTTTTTATGGATATAAATATAAAGGTGTTTATACCGATGGAGAGGCTACCATAGCCAGGGATGCCAATGGAAATGTTATCACTGGGCCTAATGGCGATGTCGTTCCTATGATGTTTAATTACCCTATCACCTCTTATGAGTTCCAGGCAGGTGACGCCATGTATGAGGACATTAATCATGATGGAAATATTGATTACAGAGATATTGTTTGGTTGGGGGATGCCAATCCAAAATTGACCGGTGGATTTGGTCCAAGAGTTACCTATAAGAATCTTCAAGTTTCCGGTTATTTCAACTTTCGTTTAGGAGTGGACATTGTCAATAGTACCAAAATGGGTACTGAAAACATGTACAGTTATGATAATCAGAACGCCGCGGTGTTGAACAGATGGAGAAAACCCGGTGATGAAACGGATATGCCAAGGGCAATGCTTTTCAGAGGGTATAATTGGCTAGGTTCTGACCGCTATGTTGAGGATGGTTCCTTCTTAAGGTTTAGGACCCTTACGGTAAGGTACAATATGCCAGAGCCATTTCTTGACAAGGCCAATTTGAAGGATTTGAGTTTTTATGTGACCACGGAAAACCTCTTTACCTGGACCCAATATACCGGACAGGATCCAGAGGTAGGTCTGACGAGCTCCAATGCCAATCGATTGTTCCAAATTGGTTATGACAATGCAAGAACGCCACCTACAAGCACGGTTACTTTGGGTATCAACGCGAGGTTCTAATTTGATCATTAAAAAAAGAATACGATGTTAAAAAAATATATATCATACACTTTGCTGGTCCTGATGACCCTGGGAGCTTCGGCTTGTGATTCCTGGCTGGATTTGCGGCCAGTGAATGGGGTGGTCAAACAGGATTTCTGGAAAACCAAAGAGCAGGTAAGATCAGCTTTAATGGGAGCATATGCTTCCTTGAATGGAAATTATAGAGGGGACCAAATCACTGAACAAATGTTCCTTTGGGGAGAACTCCGGGGATATATGGTGGCTCCCAATACTGGAGCTGGTTTCAGCGATATCCAGGTTGTTTATGGTAATATCCAGCCTACCAATCCCATTGCAGATTGGAGTGGGTTTTATGGAACCATCAACCTTTGTAATAATTTGATAGAAAATGGTCCGGCGGCTTTGGATACCGATGAGACTTTTCAAATCGAGGATTTGGAAAATTATGTGGCCGAAGCCAGAACCCTCAGAGCCCTAATGTACTTCTATTTGGTTCGGACTTTTGGGGATGTACCATTGGTCACCGAAGCGATTGATAGTGATGAGGATGAATTAACCCATCCTAAGTCTCCGCGAGAAGAAGTGCTGGCTCAAATCCTTGAAGATTTGGAATTAGCAGAAATGGACATTTACGAGGAGCATGAAACTGAAATTGCCTCTAAGGGTAGGCTGACCAAATATGCAGTAAACGCCATTCAGGCAGATGTTCATCTTTGGATGGGAAATTTTGAGGAGGCCGTTGAGGCAGCCGATAAGGTAATGGCTGGACCCTTTGAATTGGTACAGCAGGAAAACTGGTTAAGGGAATTGTTTGTGGAAGGAAATTCAATGGAAAGTATCTTTGAAATTCAGTATGAAGCCCCACAGAATAACCCTTTCTATAATATGTTCAGCACTGTACAAGGAAGAAGGTTTTTGGCTTATCCATCGGTACTTGAAGATATCTATGGCTTTGATATTCAGTTTCCTGATGAAATAGATGCCCGAAGTGTTGATGCATCGCTAAAAAGTAGTGGTGAAATCTGGAAATACATTGGGTTAGGAGAAACTTCCAGAAGAGCGGCTACAGATTCTTATGCCAACTGGATTGTTTACCGTTTGGCGGATGTGATGTTGATGAAAGCTGAAGCACTTTCCCAAATTGGAAGGGGAGAAGAGGCCCTTGAAATTGTTGCTGAAATACGAGAAAGAGGGGGAGCCATCGATGCAACAGAAGAAGATCCTCTACCTTCTGATGGGAATGATGTTGTGCGATATATCCTTAGCGAAAGGGCCAGGGAATTGGCTTTTGAAGGGAAGCGTTGGTTTGATTTACTCAGGGTATCCAAAATGAACAATTATGAAAACTTGGATTTGATGTTACAGGCGGCTATTATCAATGCCCCTGAAACCAATTTGAATTCCATTTTGAACCAATTGAGGGATACCAGAAGTCATTATTTGCCTGTTTATAACAGAGAATTGGATTCTAACCCTGAATTGGTACAAAATCCCTATTACCTGAAATAAACCTAAATTAATTCGAGATGAAAAATTTTAATATAAAATCGATCTGGAGCAGAGGAGCAGCCTATATGCTGGTCGCCTTGTTCCTGGGCTTAATCAGTTGCGATTTTGAACCACCCTCCAATATTAATATTACGGAGGATACCAATATCAGTGGTTACTTTAGGCAAAATCCAGATGAATTTTCCAGCCTTTCCAAAATCCTTGAGATTTCCAATACGGAAGGCTATTTAGGGGCATATGGGCTTTATACCTTTTTTGCTCCTAATAATGAAGCTGTTGATGCTTATTTAAGTGATAATAACCTGAGCCTTGAAAACTTAGGCCAAGAGGAAGCCAAAGATATCGTTCGCTACCACTTATTAAAAGATACGATTTCTACGGCCAACTTTACGGATGGTAAACTTCCGATAGTTACCGAGTATGGTAAGTATTTGGTTACTGGTGCCGAATTCATGGAAGGGCAGACCAGCATCCGTGTCAACCGTCAAGCTAATCTAATTGAGAGTAATATTAAATTGGGCAATGGAATTGTTCATAAGATAGACGGGGTGCTAAGTCCCCCTACCAAAACCGCATCAGCTTGGTTAGAGGCGGAACAACAGTATTCCATCTTCACCCAAGCTCTGAAATCTACCGGTTGGTATGATACCTTAAACAAAGAAGAGGAAGGAGTTTGGTATACCGTGATGGCCCAATCCGATGAAACTTTTGGGGAAGCTGGTTTTGAAAGTTATCAGGATTTGGAGGATAGGTATTCTCATTTGGATGATCCTACCAATCCATCTGATAGTTTGAATCTCTTTATGGCCTACCATATTTTGCCCAATATCAAATACATCGCAGATTTGGTAACAGCCACCGCTCATGAGACAGAAGCTCCCCAGGAAGTGGTTACAATAAAACTTCAAGGAGAACAGGCTTTGGTCAATGATGATGTTTTCTTTGGAGTTCATGAACCTGGTTCTCCCATTATCAGGCAGGAAAGTGATAATTCTGTAACCAATGGAGTGGTTCATAGTGTGGAAAATCACTTTGCAATCAAATTAAGATCTCCAACTGCTGTTTATTATGATGTATGTGCTCAAAATGAAATCAGGCAATTGACCAATATTTTCAGGGTTCCTGGTGCTCCTACCTATACCTTTAAACTCGGAGAACTTTCCAAAATGGATTGGGGAGGCAACTTTGTAGATTTCTTGGTAACCTATTTCCCTCCAGGTCTGAATGAATTGTTCTTTTACCATGGTGATTTCCTTAAAGTTCAATTGCAAGGAAACCGCTTGACCTGGGCAGAATTTGATACACCTGTTTTAGTAAAAGGAAGGTATAAAGTTTGGGTTTGCTATAGAACTGGCCTATCAAGTAATGGTTGTGAATTGAAAATGACTTTTAACGGCGAAAGCGTTCCAGGTTCAAGGCTTCTTGATACCAAGGTTTGGCCGCCAAATTTACCGGAAGCTGAACTGGAATCCAGAGGTTGGAAAGAATATTTATCCGCAGGTTCCAATGGTGGAAGGCACATGGGTAGATTGATCGGAACCATTGATGTTAAAACCACCGGTGAACACATTTTAAGATTTGATCGGGTTACCGGTCAGGGTCGAAGTAATGGGGGCCTTTGGTTGGATATGATTCACTTTATTCCTGAAGACCAAGATCAATTATGGCCCAAGTTTGGCAGGAATGGTGATCTGGTTTATCCTGAGGACCTGGAGTAGCAGGGGCCATTAATGAATTCATAATCATTAAAATTCAAATAGAAATAAGATGATAAGAAAATATAAATTTTGTATGCTTATTATGCTTTCCCTTGGTCTGTTCTCCTGTTCAGACCAATGGGCCGAGCATAATGATGCGCAGGGAAATTTGAATAATAACCTGGTGCAATTAATCCGCTCTGATGCGGATCTCAGCACCTTTGCCGGACTTTTGGAGCAATCCGGTTTGGAAAAACAATTGGCTTCGGGCTCCTATACCGTTTGGGCCCCCACCAATGATGCCCTTCAAAACCTTCCGCAAAGCATTACCGGAGATGAAAAGGCTTTACGTTTGTTTGTGGGTAATCATATTGGTTATCAGGAAAGATTAAGCTATCAGGCTGAAGAGGAACCTCTAAGGGTGAAAATGATCAATGGAAAAGTCAGTGTTATGACCGAAACCAGTATCACCTCTGTTGATGAAACCGCTAATTTTTCCGCAGCTGATCAATTGACTAAAAACGGAATATTGTATAAAGTGGACAATTATATGACTCCCAAAAAGAATATTTGGGAAATTGTTCAGGAACAAAGTGGCAATCCTGTATCTGAATTGATCCAATCCATGTTTGTGGTAACGGATTCCGCTACAATGGAAACTATCAATTACTTTCAACAGGATGTCGCAGATCTGAGCAATGAGGATTCCACTTACACTTTCTTTATGCTAAATGAAGATGCATACTCCACCTTTAAAATGGAAATGGAGCCTTATTTTAAGGATACCATGCCGGATGATTTTATGTCCAGGGCACTTAAACTAGGTCTTGCCAAAGATTTGGTGGCCACTACCTCTTATTATGAAAATGTACCCGACACTGTGCTTTCAGTGGACAGTGTGAAGGTCGCTTTTCATCCTGAAAATGTGGTCGAAAAAATCAATGGTTCCAATGGAGTGGTTTATGTCCTGAACCAGTTTGATTTTAAATGGTCAGATAAAATCCCTGAAATCAAAATAGAAGGTGAATATTACGATGCCATTTCCGGTAGCTCTGACCCTGTAAATGTTAGGGTGAAAAGCTGGGCTTCCAATGAGAGGGATTTATTGGTAATCAATCACAGTACGCCTTCATACCATATTACCTACAATGTTCCTCAAGCCCATTCCACCAAATATAAAATCTATTGGCTGGCCAACAATGATAATTATTGGCCAAGGAATAACTGGCAGAGTATTGCGATAGACTCTGTTAGTAACCTTCCTTATGGAAATAAAATGGTGGAGTTCAATAACCTTGAAGAGGTGTTTATTGGAGAACATGAAGTTCAAAACTATGGCCAATTGAAGCTTATCTTAAAAGCCGAGGCCACTTCAAATAATGACTGGAACACTTTGGTTCTGGATTATTTAAGATTGGTACCTGTATTTGAATAAACCCAAAATTAGAAATCGATGAAGCGAAAAAATATACATAAAATTTGTACAGCTGCCCTGGCTATACAATTGGGATTTGCAGGTTCGCTATTTGCCCAAGAAGTAGAGGAAGTAAAGGTTCAGTCGAACCCACAGGGCATGTTCCAGGCAGAAAAGGTGATCGGTAAAATCACTTCAAAAAGAACTGGACAGCCCCTTGAGGGAATCGGTATTGCCTATAAGGACATCTCGGCAACTTTTTCTAATTCCGATGGCAAGTTTGAACTCATGGTTCCCGCTTATACCACTACTATTCAAATCAGTTTTGGAGATAAGTTGGTAAAAGAAGTCCCTCTTAAAGGCAGAAGCAGCCTGAGTATCCAACTATCCGATTTTGAATTGGAGGAAGCTGGGGAAGTAAGTGTAAAACTACCCTATGAAAACAGATTGCAGGATCATTTGACAGGGGCAGTGTCTTCGGTGGACTTGACCGATGCTTGGAAAGGAAAAGCCAATTCCCCTGAAACTGCTATGCAGGGACAGGCCGCAGGTGTTAATATGATCAGAAGGTCAGGAACACCCGGTATAGGTGCAAATACTTTCATTCGTGGTTTGGCTTCTATAAATGCGGAAAGCCAGCCTCTTGTAGTGGTGGATGGAATGATCTATGATATGAACGATTATCAAGGTTCCATTATCAATGGATTTACCTCCAACCCCTTGTCTTTTATTGATGTAAAGGATGTAGACAAAGTGAGTTATATCAAGGATGGTGGTTCTTTATATGGTATCAAGGGGGCAAATGGGGTGATCTTGATCACCACTTCCCGGGCAAAAGACCTGACTACCAGAATTGATTTTTATACTTACGGTGGGGTTAATATGCGACCTGATAACCTTCCGGTAATGGAGGCAGATGAGTACAGACCTTATTTTGCTGAAATGTTGGCCAGCAGTGGTCTGACCACCAATGAGGTGTTGAGTCACCGGTATATGAATGAAACCCCTGATACTTTGGGGTATTACAATTACCACAACAATACCAACTGGCAAAATCAGGTAATGAACCGGACTTATGATCAAAATTATTTTATCAAAGTATCCGGTGGGGACAATATCGCTAAATACGCCCTTTCTATGGGACACTTGAAAAGCAGGACCATTATGGAAGGTGAGCAGTTTTCCCGCTCTAATATGCGTTTCAATGCGGATTTCCAGATTACTCCTAAATTAACTGCAGGTACCAATATGGCTTTCTCTTATGCGGTAAATGATCTTTACCAATACGGGACTGAGGTTCAGGATATCAGCCCTTTAAACTTAGGCTTGGTGAAATCCCCTTTTCTGGCACCCAATATCTTTGATGAAAATGGGGAAAGGTCTCCCAACTTGTATGATTCTGATTCCCTGGGAATCAGTAACCCAAGGTCTATCATTGAGAACATGCAAGCTCAGAACAGAAGGTTCCGCTTCTTTGGGGCTTATAATGCCAAATACCAATTTAATGACAAGTTTAGTGTGCAGAGTCTATTTGGCTTGACCATTGACCAGAACAGGGAGACCTTCTTTGTCCCAGGCCTTGGGGTAGAAGAAGAAGTTGGATCCAATGCGATCATCCAAAACAGGATCGGGGGACAGATTCAAAAGCTATTCACCACTTACAGTGATACGCGTTTTAATTATTCCAATACCTTTGGCTATGCCCATAACTTGGACCTCGGCTTAGGCTTTAGGTATAACGAAAACAGCTTAGAGGAAGACGGTGGTTTTGCCTTTAATTCCGGTACCGATGATTTTATCACCTTGGGATCAGGAGTTACTTCTCTTAATCAAAACTTTGGTAGGGTAGCCGATTCGAAATGGATGAGTTATTATGCTGATGCAAGCTATAATTACTTAAATAAATACTTCCTTGATTTCAACATTGCTTTGGATGGATCTTCCAGGGTTGGTGAGGAAGCAAAAGATGGAATTTCCCTTTTTGATCATCAATTTGGGGTATTCCCTTCCATTAAGGGAGCTTGGTTGATCTCCTCTGAAGATTTTATGGCCACTAGTTCTTTGGATCTTTTGAAATTGAGATTGAGCTATAGCCAAACTGGTAATGACGGTATTGGAAACTTCCACAACTATCAGTTGTACAAAGGAAGCAATGTGATTGCCGTTCAAGGTTTGGTAAGGGCTAACCTGGCCAATCCGGAAATCCAGTGGGAAACCAATAATAAAATCAATGCTGGTATTGATGTAGCTACTTCAAATAAGGCCCTAGCCTTTAGCGTAGACCTTTATCAAAATACCATCAGCAATATGTTGACTTACCGTCCTTTAAGAACGGTGACCGGTTTTGATTACTATGTCACCAATGAAGGTGAAATGGTGAACAGAGGTGTTGATCTGGGCATTAACGCAAGGGTTCTGGACAAAGAAGTTAAGTTGGATCTTGGTCTGCAAGTTGGTAAGTATATTAATGAAGTCGAGCAATTGCCTTATGATCAACGTATAACTCCAGTAGCCGGTGGGGAAATGATCACCAAAACCGGGGAAGCAGCTGCCATGTTCTATGGATATGAAACCGATGGGGTTTACTCCACTTCTGAGGCTGCCGCTTCTGCAGGTTTGAAAACCTATAATGAAAGTGACCAGTTAATTCCTTTCCGGGCTGGTGACGTGAAATTTGTGGATAAGAATGGCGATAGTATCATTGATGAAAATGACAAAACCATTATTGGTAATCCTAACCCAGATTTCTACGGAGGATTTACAGCTCATGCGACTTATAAGCGATTTACTTTTGATGCAGCCTTTAATTTCTCATCAGGAAATGATGTTTACAATTACGTAAGGCAGCAAATGGAGAGCATGTCAGGGTATGAAAACCAGTTCCTAAGTGTAAGAAACAGATGGAGAGCAGAAGGTCAGCAAACGGATATGCCAAGATTGGCTTATGGGGACCCAATGGGGAACAGCAGATTCTCTGACAGGTGGATAGAGGATGGCTCTTACCTAAGGTTAAAAACTATCAACATCAGTTATGATATCCCCGTAGATGGTGACATTATCAAAAATGTAAATGTATATGCTGCGGGTCAGAACATCTTGACCTTTACCAACTACCTGGGTTATGACCCTGAGTTCAGTTCCTCCAGAAGTGTGTTTGGACAGGGAGTGGATGTAGGCATGATGCCACAATTTGCTAGTGTGTTGTTAGGACTGAAAATCGGATTGTAATCATGCAAAAGTTATTGAGAATTTTAAAAGCTGAAAATATGAAGCTTAAGCCTAATCATATCAAAAAATATATTGCAGCAGCTTTGCTGGGAGCAGGACTTTCTTCCTGCTCCGGCATGCTGGATGTGGAACCTACCGGAGAATTGGAAAAGGAAGATTATTACCAAACTGAGCTTGATGCTGATGTGGCGGTAATGGGTGTGTATGGAGAACTAATGAAGTTGGCCGAACATTATGTTGTTCTCAATGAGGTACGTGCTGACCTTATAGAGCCAACCATGATGGCAGATCAGGATTTGATAGATTTAAGTAACCATAGTGTGGTTGCCTCTGATGATAATAAATATGCTGATCCCAAACCTTTTTACAGGGTGATTTTGAATTGTAATGAAGTACTGGAAGGTCTTCAAAAGATGCGGGAAGAAAACCGTATCACTGAAGACCAATTTAATCAGAGATATTCAGATGTGGGGGCTGTCCGTTCCTGGGTTTATTTACAATTGGGGATTCATTTTGGCGCAGTCCCCTATGTGACCCAAAATTTGGAGAGTATCGATGATGTTAATAACCATGTACTTTTCCCTAAGCTGAACCTCCCTGATTTAATTGATGAATTGGTGGAGTTTATGGAGAGCCTTCCTTATTTGGATCGTTACCCTGGTAATATCGGTCTGGTAGGAACATCCAATGGCTATGGAATTGATCGTTATTTTGTTCCTAAAAGAGGCTTGCTAGGAGACCTTTATCTTTGGCAAGGTAACTATACAAAAGCTTCTGAAATGTATCGGTATATCATGGAAACTGCCACCCGTGATTTTTCATCAGGTGGAGAATATTATAATAACCTTAGAATTGGTTGGGGAGGAAATGGAGATTTTGATGTAAGATATGATAAAGTAAATGATATTCGGTCTTTGATTACTTCTCCCAATTCTGGATGGAAGCATATATTTGGTATTGGGTCAAACGAAAGGTATGAAAAGCAGGTTTGGGTTTGGGCCATGCATTATGACAGTGATTTTGCACCCAAATATCCATTTATCAAGTTATTTGCCAATGAAGGAGCAGGTGAATATCAGTTGAAACCATCAAAAGCGATTGTTGATATTTGGAACTCTGAAACTCAATGGAATGATTTTGAATTTGATGCCAGGGCCATGCTTTCTACTGAAAATTGGGATGCGGAAGGTGAGGACCTCCAAGTCGGTAAATACACTGTGAATTACGATCCACTTACCTCACCCCTTCAGGAAGAAGGAAAATGGATGTTGGAGAGAGCTGCCTCAGTTCATTTGAAATTTGCTGAAGCTGCAAATAGGGATAACCTGGAGGATATCAGTAAACTATCCAGAGCTATTGTAAACCAGGGGATTCCAGGTGCTTATAGACCTGAAGGATTTTCAGGGGATGATGTTACAGACATTATGAATACGCTATTTTATCCTTACCCTTATGATTTTGATGGCCGTCAAGGTGATTTTCCTTTCTATAGAGGGCCTTGGTACAGGCATATTGGAATTAGGGGAAGAGCTTATCTTCCACCAAAGGAGTTGCCGGAGGATATTGGCTTTGTGCAAGAAGAAAAAGATTGGACCGAAGATCTGATCATCGATGAGATGGGAAAAGAATTGGCTTTTGAAGGCCATAGATGGCAGCAATTACTTAGGGTTGCCATGAGAAGGAATCCATCTGTATTGGCTGACAGGGTCTATGAAAAACTGTCTAAATCCAATAATCCGGAAGCCGTATCCAGAGCAGCAGGAGTAAGGGCAAAATTAATGGCCGGAGACTGGTTCCTCCCTTTTCATTGGGAGGAGTAATAACCCTGATATTTTGGGTTTTAATTATTGGGGTTTTCTGTGAACTACAAATAATAGCGTATAACCCGATTTTTAATCGGGTTATACGTTTTGAATACTATGAGATTTGTTTAACTTAATAGTAAGTTAACAATTGCCCAAAGCCATGAAGTATTTAAGAAAACAAAGGCCTTCCAAGATAAGCTGGAAGGAAAAGTTATTAGTTTATATCACAACATTGCTCATTTGTATTCTGGCCGCCAATTTTAAAGTTGCCATTCAAAAGGTTACAGGAAATGCTCACACTCAAGATGTAAATATTTCAACCTTATCAGATTAACCATGTTAAAACAATTAGGTAAAGGCAAGGCAAATTGCCTTGCCTTTACCTAATTGTTTCATCTTTATTTTTTTGCCTAAAATCCAAAATGCTTTACTCATAACTATGGCCCTTGTTACTATGGGAATGGGCATAGGTTAAATGATCTTAAATTTTTGACATTTCTGATGGAGGAAAAAAACAGTACTAACATCCGTATTTAAATTTTACATTTTCACCTTTTCTCCTCAATATCTTGGAAGCTGGCTGCTTATTTATCAATCGGAAATGACTAGGCCAATAATAAAAATTGCTGACCTTAACCATAACCTTTAATTCCCGATTAAATAAGAAAAAAAAATACTATACAGAATTAACAAATGACTACCATGACAATCCTCAAATATCATTTTTCATTTTTTATGTGTTTTATTTCCTTGGCGCTTTTGGCGCAAACCGGAAAAAGGAACACCCTTAATTTCGACAAGGACTGGAAATTTATTCAGGATGATGCAGGTGGCGCCGAAATGCCGGAATTTGATGACCGCAGGTGGCAATATCTGGACCTTCCCCACGATTGGAGTATCGAAGGGTCAGTTGACCGAGATAACCCCACTGAGAGAGGAGGTGGGTATATGCCTGCTGGGGTAGGATGGTACCGGAAAAGTTTTGAAGTACCGGCATCAGCCCAGGGAAAAAAGATTTTTATTGATTTTGATGGCATCATGGCCAACAGTGATGTTTGGATCAATGGAGAACACCTAGGGAAACGCCCTTTTGGTTATGTGAGTTTCAGATATGAACTTACCCCATACCTTAAATTCGGAAAGGAAAATGTGATCGCAGTACGGGTGGACAATTCCGACCAACCTGCTTCCCGTTGGTACACTGGGGCAGGGATCTACCGCCACGTAAGGCTGGTGTCCACAGATCCAACCCATATTGGTCATTGGGGTATATTTGTAAGTACCCCAAAAGTTTCAGCAAAAAAAGCTGACGTAAAAATACGAACCAAAGTGGTCAACGAGGCAGGGGAAACCAGGAAAATCAAATTGCTGACGGAAATTGTTGATGAGGGCGGAAAAGTTCTTCAAAAAATCGAAAGTACCCAGCAAATACCTGCCGGAGAAAGTTATGATTTTGAACAAAACGCCACTGTGAAAGACCCTAAACTTTGGGATATTGCGCAGGGGAACCTGTATCAGGCCGTCAGTAAAGTAATGGATGGCTATAAGGTAATTGATGAGGAAACCAATACTTTTGGAATCCGCGAATTCCGTTTTGAGCCGGCCACTGGATTCTATATCAATGACAGGAATGTGAAGCTGAAAGGTGTTTGTTTGCACCACGATGCGGGTGGAGTTGGAGCAGCTGTGCCCTTGAAGGTATGGGAAAGACGCTTAAATCTGCTCAGAGATTTGGGTGTAAATGCCATCCGTTTGGCGCACAATCCTTTTGCCCCTGAGTTTTATGAACTTTGTGACCGTATGGGATTTTTGGTCATGGATGAGACTTTTGATACCTGGAATGCCCAAAAAAACCATGCAGACTACGGGTACAATATGCATTTCGATGATTGGTGGGAACAGGATACCCGGGATGTGATCATGCGGGACCGCAACTATGCCAGTATCTTTATGTACAGCATAGGAAATGAAATCAGAGACAATTTGGACAGCCCTGAAGGGTTCAAAAAATACAAGGACCAGCAGGATTTGGTACATGAACTGGATCCTACTCGCCCAGTGACGATGGGGCTTTTCCGTCCTAACAGCCAAAATGTATATGATAATGGTTTTGTAGAAATGATGGATGTAGTGGGTCAGAACTATCGTGAAAATGAATTGGTGGCCGCTTATCATCAAAAACCTGAAAGAAAAGTCATTGGTACTGAAAATGGACACAGCAGGGGAGCTTGGTTGGCTTTGCGAGACAATGATTTTATGGCAGGGCAGTTCCTGTGGACAGGGATTGATTATTTAGGCGAAGCTGACTGGCCAGCCATTTCCCATGATTTTGGCTTATTGGACAGAACTGGAGGGATCAAGGCCAAGGCCTTGCAACGAAAAAGCTGGTGGGTTGAAGAGCCTGTGGCCTACGTAGTAAGAAAGGAAACCAATGCCGGTGGAGGAGATTGGGTTCCAGATTGGACTCCTAGTGATTATGATACCTATGATGTTGCCCATTTGGAAGTGTATAGTAATTGCGAAGAAGTGGAGCTTTTTCTCAATGGTGAATCACTTGGTACTCAGAAAATGCCTGAAAATGCAGCACCCGTCTCCTACAAAACTACCTTCAAAAAAGGCACTTTAAAAGTGGTTGGCCGAAATGAAGGAAAGCTGGTTGCCGAACAAATATTGGAAACCGCGGGGGAGCCGGTAGCCCTTAAAATGGAAGTGGACCAAAATACTATCACCAGGGATTTTGATGATGTAGCACATGTAAAAATCTATGCCCTGGATGAAAATGGTATTGTTAATCCCAATGCGGACAATTTGGTTTACTATAATATTTCAAGCCTTGGTGTGCTAAGGGCATTGGACAATGGCGACCGAATGGATCACAGTTCCTCTAAAGGAAAGCGCCGGAGAGTATATCGAGGAGAGGGCCTTGCTATCGTGGGAGCCGAGAGGAAAGCTGGCAAGATTGTACTTGAAGCATCTTCTAAAGGGCTGGAATCTGCGAAAATTGCAATAAATGTGAAGTGATATAATAGACACGAGATGTGAGTATTGAGACGTGAAATGGTTCGGGCTTTTGTCTTCCTGTTTTAGACCAAAAACCACAATTGTTATCCAGTGTCAGAGACAGTAAGAGGAACGCGAGTTTAACTATCTACAATTAGTCTCTGACTCAAATAAAGGGAATGCTGGTTCAAGGACAGCGGTATCTAAAGTCTCCTATCTCGCATCTCTAATATTAACCAATCCAAAATGATCAGAATAAATACCTTTTTATTAGCTATTCTTTTGATGGGTTTGACCTTATTGCAAAGCCATGCACAAAGACAGATGGAATCCCTGGACAGAGGATTAGTTGCCGTTCCCAGAGAGGATGGCAGTGTGTTATTAAGCTGGCGTATTCTGGGAACCGAGGCACATGAGCTAGGATTTAATGTTTTTCATATTAAAGGGGATAATTCCCCTAAAAAAATCAATTTGCACCCTATTACTGCCTCCACCAATTTTGTGGTAGAAAACCCAGTCCCTGATGCAAAATACCTGGTAAAGCCAATTAGCGATAAGCCAAAGGAAGTAAAAGGACAAGAAGTCAAAGCCTGGTCAAAAAAATACTTGTCGATTCCTTTAAAAACCCCCGATGGTTATACGCCCAATGATGCTTCTGTGGGGGACTTGAATGGAGATGGCCAATATGAAATTGTAATCCACCAAAGAGGGAGAGCACATGATAATTCCCATCGTGGTTATACTGATGAACCCATTTTACAAGCATATACCTTGGAAGGAGAATTTCTTTGGGAAATAAATCTTGGGAAAAATATCCGCGAGGGAGCCCATTATACCCAGTTTATGGTGTATGACCTGGATGGGGATGGCAGGGCAGAATTGGCTTGCAAAACCGCTGATGGCACCACCGATGCACTTGGAAATGTAATTGGGGATGCCGATGCTGATTATAGAAATGATGATGGGTATATATTAAGTGGTCCAGAATTCCTGACCATATTTGATGGAGAAACAGGTGAGGCACTAGCTACCGCTGATTATATCCCACCAAGACATCCCGAAAAGTTAAACCCTACTTCTGAGGAGTTAGATGCCATTTGGGGCGATGGGTATGGAAATCGTATGGACAGGTTTTTGGCTGGGATAGCCTATTTGGATGGGGAACAGCCCAGCTTGATTATGACCAGGGGTTATTATACCCGTACAGTCATTGCTGCCTGGAATTGGCGGGATGGAAATTTGTCTGAAGTTTGGACCTTTGATAGCCATGATGGAAATCCCGAACACCGGAAATTTGCAGGTCAGGGATATCATAGCCTTCATGTAGCTGATGTTGATAAGGACCATAAAGATGAAGTCGTTTTTGGAGCCATGGTCATTGATGATGACGGAACAGGTGTTTACAGCACCGGCTTGGGCCATGGGGATGCATTGCACCTAACAGACCTGGATCCTGAAAGACCTGGTATGGAAATTTTTGGTATTCATGAGCATGTCCGTCATGAGCATGGTGCCAATCTAAGGGATGCTGAAACGGGGGAAGTTATTTGGTCCCATCCCTCACCGGATGTGGGCCGAGGAGTGGCTCTGGATATTGATCCCAGGCACCCCGGCCATGAAGCCTGGGCATCAGGAAAAGGGCTGCACGGGCTTTGGAATATCAAAGGGGAAGTGATTTCAGAAAAGAAGCCGAGTTCCTGCAATATGGGGATTTGGTGGGATGGAGACTTGTTAAGGGAAATCCTCAATGGAGTGGACATTGATAAATGGGATTATGAAAATGAAAAATCAGTAAGAATCTTTACAGGGGATAAATACAATGTTGCCAAAAACAATGGCACTAAATCCAACCCTGCCCTTTGTGCGGATATTTTTGGTGATTGGCGGGAAGAGCTGATTGGCCGCACGGAAGATGGAAAGGAACTTAGGATTTTTACTACCCCAATCCCATCAGAACATCGTTTTTATACTTTGATGCATGACCCGGTTTACAGGTTGAGCGTAGCTTGGCAAAATGTGGCGTATAACCAGCCGCCCCATACGGGATTTTTCTTAGGACATGGGATGGAAAAACCACCCCGGCCTCATATCACGCTTATTAAATCAACGAAATAATGAAACGAATACACCTGATTGCCTCAAAAGGGCTGATGCTTGTTATGGCCATACTGATGGCTTGCCAGGTCACAGCCCAAAAACAAATGGAATACCTTGACAGGGGCCTGGT
This sequence comes from Echinicola jeungdonensis, assembly GCF_030409905.1. Classification (NCBI taxonomy): domain Bacteria; kingdom Pseudomonadati; phylum Bacteroidota; class Cytophagia; order Cytophagales; family Cyclobacteriaceae; genus Echinicola; species Echinicola jeungdonensis. Next base: position 2,249,372 of record NZ_JAUFQT010000001.1, read on the forward strand.
GGCCGCTAACAATGAAATTGGACAGGTTTTTATAAGTTGGCGCTTGTTGGGAACTGAACCCGACGACTTGGCTTTTAATGTCTACCGACAAAAAGGAGAGCAAGAAGCCCAAAAACTGAACAGTGCCCCCATCATTTCCAGTACCAACTATACCGATAAGACGCCATCAAGTGGGGATGATATCAGGTACTTTGTTAAGGCTGTTGAAAATGGGAAAGAAATAGAAGCTTCAAAAGCTGTAAGTGTTTGGAAAGAAAATTTCCTGTCTGTTCCATTAAATACGCCTGAAGGCTATTCTCCCAATGATCTCTCTGTAGGAGATTTGAATGGAGATGGTCAATACGAGCTAATTGTCCACATGACAGGCCGAGGCCATGACAATTCCCATGACGGCTATACGGACGATCCCATTTTTCATGCCTATACATTGGAAGGGGAATTTCTTTGGGAAATCAATTTGGGGAAAAATATCCGTGAAGGAGCCCATTATACCCAGTTTATTGTGGTGGATATGGATGGGGATGGCCGATCTGAATTTGCCTGCAAAACGGCTGATGGGACCGTGGATGGTAAAGGAAATGTCATTGGGGATGCTTCCAAAGATTGGAGAAATGAACAAGGCAGAATTTTGGATGGCCCTGAATTCTTTACAGTATTCGATGGAATGACAGGAGAAGCATTGGCGACGAAGGACTTTATAGCTGGAAGAGGAGATATTTGTGGCTGGGGCGGTGAAGGCGGAAATGGCGGAAATGATTGCAAAGGCAACCGGGTGGATCGTTTTTTGGCTGGTGCAGCTTACCTGGATGGAAAATTGCCAAGTGTACTTATGTGCCGTGGTTATTATGGCAGGACAGTAATTGCTGCATGGGATTATCGTGAGGGTAAGCTGAGCAGTCGGTGGGTGTTTGATTCGGAGGGAAGAGAAAATCCATTTTCGGGTCAGGGTAACCACAGTCTAAGTATTAATGATGTGGATAAGGACGGAAAGGATGAAATCGTCTATGGTTCCATGACCGTGGATGATGATGGTACCGGGATGTATTCAACTGGCCTGAGGCATGGAGATGCTGGACACATCACCCATTTTAATCCCCAATATCCAGACCAGTTGGTTTGGAGTATCCATGAAAATGAAACCAATGAAGAGGGATATGGCGTGGCCCTCTTCAATGCCCGAACTGGAGAAATCCTTTGGGGAGGAGAAGAAGGTAAAGATGTGGGTAGGGGTTTGGCCATAGACATTGACCCTACCAATACTGGAATGGAAATGTGGTGGAATGGCCAAAATGGTCTGTATAATATCAAAGGAGAGCGAATCGGAAAGAATCCTAGATCAACCAACTTTGCTATTTGGTGGGACGGCGATCTTCTGCGGGAAATCCTGGACCGTAATTTTATCGATAAATGGGACCATGAAAGGGAAGAACAGGTAAGGCTCTTTACTGCGGAAGGCTGTGTGTCCAATAATGGCTCCAAAGCCAATCCCGGATTATCGGCAGACCTTTTTGGTGATTGGAGAGAAGAAGTAATCTTCAGAACCGAGGACAACCAGTCTTTAAGGATTTTCACAACCACTATTCCAACTGAAAACAGGCTTTATACTCTAATGCACAATCCACAGTACCGGATGAGCATTGCCTGGCAAAATGTGGGCTATAATCAGCCACCACATACAGATTACTATTTGGGAGAAGGAATGGAAATGCCACATAAACCAAATATTAAAGTCCAAAAGCCAGTCCAATAAATCGGTTTTTGAGCTTTGGTGCTATTAAGTCATTTTGCGATTTAAATATGATTCTATGAAAATACCTAGCGGCTATATTATCCCAGTATTCATGACGGTATTAATGGGTGCAATTGGGGGACAGGCCAATGGAGCAGTCCATCCTAAATTGGAAAGCTGGTTCAATATTCAAGATTTTGGTGCAATCCCTGATGATGGACAACTGGATACCGAAGCCATCAATCAAACCATAATTACAGCTTCCAAATCCGGTGGGGGGACGGTTTATTTTCCTGCAGGAAAATATTTAAGCTTTTCAATAGAATTAAAGAATAACATTACCCTTCATCTTGAAAATGGGACAATTCTGGAAGCTGCTGATCCTGCAGATTGGGGAATAGGTTACAATCCTCCGGAGGACAATCCGCATGATGATTACCAGGATTATGGCCATAGTCACTGGAAAAATAGTTTGATCTGGGGAATTGGCCTAAAAGGGGTACATATTGAAGGCAAAGGTTTGATCTATGGACAAGGGCTTGAAAAATGGGCCCATAATGAAAGTGGGATGGAAGGGAATAAAAGCATTGCCCTGAAAAACTGTAGAAATGTTTCCATCAAGGATATCAGCATCCTCCAGGGCGGGCATTTTGGAATATTGGCCACAGGAGTTGATAACTTCACCATTGATAACCTGAAAATAGATTCCAACCGGGATGGCATCAACATCGATGCTTGCAAAAATGTCCGAATCTCTAATTGCACCGTAAATACACCCAATGATGATGCTATTGTCCTGAAAAGCTCCTATGCTCTGGGATATCCAAGGTTTACAGAAAACCTGACCCTTACCAATTGTCAGGTGAGTGGTTTTGATCTTGGTACCATGTTGGATGGAACTTACCAAACGACTCAAAAACAAGCCCCGGACAAAGGAGGAGTTACTGGAAGGATCAAGATGGGAACAGAATCCAACGGCGGATTCCGGAATATTACCATTTCCAATTGCGTTTTTGTGCATTGCCGGGGACTTGCATTAGAAACCGTTGATGGAGGAATTCTGGAAGATGTGAGCATTTCCAATATCACCATGCGGGACATCGTCAACGCTCCCTTTTTCCTTCGTCTTGGAAGCAGAATGAGAGGCCCAGAAGGCACCCCTGTGGGCAAATTACGACGGGTACAAATCAGTAATGTGGTGGTGTCAGGAGCAGATCCAAAATATGCAGCCATGGTAATGGGGATTCCAGACCATCCGGTGGAAGATATCGTTTTTGATAACATTCGTATTCTGGCAAAAGGAGGGGCTCCAGCAAGTCAGGCTTTGGTTGAAGTCCCTGAACTGGAAGATGGGTATCCGGATCCAAGAAATTTTGGGGAGATACCTGCTTATGGTTTTTATATCCGGCATGCAAATGGAATCCAGCTGAATGATATTAATCTGCAATTTGAGGATGATGATCAGAGGCCTGCCATTTATGCAGAGGATGTAGAAGGGATGAGGTTGGATAATGTGAAGATGGAGAAAACAGAAGGTGTACCCGGAATGAAATTGAAGATGGTACAAGGTTTCCAATTAATAAATAGTGGAGAAGGGGAAAGTAAAGAAATGCAGGTGATAGATGATATGGAATTGCCATAGGTCAAAATAACCACATGGTTTTTACCTCAAGGGGCGCTAAAAATTTCGCAAGGCATGGGAAGGGATTTGTTCTCCCAAATTCCATCTCCAATATTTTTTTGATTGAAATTAAATTTTCTTGCAGAACCTGTCCCGCTTCTTCAGGAGTCGCAAAGTTCGCAGAGGTTTATGGAAGTAAACCTTTGCGTTTTTTAGCGTTTTGGCGTGCAACTTTTTCCCTCCCTAATTTAATGGCATTGGGGGGAGTTTAGGTGAGCGGAATTGGTTAATAGCGCCCATTGCAAATCCCCAGCTGTCTATGAGGTAATAAACCCACTATCCATAATTGTTCCATTACATTCCAAATGCCTCATTTACCACTTATCAAATTACCCCTTATCACCAGTACAGATCAGAAGAGTTTTTTTGGAAGTTGAAAGTACCTTGGGATTTAGGAAACGATTTGAAAATGGGGTATTCGGCTTTTTAATCAGTTTCATTTTGCAGAAAAGAATTGCTCTTTTAACTTCATTGACAAAAAAATATCTATAATACATGAAAACATCTGTCAATTCTTTCATCTTTTTAGGCATGGCCTGCGGTTTTTTGGCATGTCAAGCTGAAAAACAGCAAGAAAAAGATTATTCCGAAATAGTATTGCGTAATACCTCCAGGGTAAAGCTAAATGAAAAGCCAGTCATTCTTAAAAGAGACCAAATCAAAGGGTTACCTGATGAGGAGCTGTTTCCCTTGGTAACCCAGGCATCAGGGGACACCCTTCCCACGCAGTTGGATGATGTGGATGGAGATGGCCAATGGGATGAACTTTTTATCTTGGCTGATTTTGCTGCCCAAGAAGAAAAAACAGTTCAATTAAAATGGGTGGATCAACCTATTGAATTTGAAAAAAGAACCAGCGTACGGTTTGGCAAAAGAGAAGCTGCTGATCAACCTGTTCAACCTGCCCAAATAGACACCTTGCCTGCTGATGGTTTGCCAAAAAGTGTAGGATACCAGCCCTATCAAACCGATGGTCCCTCATGGGAAAATGACAAAGTAGGTTTCCGTCATTATTTTGATGGAAGAAATGCCAAAGACCTTTTTGGTAAAAAGGTAAGCCATATGAGTCCCGAAACGGTGGGGATCAATAGTGAAGGCGCTGTGGAAGATAATTACCATGTAATGGAAGATTGGGGCCGGGATATTTTGGCCGTTGGAAATTCACTGGGCATTGGTGGATTTGCGCTGATGATAGATGAAGCACCGGCAAGACTTGGAGTTACGGTGGATGATGCAGTCAATAATGTGGAGGAAAGTGTTTTCCAAATTGTAAAAGAAGGCCCCATCAGGTCCATCATTCAGTATAATTACAATAACTGGCAAACCCATAATCGCAACTATGATGTTCAGGAAAGAACTACCATCTGGCCTGGCATGTATGGCTATAAAAATGAAGTGTCTATTTCTGGACTTCAGGGAGACGAAATCTTTTTGGTGGGCTTAGTAAATATCAATAATGACCAGCCATTAGAAGAAATAGAAGTCAATGAAGAATGGGTAGTGTTGTTGACCCATGACAAACAAAGTTATGACAAAGAATGGCATTTGGGCATGGCTTTAATTCTTCCAAAAGCCAAATACCAGGGCTATTCCGAAGCCCCTGAATCCGGAGATTTGTCAAATAGTTTCCTGGCCAAGCTATCCATAGAGGAAAATGAACCTATTTCCTATTATGCAATAGGAGCATGGGGAATGTCCGAGGAACAATTCAGGGATAGGGAATATTTTAAAAATTATGTCACTAATCTCACCAAACAGCTTGATGCAGAAGTTGAGGTGAGCTGGAAATGAGAAATTTAGATTTAGGAATGATGAATTACTTCCAATTCTACCTTTATCATTTCTATTTCTTAATTAATTCTAATTGTAAAAGAAAGGATAAGGCATTGGGCAAAAACAATTGTATGGATTTTAATCGTCACTTTATATACGGCCTTTTTTTAGCTGGTATCTTTTCAGCCTGCTCTCAGGAAGGTACAGAACAAAAGGACAGAAATGAAGGCTCCACTCCCGAAAAAGTGATATTCCAATCTGATTTTTCAGGTGAACTGGACCCTCAAACCTGGAAAACGGAAATAGAGGATCCGGACAGTTCAAAGGTAGTGGTAATAGATGGTAAGTTGGTATTGGATTCCAATGCAGGAGTTACCGTCTGGCTGGACAAAAAACTTAAAGGAGACATTGAAATCACCTATCAACGGGAAGTGATCATGGAAGAAGGTGTCAATGACCGGCTATCTGATCTCAATCAGTTTTGGATGGCTACCGACCCTAGAAATGAAAACTTATTTACCAGGAGCGGTTCTTTCAAAGAATATGATTCGCTAAGCATGTATTACGTTGGATTTGGGGGAAACTATAATTCCACAACCCGCTTTAGGAAATACCATGGTGATGGTGAAAAGCCATTGTTATTTGACCTTAGGGACAAGGCTCACTTACTACAGCCTAATCATGTATATGATATCAAGATTAAAGTGGATGATGGCCTGGTAAGCTATTGGGTAGATGACAATTTGTTTTTTCAATACCAGGATGAAAACCCATTGGAGGAAGGATACTTTGGTTTCCGCTCCACCTGGTCCAGACATGCTATTGATAATTTGAAAATTGTTCAGTTAGAGAAATAGAATAGTCATCGTTTCTTTGGACCTCGTTTCAAACGAGGTCCATCTATTAGGTCTGTTTCAATAGTCCTAGTTTAAAACGAGGGCTATACTTTAACCATTCTCTAAATAAAAATTCGGAAAGAAATTCAAATCAACCGAAATAAACCCATGAGTAACTATAATATAACCCGAAGAAATTTTGTAAAAAGTTCTGCTTTATTAAGTTCTTCACTTTTTTTAGGCCCCACCCTTGCTAATGCAGTTGGGGGTGTTTTTCCCAAATCACCATTGCGACCTGTAGCCTTACATTGGCTGGAGGAAACCGAAAACCGGATTATTGATGGGGCAACTTGGGGTGTGCCCTGGCCAATGGGGCAATTAAAGCAAAATGCCGACTTTTCCCTAAAGAACACCAATGGAGCCAAACATGCTGTCCAGTCCTGGCCATTGGCATATTGGCCGGATGGATCCTTAAAATGGACCGGACATGCTATGCCCTCGGGGGTAACGGGATTTAATGATTTTAGCCTTGTACCAGGGGAAAAAATTCAACCTGATCAATCCCTTAAAGTGGCAGAAACCTCCTTAGAAATTTCAATCGATACAGGGAAAATCCAATGTACGATCAACAAAAAGGGAAAAGATTTAATTGCGGCTGTTCAAAGGAATGGGAGAACCCAATTAAAAAACGGTCGATTGGTGTTGCATCACCAAGACCAAGCCCCTGGTGAAGAAGGAACAGTGAACACTTCTGAATTTGAAGGGAAAATTGAAAAGATAAGTCTCGAGCAAAAGGGCCCATTAAGGACGGTTGTAAAAATTGAGGGGAAACATGATGCGGAGGGGAAAAAAGCTTGGCTGCCCTTTGTGGTACGGCTTTATTTTTATCAGGGAGGTGAATCTATTAGGGTTATGCATACCATCATTTATGATGGGGATGAATATAAAGATTTTATTAAAGGATTGGGTCTACGTTTTTCTGTCCCTATGGAGGACGAACTCTATGACCGGCATATAAGGTTTGCCGGCGAAGAAGAAGGCGTTTTTGGAGAAGCGGTCAAGGGCCTTACTGGATTAAGAAGAAACCCCGGGCAACATATCAAAACAGCCCAGGTAGAAGGCAAAAAAACACCTCCAGTTGATCAATTTGCTGAAAGTGTCTCCAGCCGCTTACATTACATTCCCAACTTTGGGGATTATACACTTTCACAAACCAGTCCGGATGCATTCGAAATCCGCAAAAGGACAAAAAAAGGCCATTCCTGGTTGAAATCGGGTTTTGGACAAAGGTCAAGGGGGACTGGTTATCTGGGTGGCCCAAAAGGAGGGGTTGTTTTTGGCATAAGGAATTTTTGGCAAAGTTACCCTGCCCAAATTGATATTAGAAATGCCCATACCGATGAGGGTGAAGTGACTTTATGGCTGTGGGCCCCTGATGCCCCTGCGATGGACCTGCGATTTTACCATGATGGAATGGGACAGGATACCCATGAAAAGCAATTGGATGCCCTCAATATCACCTATGAGGATTATGAACCAGGTTTTGGAACCCCAATGGGGGTTGCCAGAACCAGTGAAATGAAGCTTTGGATACTTGAGGAAACTCCTCAAAACGAAACTTTCAATGCTTTGGCCAATGGAATCCAGGAACCCGCCGTGGTTTGTTGTGAACCGGCCTATTTGCATCAGGTTGGGGTTTTTGGTAAAATTTGGGATCTCCCGGACCGAAGCTCCTTAATTAAATCCAAAATTGAGGATAATTTGGAAGCCTATTTTGAATTTTACCACCAACAGGTGGATGACCGCCGATGGTATGGCTTTTGGGATTATGGGGATGTTATGCATTCCTATGATTTTGACAGGCATACCTGGCGTTATGATGTAGGAGGCTTTGCCTGGGACAACTCAGAATTGTCCACCGACCTTTGGCTATGGTATTATTTTTTAAGGACCGGTAGAGCGGATGTTTTCCGGATGGCCGAAGCGATGACCCGGCACACTGGGGAAGTGGATGTTCACCATCTGGGGCGTTTTGCCCCATTGGGAAGCCGGCATAATGTCCAGCATTGGGGCTGCAGTGCCAAACAATTAAGGATCAGCACGGCGGCTAACCGAAGGTTTTACTATTACCTGACTGCAGATGAAAGAGTTGGAGACCTAATGAGGGAACAAGTAAATGCAGTTGAAACTTTAAAGGAAATTCCTCCCACCAGAAAGGTGACCGATCAGTCCGTTTGGGATACCGAAAGTGACCCCAATAAAGTTTATGTCAGCTTTGGTACCGATTATGGAGCAGTTTCCGCCGCTTGGTTTACAGAATGGGAACGCACCGGTGACGATAAGGTCAAGGAAAAATTGATGAACAGCATGCGGACCATTGCTGCCCAGCCCAAAGGTTTTTTCTCCGCAGGAGCTAAAATGGACCTGAGAACAGGCGAATTTGATAGGGTGGATCATCAACGGGCCTCAGCTTCTCATTTGAGTGCTGTCTTCGGTTTGATGGAGGTTTGTGCAGAATTGGTACAGAATATAGACATGCCGGAATTCGAAGCTGCTTGGATCCAATATTGTGAACTTTATAATGCCGGAGAAGAGGAGCAGGAGGAAGTATTGGGTAATGCCCTGGGGAAAATGAACCTTGGCCAGGGCCATAGCCGACTAACGGCCTATGCGGCAAAAATAAAAAATGACCCAGAGTTGGCCCAGAGAGCTTGGAGGGAGTTTGTAGGAGGAGGGGCAGGTTATCGCCTCAGGGAACCTTATGTCCGCACTTTGGAAGGGGATGAGGTGCTTAGGCCAATGGAAGAGGCCCATGTCTCCACCAATGCCACAGCCCAATGGGGATTAGCAGCCATCCAATGCCTTGGATTAATAGGTGATGAGTTGAAATGGTAATGGATTAGAATCAAGATTTTTGTATCAAGTAGATAGTGCTAGCCCCTGAGCAGAGTTGATGGGCCGTCAACGACTCCGTTTCCGGACTCATTACTTAAATCTCACTACTCAATACTAAAAAAATATCGGCTTAATATGTTTCTCCAGAAGATTTTCCATCACCTTTTCCTCTATGGCCCTTCGGTGCAGGGTCATTAGGTTATAAAATTCTCCCCTTTCTTCAGCAGCAATTTTATAGGCACAATGCATCAATTGCCTTAAATGGGGGTTCATCCGATTTCCTCTTGGTTCATGCCTTAAAGCTTGGGCCATTTTTTCCTTGCCATCATTTTTAAGATTTTCTAGGCTGGGTAGGGCTTTTTTATCAATGTCTAAAACATCAGGATAAGGGGATGTCAGTTCATCATAACGATCCAGGGCTTTCTCATATACTTTGAGGGCAAAATCAAAACCCTCCTTGCTGCTTTCTGCTAATACCGTGATTTCCTCTAACCAGGTAGTGCCCGCTGTTTTGACGTGTATTCCTGCATTATGTTTTTTGATCAAGCGGTTCATGACAGGATAAATGGAAAATTTATCACTTCCGCTATGGATGCTAAGTTTTAATTGATCAGGAAGCCCAAATTCTTTTTTGGCAAATTTTAAAACCTGAAGATCTTCCTCAAATTCCTTTTCAAACATTCTCAATTCCCCTTCGTAATCTATTCCTTTGTTAAACCTACCAGTAAATTTGGGGGCAAGGGTACTGACGGGAACTTTGTAATAGGCAAGGGCAGCAAGAATAAAGAAAAGTTCAATTGGAGATTGAGGCTTAGCCACCTCATCCATGGAAACCTCTACAACAAAATCATCATCCTTTTTTAAACTGATATGCTCATACACCTCTGAGGCTTTTTTAGCAGCAAATAAAAAAGTATTGATAATTTCATTCAGCTCATTTTCATCAATAGTTATAGAATTCTTTATTCCCGGGATATATAGCGCACCTTGGTAGGGTTGCACAAATTGTAAAAAGGCATCCTTTTCCTTCTGGTATGGAGCTTTTCCGATAAACTGAGCCACATCAATCGTAAAAAAGTCGCAATAAGGAATATAATCGTCCACGATGTCAAAATTGATGTGGTCTGCGTCCACAAAATAGGGGTCTTTAAAATTAAGATTCTTGATAGCAATTTCTGCTTCCTTCCGGACAATTTCAGGTTTGGAATTGACGGTCAAATGTTCCCGGTGGGATTTATTCCAGACTGGAGTAATGTTTATTCTCTTAGCATTGGCATGGAGTATGGCCTTTAACTGGGCATCTCCTTCCAATCCAAATCGATCCCCCATGCCAAATGAATATTTTCCTAATGCTTTCATTGCTGTTTATTTTGGGTTGACTAACCTTTAATGCCTTTTCTTTTAGATTATTGTTGGAAAAATGGCTTTTGATAACAGTACTATAATTTAATAACATTATTGGTTTTGGCCTAAAAAAATAGGGTAATTGGTGCCTTTGGTAAAATGGAAGTTTTAGTATTTAGGGAAGTACACGCCTTTGGCTCATATTTGCCCGATGGACTTTAAATGAGATTTTTAAACAAAAGGGTCAACGCTATTTAGGGAAGTAAACGTTTTTCATATCTAATATCTCACAACTCTCAACTCCTTCCACCATAACGAAACCATACAGTTTCCCAGACTGGGATCGTTAATTTTATTGGTTGAATAAAGTTAATCCCTCTGTTCAAGTGTGGAGCTATGTCTAATAAACTCAATACAAACCAATAATGAAGCGAAACTCATTTATATATTGCCTCGGGATAGGGGCTTTTGCCATTTGCAGCTCATTGATTTCCTGTAAAACCCAACAACAAGAAATTCAATCTTCCACATATAAATTTGATTTTGGCACAGGAAAGATTGCCGAAGGATACCATCAAGTTCGACCTGAGAATATGTACGATTCTGCCAAAGGGTTTGGCTTTTTGGATGCTCCGGAATTGGAAGCTGCTGACCGGGGAGGAAATGTTCTGGAAAATGATTTTTTAAGTTCTAAGAGCCCTTTTTTCTTTACCGTAGATGTTCCTGAAGGAAATTATGATGTCAAAGTAATTTTAGGGGATAAAGAGGGAACTTCTTCCAGCACCATTAGAGTAGAAAACAGAAGATTGATGGTGGGAAAAACTGAAACCAAATCTGGAGAAATAATTGAAAAGAATTTTTCCGTCCATATTCGCTATCCTGAAATTGCCGGCACTAATAAAAAGGTGAAGTTAAAATCCAGAGAACATGACTATTTGCACTGGGACCACCAATTGACTATTGAGTTTAATGGAGATATGCCAAAAGTAGCGGGGATAGAGATTACCCCTAACAATACTGCCCCAACCGTATTTTTGGCTGGTAACAGCACTGTCGTGGATCAGGCCAATGAACCCTGGGCTGCTTGGGGACAAATGTTTCCCGCCTTTTTTGAGCCTGGCAAAGTGGTTATAGGAAACCATGCAGAATCCGGTCTTACCCTTAAAGCATTCAGATGGCATAACAGGTTGGAAAATATATTGAGTATGATGAAGCCCGGTGATTATTTGTTCATTGAATTTACTCATAATGACCAAAAACCAGGAAATGCCCATGTTGAGCCGTTTACTTCCTATCAGGAGGTGATTAGGGAATTTATGGCTGCTGCTAAAGAAAAGGGAGGTATTCCTGTTTTGGTAACCTCCATGCATCGCAGGAGTTTTGATGAAAATGGAAAAATTATCAATACCCTGGAAGAATATCCCGAAGCGATGCGTCAATTGGCCGAGGAAGAGAATGTGGCCCTAATTGATCTCAATGCCATGAGCAAGACTTTATATGAAGCTTGGGGAGAAACGGAATCCAAAAAGGCTTTTGTCCATTTTCCTGCAGGGACCTTTGAAGGGCAGGAAGAAGATTTTGCTGACAATACCCACTTCAGCACTTATGGCGCATATCAATTGGCCAGCTGTGTGGTGGAAGGTCTGAAGAAAACAGATTTGGATTTGGTGAAATGGATAAAACCGGATATTCCAACCTACAATCCAGCAAACCCTCCGGCTTTTGAGGAATTCTATTGGCCACTCAGTCCCCGGGTGTCAATTATCAAACCTGATGGAAATTAATTGTTGATTAGATAATCATTATAAAAGCCCTTTATTTGAAGGGCTTTTTTGTTTAAAGTCAATTGAAAATCTCATTTTTATGGGTAATAGCTTTTTGAGGAAGGTTACAGGACCGCCATTTTTTTTTCCTTTGCGGGAAGGTTAAATTTTCACCCTCCTATTCAATTAATTTGTAAATTATATGCCCCAATCAAAAAACAAAGCTAAACTTGTTCAAACAATAAAGAATTAAAAAGAGTTGGAAGAGTATTTATATAAGTGTATAAAAAACAATTAATTATTTTTTTATATCTTTAAAAGACCAATTTTGCCTTATTGGCAATTAAACCCTAAATCCCAATTAATAAAAAAAACTAAATATGTTTAAGACCAAAACCCTATTGTTGGGAATGGCTGCCTTGATTTCGCCATTGCTGACAAATGCCCAAAATGAGCCAACCGAATTGGAGGTGGATCTCAAAGAAAAAGTAACGGACATTTCCCCAAATATGTGGGGCTTGTTTTTTGAAGATATCAATTTTGCTGCAGATGGAGGTCTTTATGCAGAAATGATCAAAAACTACTCTTTCGAATTCAAAAATCCATTGATGGGATGGGGAAGGGTGGAAGACCATGGTGCCTATGGTTATGTTTTTAACCGCAACCACCCGGAAGGAGCCAATAAAAAATTCCTCCGAATCCAAAGACTCAATAACCAAGGTGACTTTGGAATAAGTAATGGAGGATTTCGTGGTATTGCAGTTAAGGAAGGCCTGGATTATACTGTTACTTTTATCGCCAAAATTGCAAAAGGTGAAGACTTAAAAGTTACCACCAAATTATTGGACAGAAATGAAGTGATTGGGAAGGGATCAGTCAGCGGTTTTACCGATGAGTGGAAGGAATATAAAATTGTGATGAACTCCAGCAAAACCCTGGATGGAGTACAGTTTCAGTTATTGCTGGAAGGAGAAGGGGAATTGGATGTGGATATGATTTCCATGTTTCCTGAGGATACCTGGAAAGGCCATAAAAGAGGCCTGAGAAAGGATTTGGTGCAGTTGCTTGCCGATATGGATCCCGGATTTTTGAGATTCCCCGGTGGATGTATTGTGGAAGGTTTTGATCTGGAAAACCGCTATCAATGGAAAAAAACCATTGGCGAAATGGAAGACCGGGAAGTGATGATGAACCGTTGGAATATTGAATTTTCCCATAGGACGACCCCGGATTATTACCAGTCATTTGGCATTGGCTTTTTTGAATATTTCCAACTGGCTGAGGATATTGGAGCAGAGCCATTGCCTATCGTAAGTTGTGGTTTGGCCTGCCAATTTAATACTGGAGAGCAAGTTCCTATTGGAGCTTTAGATCCATTCGTAAATGATGCTCTTGATTTAATAGAATTTGCCAATGGCCCTGTGGATAGCAAGTGGGGAGCCAAAAGGGCTGAAATGGGGCATCCCGAACCTTTTAACTTGAAATTTATAGGTGTTGGTAATGAAAACTGGGGACCGCAGTATATCGAGAGGGCCAAAGTTTTTCAAAAAGCCATAAGTGCAGCTTATCCCGATGTGACCATTGTCAGTACTTCAGGTCCATTTCCTGATGGAAGGGAATTTGAATATCTATGGGGAGAATTGAAGAAAATGGATGCAAAACTGGTGGATGAACATTACTACCGATCACCTGAGTGGTTCCGCAGCAATGCCCGTCGATATGATGACTATGACCGTAATGGTCCTAAAGTTTTTGCAGGGGAATATGCGGCGCATACAAATATGACAAGGGAAGCATTGAAGCGAAACAACTGGGAAGCAGCCCTATCAGAAGCAGCTTTTATGACCGGGTTGGAGAGAAATGCAGCGGTTGTTAGGTTGGCTTCTTATGCTCCATTATTTGCACATGTTGAAGGTTGGCAATGGAACCCGGATTTGATTTGGTTTGACAACCTTAGGTCCTATGGTACACCAAACTACTATGTCCAAAAATTATTCTCTACCAATCCAGGTACACATGTAGTACCTATTACTGAAGCTGATAAAAGTTTGGCCGGGGAAGATGGCCTTTATGCCTCAGCTACCATTGATGAAAACACTAATGAGTTAATCTTTAAAGTGGTCAATATTTCTAAGGAACCTCAAAAAGTGATTATTGACTTGAATGGCAGGTATCGAGGTAATGGAAAAGGAATCCTTTTGGAAATGGCCAGTGATGACCTCGCTGCGGTAAACTCACTGGAAAACCCAACCAATTTGGAGCCGGTTGAAAAGACATTAGAGGTAAAAAGAAAAACCATTGAAATGGAATTGAAAGGTCAATCTGTCAATGTCGGTAAAGTTAAATTGAGTAAATAAACCATTTCTATGTTTTGGAATATTGAAGAAATAATAAAAAGCAGGCCTTTTCAAAAGTCTGCAATGGTTATAATGGCCAGCTTTATTTGGGTCAACCTTTCCTATGGACAGGAAAAGTTTAATCCAATTTTGCCTGATAACATTGCAGATCCATCAGTCGCTTTTTTTGATGGAACTTATTACCTTTTTGGGACCACGGATATTGATAGGGGACTAGCTCAAATGGGGCCTCCCGTGGTCTGGAAATCCAAGGATTTTGTGAATTGGAGTTTTGATGGGACCATTTTAAATGGGGTAGACTGGAGCAAACCCTATGAATTTGTCGATAAAGAAGGAAACTCAAAAACTGGCTATTTTAGATATTGGGCACCGGGAAGGCCTAGGAAAAAGGAGGGGAAATTTTATTTGTTTCCGACCATTGTAAAGCCCGATGATTCAATGGGCATTTATGTCATGGTAGCTGAACACCCGGAGGGTCCTTATGAATTTGTCAATGGTGATGGCCTTTACTTCAATGAACCTGAAAAGGCAAATAGTGAAGCCAAGCCATTGATTAACGATATTGATGCAGAGGTTTTTATTGATGATGATGGCAGTGCTTATGTCTATTGGAGAAGGCGAAATGCCGCAAAGCTCAATGAGGATTGGACGGGAATTGATGGTGAACTTGTAAAAATCTCCACCAACCATGGAGGGTATTCTGAAGGACCGACTTTATTTAAAAGAGATGGGATTTATTATTATCTCTATACCTTGTCAGGGCATGCCAATTATAAAAATGCCTATATGATCAGTAAGGATGGACCGCTAGGACCTTTTGAAAAACCTGAGGGGCCGGATATTTTCATCCATTCAGATGTTGAAACAGGGGTTTGGGGGCCCGGTCATGGTAATATTTTCAAGGTTCCGGAAGAAGATAAGTACCTGTTTTCCTATTTGGAATATGGAGAAGGCGGCACCACCCGGCAGGTGTTTGCCAATGAGTTGGAGTTTAACCCTGATGGGACCATAAAACCCATGGAAGTTAATTTTGAAGGCGTAGGCTATTTGGGTAAAGATAAAAGTATTTCTTCCAAACAATTGGAGATCGCCAAAATTACAGCTTCCAGTTGGAAAGGGCCCAAAAAGGTGGAAGCCAACATGGATGTCAATCCGAATCGCTTGGATGGATTATCCGGACCCAATGAAAAGTCGTCAACCAAGACTTTTACTTATGGCCCAGAAAATGCCGTGGACAACAGCAATTATACCAGTTGGGTGGCCAGAGAAACTGATCCCAAACCCTCTTTGCAGCTGGATTTAGGCAAAGCCAAGAAAGTAAAGAAAATCTCTTTAGCATTTGTCCATCCAGTTTTTGGGCATGCTTACAAGCTGGAAAAGTCAGAAGACGGAATCCGGTGGAAGGAAGTAATGAAGCAGGAAAACCAGAAGGTCAGAACCCCTCATTGGATAGAAGGAGTAGGGAAGGCCCGATACTTAAAAGTCACGATATTGAATGGCCATCCGGGTATTTGGGAAATGGGAGTTTATTGAATATTTTAAGCCAGCATGACTGGTCCTCGTTTCAAACGAGGACCATTTTCTGGACGCAGCTGTAATAAAAAAGATAGCCCTCGTTTCAAACGAGGGCTATTGCAATGTGGCTTTTGAGTTTCGCATTAGCATTGCTCGTAGCAATAGTATCCTAAATAATTTCAACTGGAACCAACCCTTTCGTGCCTAACATATAATCCCTGGCACTACTATAAACATAATGTTCAGGAGATTCCACAATTCCAGCTTTTATAGGGTTATTATGGATGTAGTTAATTTTTTGGATGACATCAATATTGTTATTGTTAAAATCAATAGTGTGATTTCCATCTTTCCAAAACCTATAATCTTTGTGCCTTTTAGAGTTTTTTGCGTAGATAGTAAACCTTTCCAATAGCCATTTGCTTCTACTTTCATTTACATTGAGTATTTCCTTGATGATATTTTTAGCTGTAAATTTTTTTGAAATCTCTTAAGAAATGCGACATCAAATGAGGGTGTTCACATCGGCCGACTAAATGAAGATGGTTGCTCATTATAACCCAAGCATTTAAGTGAAGTCCCTTTGAGGAACAGCAAAAGTTAAGGGAATCAACAATAATATCCTTGTAATTTACTCTAGTAAAGATATCCACCCAATCAACTACGGTAAGCGTTAAGAAATAGGTGCTATTTTGATCTTGGATAAAGTATTTGTCTCTTGACATGATAAATGAAAAAATTATGATTACTTAAAATAGGAAATTATTATATGCATTGCAAATGCCGAATTCACGAGTTGTCCTCGTTGCAAACGAGGACAAGTTTCTTTAGACATAGACGTATTTAGGAAAAATGGCCATAGTTTTAATCGTAGACAAGCCTTAAAGTTTCTGACATGAAGGTACAGGATAGCCACTGCACTTAAGCTTTTTAAATTGTTTCCTAAATTTCATTTCCTTATTTCTATTTAGGCGAAATGAATTTTTACTGTAAAAAATCCAGAAAATAAGGGGAATAAGTTTTACAACATGAATAAAGAAACTAATAAAGAATTGACCTCAAGCCGAAGAGGGTTTATCAAATCACTTGCTTTAATAGGAACCGGAATTATGTCCGGTCAGGCCTTGGTCAGCTGTTCATCAGCCAGTGGTTTGGGCTTTGGAAGTGAAGAACGTTATAAAGTGGCCGTTTGTGATTGGATGATCCTTAAAAGGCAAAAACTAAGCGCTTTTGAATTTGCCAATGAGATCAACGCAGATGGAATCCAAATGGATATGGGTGGCCTGGGTGACCGGGTAACTTTTGATAGCAAACTGGGAGATCCGGAAATGCAACAAAAGTTCCTGGCAGAAGCCAAAAAGCAGGGTGTTGAAATCAGCTCTATTGCTATGTCGGGTTTTTATGCCCAGTCCTTTGCCGAAAGGCCGACCGTTCCAAAAATGGTGCAGGATACCGTGGATACGATGGATGCCATGGGAATAAAGATTGCCTATTTGCCTTTGGGAGTACCCGGGGATTTGGTCAAAAAGCCAGAATTGAGGCCTGCCATCGTGGAAAGACTTAAAATGGCAGGGGAAAAAGCCCATAAAATTGGTGGGGTGATTGCCGTGGAAACTGCTCTTGATGCTGAGGGAGAATTGGAATTGCTGAAAGATGTGAATTCCCCTGGAGTGAAGATCTCTTACAATTTTGCCAATGCGATTAGGGATGGAAGGGATATTCCAAGTGAACTCAAAAAGTTGGGAGCGGAGAATATTGCCCAAATCCATTGTTCAAATACCGACGGTGAATTGATAGAAAACGATCCGGCATTTGATATGCCAAAGATCAAAAAGACCCTTGACAAAATGGGCTGGTCCGGTTGGCTCATTATTGAGCGGTCCAGAGATGTGGATGATGTTCATAACAGGAAGTACAATTACGGTTCCAACGTGGAATATATGAAAGAAGTATTTCAGGAAAGCTAATTCCCCAGTTTCTCATTGGCCTAATGCTTAGTTCCATAAGCTTTTTAGTTAAAGGAGTTTTTCTTGAAAATGTCCTCTAAGGGATTTTCAGGGAATGACTCCTTTTAAGCCTTTCAAGAATCAGGTAATTTTTGATAGGTAATTGCAAAAAAAAGGAGTAGAATTTCTCCCTGAAATTTGAGAAGATTAGCAATTAAATCTATCAGGCCATAAAAGTTGTGATAACCAAATGTTCAATTTATTAAAAGCCCAAAAGACCATGAAACTTCCCATTATTCAGTTATTGATTTTTGCCCTGATTTTGGGCAGCTGCTCCCAAAAGGAAAGCATTACTCTAATTTCCACTGAAGGAGCCTCGAACCGAGTGGAATTTGGAAAGGAAAAACTTATGGAAGCCTTTACCATGGCAGGGTTTGAGGTTCAAAGCACTTCTCCCCAAAACTGGAACGGTAAAGGAAAGGCCATTGCCTTAGGAACGTGGGACGATGAAATTTATTCGGATTGGTTGACCCAAAATGGCTTTGAACCCGCATCCGGCGAGAAACCAGGGGATGAAGGTTTCCAAATTTCCAGTAAAGATAAGCTAATTGCTGTTCAGGGTGCGGATGGTTCTGGTGCTCTTTATGGTGCCATTGATTTAGCCAACCGTTTGAAAAAAGAAGGTGAACTTGATTTTTCCATCAATCTAACCGATGAACCAGAAATGGTACTTCGCGGGGCTTGTATTGGGATGCAGAAAACCGAATATCTTCCCGGTAGAGGGGTTTATGAATATCCTTACACCCCTGAAAATTTTCCTTGGTTTTACGATAAGGAACTCTGGATTGATTATCTGGACATGCTGGTAGAAAACCGCATGAATTCTTTGTACTTGTGGAATGGGCACCCTTTTGCTTCTCTGGTAAAACTGGAGGATTATCCTTATGCCGTGGAGGTGGATGATGAAACCTTCAAAAAAAATGAGGAGATGTTTAAGTTTATTACTGAGGAAGCCGATAAACGGGGAATTTGGGTTATCCAGATGTTTTATAACATCATCGTTTCAAAACCTTTTGCTGACCACCACGGGATTAAAACCCAGGACCGTAGCCGGCCTATTTTGCCTTTTATTGCTGATTATACTCAAAAATCCATTGCAGCTTTTATCGAAAAATATCCAAATGTGGGTCTTTTGGTGGCTCTCGGGGAGGCCATGTCCGGAGAAGAAACCGATGTGAAATGGTTTACCGAAACCGTCATCCCTGGAGTAAAGGATGGATTAAAGGCTTTAGGGACGAATGAAGAACCACCAATTATCCTTCGGGCCCATGATACCAATGCCCCGTTGGTGATGGAGAAATCATTGCCCATCTATAAGAATTTATACACTACGCATAAATACAATGGTGAATCATTGACGACTTATGAGCCAAGAGGACCTTGGTCCCAAATTCACAGGGACTTGAGCTCCAAAGGCAATATCCATATTTCCAACGTACATATCTTGGCAAACCTGGAGCCATTTCGCTATGGTTCTCCGGATTTTATCCAAAAAAGTGTGAAAGCCATGCATGAAGTTCATGGTGCCAATGCCCTTCACCTTTACCCCCAGGCTTCTTATTGGGACTGGCCTTATACGGCTGATAAGTTAGCTTCAGGGGATCGTCTGCTTCAGATAGAAAGGGATTGGATTTGGTATAAAGCCTGGGGTAGGTATGCCTGGGAAAGTCAAAGAGACCGGGAAGATGAAATTGCCTATTGGACAGAAATGGTGGGAAATAAATATGATGCCGGAGAAGGCGGCAGGTACATTCTGGAAGCCTATGAAGAAACCGGTGAAATTGCTCCTAAACTTTTAAGGAGATTTGGCATTACAGAAGGAAACAGACAGACCTTGCTATTGGGGATGTTTGGAAGCCAATTGGTGAATCCTTACAAATGGAGGGTGTACCCAGGATTTTATGAATCCTGTGGACCAGTAGGGGAGATTTTGGTGGATTATGCAGAAAAAGAATGGAAAGGTCAGCCTCATGAAGGCGAAACTCCTCCTCAAATTATTCAGGAAGTAGAAGCCCATGGAGAAAAAGCTGTTGAAGCCATTGAAAAAGCAGCTCCTATGGTCAATGGGGATAAGGCCGAATTTGAAAGGTTGAAAAATGATGTATATGCCTATAAAGCTTTTGCTGATTTCTTTGCTGCCAAAGTAAGAGCTGCCATGGAGGTTTTGGAGTTTAAATATTCCAATGAAGTTTCAGACCTGGAGGAAGCCGTTCCTTACCTGGAAAAAAGCGTAGAACATTATAAAAAGTTGGTGGACCTTACTAAGGACTCCTATCATTATGCCAACAGCATGCAAACCAATATGAGGAGAATTCCTGTTGGTGGTAATGATGGGAAAAACAAGCATTGGATAGAATTGTTGCCGCATTATGAAGAGGAATTGGCCAGTTTGAAGCGGAATATCGAATTGCTGAAAAACAGCAAGGATGGGCAAATGCCCCAAAAAGAAGTGGACCCCTGGCAAAAAGCTGCAATCAACTGGAAAGGAGTTTATGCTGATTTTACTGCCCAAGCAGGATATAAAGTGTTTACTGATGATCAAGGTTCCATTGTCCGTTTGGCGGATGAAATCAAAGGATTGGAAGGCCTTAAGTTGAACTCGGAGAAACTGGATGATGAAGGAATTACCCTCCAATTCAGCAATGAAAAGCCTATCAAACTGGTTGTTGGCTTTTTCAATACCGGAGATAAGCATTACCTGAATCCACCTACACTGGAAACCAATGCAGCAGGGAATATGAGAGGACAGGCAGAGGTGCAGTTGGCCAATGCTATGGAGATCGCTGGATTGCCACCGGTTAATATCCATACTTATGAATTTGAAGCAGGAGATAATGAGTTGGTTTTGGGAGAGGGGAAAGTGCTGATCCTGGGAGCCATTGATGCAGGTCAGGAAATCCAATCCAGGGAGGTTGGATTGATAGGTGAAGAGCAAAAAGCAGCCGTAGATTGGGTGTTTTATTAAGGAGATGTTAGAGAGAGATGTATGAATTGAGTTTGACACCCAATAGCTGTTTTTTTGTGAATATTAATTCCTTGCGTCCTCTGCATCTCTGCGAGAAAAATATATTCACGCAAAGACGCTAAGTTCGCAAAGGGTAATAAGGGAATTGTTCAAAAGTATTTTACGCTTCACCTTGAGTTCTTTGCTGTATAGAATAATGAAAATCAGAACAATAAAAATACATGTTTATTAATTTTATTAAGAGTTTTTGGTTCGTCATGCTTTTGAGTTGCAGTTTGGTTTTAAGGCTGAATGCACAAGAAGTAAGACAAGAAATTTCCCTCAACCAAAATTGGAAGACTATTGCTTCAGGGCCCAAGCCTTTAATCGAGAAGAATTTCGAACAGCCCAACTTTGATGATGAAAATTGGCTTAAGGTGGATGTGCCTCATAACTGGGATCAGTATGAAGGGTTCCGGAGAATGAAGCATGGTAACCGCCATGGTGCAGCCTGGTACAGAAAGCAAATTCACCTGGACCCGAAAAATCAGGGAAAACAGCATTTTCTGTTTTTTGAAGGGGTTGGTTCCTATGCCACCGTTTATGTCAATGGTGAAAAAGTAGGAGAACATGCAGGTGGTAGGACAACCTTTACCCTGGACATCACCGATGCCGTTTCCTTTGAAGGTGAAAATACCATCGCCGTAAAAGCTGACCATCCCGCAATGATTGCTGACTTGCCCTGGGTTTGCGGGGGCTGTTCCGGTGAATGGGGATTTTCTGAAGGTTCCCAGCCAATGGGGATTTTTAGGCCGGTTTCCCTCGTAGTAACTGCCCCTGTTAGGATAGAACCTTTTGGGGTCCATATCTGGAGTGATGAAGAAATCAGCAAAGAAGCCGCCCAGCTTCATATCAATACCGAACTAAAAAACTATGGAAAAGAAACCCGCAAATTAACCCTTGTCAACAGGCTTTTAGATGCCAAAGGCGAGGAAGTTGACCAACAAAAGCAGGAAATCAGCATAGCCCCGGGTAAGATCGAAAAATTCCAGCAGGCCACGCCTGTATTGGAAAACCCACACCTTTGGTCGCCAAAGGATCCTTACCTGTACACTATGGTCACTGAAGTCCAAGAAAATGGCCAGGTAATAGATGAATTGAAAACTCCTTACGGAATCCGTTGGGTCAGCTGGCCAGCAGGAAGGAATGATGGTGACCATCGTTTCTTTATCAATGGAGAGCCATTATATATCAACGGGATTTGTGAATATGAGCATTTGATGGGCCAAAGCCATGCCTTTACTGATCAGCAAGTTCAATCCAGGGTGGATCAAATGCTGGCAGCAGGGTTTAATGCATTCCGTGATGCGCACCAGCCCCATAATTTCAAATATCATGAGCAGTGGGATAAAAACGGGATTCTTTTCTGGACCCAATTTTCCGCCCATATCTGGTATGACACCCCTGACTTTAGAGAGAATTTCAAGAAACGACTAAGAGATTGGGTCAAGGAAAGAAGAAACAGTCCGTCCGTGGTGCTTTGGGGCTTGCAAAATGAAAGTACCATCCCTAAGGCTTTTGCTAAAGAATGTACCGAAATTATCCGGGAGATGGATCCTTCCACCTCCTCTCAAAGGTTGGTTACTACCTGTAATGGTGGTGAGGGTACTGATTGGAATGTGATTCAAAACTGGTCAGGAACTTATGGTGGAGATCCACATCAATATGGAGAAGAACTGAGTGAACAAATTTTAAATGGAGAATTTGGTGCCTGGAGGACCCTGGGGCTTCATACAGAAGGGCCATTTGACCAGGATGGTATTTACAGTGAAGACCGTTTTTACCAGTTGATGCAGATCAAGGTCAGGGAAGCTGAGGAGCATAAAGACAGCCTTGCAGGACAATTCCATTGGTTGTTTAATTCCCATGAAAACCCTGGTAGAATCCAAAACGGGGAAGCATTTAGGGATATTGACAGGGTAGGCCCCATCAATTATAAAGGATTGGTAACCCCTTGGGAGGAGCCTACAGACACTTATTTCATGTTCCGTTCGGAATATGCTCCAAAAGAAACGGAACCGATGGTCTATATTGTTTCCCACACCTGGCCTAACCGGTGGACCGAACCTGGAGTGAAAGACAGTTTGGTTGTATTCTCTAATTGTGATGAAGTAGAGTTGTTTAATGGCGTAAATGGTCAATCCCTAGGTAAGAAATCCAACCCGGGACTGGGTTATAATTTTCAGTGGGATCAGGTAGATATCCAATACAATGTATTAAAAGCCATTGGCTATGTCGATGGAGAAGCTGTGGCGGAAGATATGATTCTTTTGCACCACCTTCCGAAGGCTCCAGAATTTGATCAACTGTATGAGGATACAGATCTTTTGAAAGGCCGGGAAGGGTATGAATACCTTTACAGGGTAAATGCCGGCGGACCTGATTTCACCGATCAACATGGCCAATTATGGATGGCAGATGTTCCCCGTTCAAATGATAAATTTTGGGGGTCTGTATCCTGGACTGATGATTTTAAAGATTTGCCTGCCTTCTATGCCAGCCAAAGAAGAATTCATGATCCTATCAAGGGCACTAAAGAATGGGAACTTTTCCAGAATTTCAGATTTGGAAAGCATAAACTGAAATTTGAATTTCCGCTGCCTGATGGTGAATATCTTGTTGAGTTGTACTTTAATGAACCTTGGTATGGCACCGGTGGAGGAATGGACGCTGAGGGATGGAGAGATTTTGATGTAGCCGTTTCAGGAGATACGGTATTGCAAAACCTTGATGTCTGGAGTGAGGTAGGTCATGACCATGCTTTGAAAAAGGTGGTAAAAGGAAAATCCAAAGATGGACTGTTGACCATTTCTTTCCCAAAAATCACTTCAGGCCAAGCTCTCATTTCAGGAATTGCCATTGCCAGCCCAATAGAAAATCCAGTTCCTGCTCTAAGTTCGCCAAAAAACATCCTTGCTTTGAAAACAACAGATGAAGACCAGGCGGAGGTGAAAACATGGTTAGACAATGGGCAAAATCAATACCTGAACAGCCCTCTCCAATTTAACCAATTGCCATATAAATTATTTGGGGCAGATTGGATCTGTTTTAATGCAGGTCTCAATGACAAGGATTTTAATGGTTCTTTTGAAGTTCAGGAAGCATCAAATGTTTTTGTCCTTATGGATAATGCGGTAAAAACGCTTCCGGATTGGATGGGAAATTATGGGAAAACCAAAGACCAGGCTGTCAATAGCCGGAGAGATGTTTTTGAAGTTTATCAGAAAAAGGCCAAAGCAGGTCAAACCATCCAGCTTGGTCCAAATGGTCAAAATGCAAAGTCCATGTATAGTGTTGTAGTAGTACCCACATATACTATGGGTGAAGGGGATGAAGCCCGGCCAGTGGTAACGCAGGAAGCTGAATTGGCGGAATTTAGTGGAGAAGGTATTGAAAAAGGAAACTTTAAGGAAAGTGACTATATCTCCTTTTCAGAAAATAACCGACAAGAACTTTCCTGGGAAGTCAATCCAGGTTTGGCGGGGATTTACCTCATCCGGTTTAGGTACATGAACATTTCTGATCACCCTATTAAAGTACGTTTGCAAATAGAAGCAGATAATGGGGTGATGATGCGGGATGAAGAAATTACTTTCCCAGTCAAGGATGAAAAGTGGAAAATACTGAATACTACCACAGGAAGCATGATTAATGCCGGTAAATACACTATCAGGATATTTGCTGATGATATGGGTGGTCTTTGGGTGGACCGCATGGAGTTCCAATAGGGTTTTACCCATAGATAAAATAGGCAATTAATTTACCACGTAGGTACAATAGGACACACAGGGGCGGATTTAAAGATAAAAAAGTACCTATTGTGACCTATATTATCTGTTGTTGTTCAAAATAAGAAAAACTAAAATTTGCGGCCTTGGCGCCACTGCGAGAAATTAAATATTTGAAATGCGAAAATTATTTTCATTAATTGGTGCTTCCATATTGTTCCTGGCCTTTTTTGGTTGTACGAAACCGTCCAAAGAAGCACGTTTGATCCACGATTTTAATAAAGATTGGCAATTTCATTTGGGGGATCATCCTGATGCCATCCAAATGGATTTTGATGCCAGTGATTGGAGAAACCTAAGACTTCCCCATGACTGGAGTATTGAAGGGGAATTTAGCGAGGATCATCCTACAAGGCCGGAAGGCGGAGCTTTACCAGCTGGTATTGGTTGGTACCGAAAAACATTCACCGTGCCACAGGAAGCTGCAAATAAAGAAGCTGCAAATAAAACAACATGGGTGGAGTTTGATGGGGTTTATCGAAATGGAGAAGTCTGGATCAATGGCCAACATTTGGGAAAAAGACCCAATGGTTACAGCTCTTTTCATTATGACCTGACCCCTTATCTGAATTATGGAGATAGCTCCAATATAATTGCAGTGAAGGTGGACAATTCCCAACAGCCTAATTCCCGTTGGTACACTGGATCCGGAATTTACCGAAATGTCCGTTTAGTGACAACAGGAAAGGTGCATGTTGCCCATTGGGGAAGTTTTGTGACAACACCCGAGGTAAGTGAGGATGTCGCCAAAGTTAACTTCCAGTTGAACCTGAAAAATGATGGTAAGGAAGATCAGCCGTTGAAGGTCTTATCCAAAATCATTGACCAGGAAAATAAGGTAATTGCTTCTTTGGAAACAGACAGCCTGATTGCTGCCAATGCGGTGGTATTGGTTGAGCAGGATTTTTCTGTTCAGTCTCCAAAATTATGGTCTCCGGATAATCCTTATATGTATCAGGTACAGACGGAGGTTTATGTCAATGACCAATTGGTGGACAATTATCAAACTCCTTTGGGAATCCGTTATTTCTCTTTCGATCCGGAAGAAGGTTTTTTCCTTAATGGAGAATACATGAAAATCCTAGGTGTATGTAATCACCATGACTTGGGCGCTTTGGGTGCAGCTGTTAATAAAAGAGCCATTGAAAGACGGTTGGAAATATTGAAAGAAATGGGTGCCAATGCCATCCGTACAGCCCATAATCCACCCTCTCCGGAATTGTTGCAGTTATGTGACAGCATGGGATTTATTGTACAAGATGAAGCTTTTGATGTTTGGAAAAAGAAAAAAGTGGATGCAGATGGTCACCTTTTCTGGGATGAATGGCACAAAAGAGACCTGGAGGATCTGATCCTAAGAGATCGAAACCATCCTTCCATCATGATGTGGAGCATTGGAAATGAAATCAGGGAGCAGTTTGACAGCACTGGCCTTACCATCACCAAAGAACTGGTGGATATAGTGAAAAACCTGGACACCACCCGTCCTGTAACCTGTGCTTTGACCGAGAATATCCCCGATAAAAATTATATCTATCAGTCTGGTGCTTTGGATCTTTTGGGCTTTAATTATAAGCACAAGGACCATAAGAATTTTCCGGAATGGTACCCTGGAGAGAAACTGATTGCTACAGAAAATATGTCTGCCTTGGCAACAAGAGGGCAATATGATCTCCCTTCAGATACCACCATGCGATGGCCTCAAGCCCATGATATTCCACTGGAAACAGGCAATGAAGATTTGACCGTATCCGCATATGATCAAGTTTCTGCCTATTGGGGAAGCACCCATGAGGAGACCTGGAAATCCATCAAAGACCAGGATTTCATGTCAGGGCTTTTTGTATGGACAGGCTTTGATTATCTGGGAGAGCCTATTCCTTACCCTTATCCTGCCAGAAGCTCTTATTTTGGGATAATTGATTTGGCTGGTTTCCCAAAAGACAGTTATTACATGTACCAAAGTGAATGGACTGACAAGGCTATGTTGCATGTATTCCCTCACTGGAATTGGCAAGAAGGGCAAGAAGTGGATATTTGGGCTTATTACAACCAAGCTGATGAAGTGGAGCTTTTTCTGAATGGTGAGTCCCAGGGTGTGAAAAAGAAAGAGGGTGATGATCTACATGTTATGTGGAGGATTCCATTTGAGCCAGGCACCCTTAAAGTTATTTCAAGAAAAGATGGAAAAGTTGTTTTGGAAAAAGAAATCCATACTGCTGGGGAAGCTTCCAGAATCGAAATGACTCCGGACAGAATCCAATTAAAAGCCAATGGAAAAGACATGTCCTTTATCACGGTAAATATTTTGGATGAGGAAGGCAACCTTGTGCCAGAAGCTGACAACGTGGTGAATTTTGAAATTGTTGGAGAAGGCCATATTGCCGGTGTGGACAATGGCTACCAGGCCAGTCTGGAACCATTTAAAGCAGATTACAGGAAAGCCTTCCATGGCAAATGCCTGGTGATAGTTGAAACCAATGAAAATGCCGGAAAAATCACCCTGAAAGCCACTGCTGAAGGACTTGAGCCTTCAGAAATTGTGCTGGAGACCAATTGATTAATTGATTGGTTGGGGAGCAACCGAGGTTGTATTTGCCTGAGTTCGAATTTAAGGAACCGAAATAAAGTCGTTAACGTCATTGCGGACCCTGTTAAAAAGGGGAAGTAGGAGGGAGGGTGTGGAAATCTCCTTTTGATGGAATTCCCTTTGTTTCCCTTCCGCAATTTCCCTACATGCCTGGATTATTTTTTTTCGTTAGGAGGTTAATATATGGAAAGGAAGCATAAGGAGAAATTTTCTCCTTATGCTTCCTTTCCTTTTTTCCGTATTTGGGATTGATATTTCCCAGGGGTAATGCCAGTTCGTTGTGAAAAAGTGGAGGTAAAATGCTGCAATGAAGAAAACCCGCAGGTAAAAGCAATATCAGTCAATTCCATTTCATTCTCCCCAAGAATCAATTCCTTTGCCTTATCCACTTTCAAATTGATGATAAAACTATTGGGAGGGTAACCAGTCAGCCTTTTGACTTCATCAGTGAATTTCGTTTTTCCCATGCCAAAGGACACAGCTATATCCTCTACAATCCATTTTTTGGTCAAATCACCCAATATCATTTGGGTAAGGGTATCAATAAAATGGTCTTCTTCTCCGATCTTTTGCTTCCTGTTGGAAAGGTGACGGTACAGGTCAATCAATAGGTTTTCAAGGATGTTGGCAACAATGATTTCGAATCCTTCTTCCTGTTCATCCAGCTCCTTTTTAAGTTCTGTAAAGTACTTTTTAAAGGTCTTCGCTTTTTTGAGTACCAAGCCATCCTCGTCTGCAATTAGTTTGCCCAATTCCTGTTGAAAACCTGGGGATAATTTGGTCCATTTGCCAAGGTTAAGAGGTTTGGAGGGTGAAAAGTCTTCTGGATTGATAATGATCCAATTGATTTGGCCCATGTCCATTTTCCCTGCTGGACTTCCGTTCCAAAGCCATGGAGCAGTGACAGAAAGGTCATCAGGAAGCAGTTCTATTGACCGGTCTTCGATGACCCAATCGTATTTTCCACTTTCTATAAAATGAATTTCAATCCCGTCATTTAAGTGGGGACGCATATTTTCATCCATCCTGACTTTGGAAAACTTCATGCTTCCAAACTGGTTGATGAATGGGATTCTGACCAGTGGTCCTTTATTGCCTTCATGCCACCAGGTTCCTGATTCCCCAGATTTGGTTTTTTCCGCTAATGGGTGGTCTTTTGAATATTCCATTGGTATTTTGGGTGATTATTTCAATTCGCTAAAATACAATATAAAAGGCAAAATATTTTAATAAATGGTAAAAAGGGAAATAAAAGTAAATAAAACCATGTAGTTTATAAAATCGAGCGTTGATTGAATTTTGCATGATTTGATTTTTTATAATTCTAATATTAAGGGTGATTGATGTTTCAATAACCCGAAAACCAAATATTAGATGAATGTAAAATTACTCAGCGCATCGGTGCTGTTGGCTTTTAGTGCTCAGCTTTCAGCAGATGCCATGGGAAAAGGAAATTCCTATTTCCCCTTCCTACCAAAAGAGCACAATTCCAAAAATTCTTCAGAATTAAAAACCCCAGTGGACCGGGTGATCCGGGGAAGGGTCATTGATGGAGCCAATGACCAAAGCATCCCCGGGGTTAATGTCCGGGAAAAAGGTACTTCAAGGGGTACAGTTACTGATATTGATGGAAAATTTGAAATGGAAATCAGCGATAATGCTGAAACCCTCATTTTTTCCTTTATCGGTTATCAAACCTTGGAAGTACCCGTTGGAAACCAATCAGTTTTTGAGGTCACCCTCCAGCCGGATATTAAAAGTCTGGACGAGGTGGTTGTGGTCGGATATGGTACCCAGACCAAAAGAAATGTGACCGGTTCTGTCAGTTCAGTGGACCTGGAGCAATTGGAAAGCCAGCCTAATACCAATATTGCCCAAGCCCTTAGAGGCCGGGTAGCCGGAGTTCAGTTTACTGACAATGGCAGGCCTGGACAAGGCGGAAATATTTTGGTTCGTGGGCAAAGATCAATTACCGCTAGTAATGACCCCCTGATTATTTTGGACGGGGCCTTCTATAATGGAAATCTGGCAGATATCAACCCTAACGATATTGAGTCCATGGAAGTCTTGAAAGATGCTTCTGCAGCAGCTATCTATGGTTCAAGGGCTGCCAATGGTGTGATTTTGATTTCTTCCAAAAGAGGTACCTCTGAAAAGCCCACCATCCGGTTTAACAGTTATTTCGGTGCTTCAGGCTGGAGCCATAAAATGCCTTTATATTCCCCAGAAAGTTACCTGCAAAGAAGGCTGGATTTCCGTTCCCAAAACCAACCTAATGCCACTGAAGTACCAGTTAGGGAGCTGCTCAATGCTCCTGAAAAGGAAATGTATGATGCCGGGAAGACCATTGATCCATGGGAAGAAATTTCTCAAGAGGCTACCCAGCAATCTTATAACTTGAGTGTTTCCGGGCGTACTGATAAGACTAACTATTTTATCTCTGGAAGTTATACGGATGAAGATGGGTTGATTTATGGAGACCGGGCCAGCAGAATATCGGCCAGGTTAAATCTGGAAAATCAAATTACTGACTGGTTAAAAGTTGGAATAAACTCCCAGTTTACCCAAAGAGATCAATCCGGAGTGGAGGCCAGTGTTTTGAATGGCTACTGGTTAAGCCCATATGCCAAAATGTATTTTGATGAAGCGGAGACAGATCCAGTGCCTTACCCAACAGATGATAACCTGGTAAGTAACCCCATGTTCAATGCCTTGACCATGGACAATGAGGAAATTTCCAATAACCTTTTTGCCAATATCTTCGCGGAGATTGATGTTCCTTTTGTAGAGGGGCTTTCTTATAAATTCAGCTACAATCCCAATATCAGATGGGATCATGATTATTCCTTCCAGCCGATTTATCAAAGAAATGATATCAACAATATCGGATTGGGAAGAAAGTTCAACAGAAACCGGATGAACTGGCAGTATGAAAATTTGGTAACCTATACCAAGGAAATCAATGATCATAAGTTTGATTTGACCTTATTATATGGCAGGAACCATAGTTTTTCCGAAGGCACCTTTGTAGAAGGACGCGGCTTTGTCAATGATGCCAATAGCTGGAATAATCTTGACATTGCCCAGACCCAGATCATTGAAACAGAAGCTACCCAGCAAGATGGGGTGTCTTCTATGGCCAGGTTAAATTATCAATTTAAAAACCGTTACCTGGTAACATTGACTGCCAGAAGAGATGGTTCTTCTGTGTTTGGAGCAGATAAAAAGTTTGGAACCTTCCCTTCAATAGCTTTAGGCTGGGTGATGAGTGATGAACCATTTATGATGCAACAAAACACCTTTGATATGCTGAAGTGGAGACTTTCCTATGGGGAAGTGGGTAACCAAGCGGTGACTCCTTACCGTTCATTGGATCGTTCATCCTCTTGGCAGTATGTGTTTGGATCCGAAACCTATACTGCCTTATTCCCGGATCCAGCATATATGCCTAACCCAAGTTTGGGATGGGAAACAACCAAGTCTTTCAATGCCGCAGTTGATTTTGAAATGTGGCAGGGAAGAATTACCGGTACCCTGGAATATTATGATATGACTACCAATGACCTATTGTTGGCCAGAAGCTTACCTGCCATGACAGGATTCTGGACCACTACAGCCAACCTGGGTCAAACCAGTAATAATGGTTTCGAAATTACTTTGAATACGGTCAATGTCCGAAACCAAGATTTCCAATGGAATTCTACCTTTACTTTTTCTACTAATAAAAACCGGATTGACCACTTGTATTATGTGGATTCCGATGGTGATGGTCAGGAGGATGATGACCTGGGTAACCGATGGTTTATTGGACAGCCGATTGGTGTGATCTATGATTATGAGTTTGATGGCATCTACCAAGAAGGAGATGATCTGCCAGAAGGTTATCAGCCTGGATGGGTAAGGGTAAAAGATCAGAATAATGATGGTTCCATTACCACAGATGACCGAAAAGTGTTAGGTCAGACCCAACCTAAATACAGACTGGGCCTTAATAACCAGTTAAGCTACAAGGACTTTACCTTCTCCTTCTTTATCAATGCCATGACAGGCTGGGATGCTCAGCTCAACCTTTTGGATGTAAGCACCAGTACTGGAAACAGTTTCCCTGGTAGATCCGTGAATTTCCTCGATGCAGGTTATTGGACTCCAGAAAATCAGTCCAACACCAGACCAGGGTTAACTTATACCAATCCATTGGGCAGAGGTTATTACCAAAGCAGAGATTTTGTCAGGTTGCAGGATGTGACTTTTGCTTATGACCTGCCAAAACCAATAACAGAAAGATTGAAAATTAACAGCTTGAGGTTTTATGTGAGTGGAAGAAACTTAGCTACCATTACTAATTGGATGGGGCCAGATCCTGAAAGTGGTAATAATACCATCACCAATCTGTACCCTACCTCCAGAACCATTATCGGAGGGATTAACCTAAGTTTCTAAATCTTTTCACGAGCTAATCCAAAATACCTATGAAGTTTATCAAAAATATATATCAAAAATTCGCACCCAGCCATAAGGCCATTGCTATGGGCTTATTGGTTGCCTTAAGCCATAGTGCTTGTGACGATAATTTTCTGGACGAAGAACCCCAGGATTTCCTCAACTCCGATGTGGTTTTGACTAATGAGGAGGGATTTGAAAGTGCTATTGTAGGCCTCCATGAATCAGCAAGGCACCTTTACTTCCGGGAGGATGGGTCTAAAATGCAGTCCATGTACTACGGGACAGACATTGCCATCACAGGAGACCGTACATTAGCTGATTTCCATGACTATCCTACCTGGTTAACCCCAACACTTTATGCAGTGGAGCACTATTGGAACTGGGCCTACAGGAATATGATGCCAAGGGCCAATACGGTTATCCAATATGCAGAAGAAGGTGATTTCTGGGAAAGTGAAGAAGATAGAAATGCAGTCATTGCCGAAGCTCGCTTTTTCAGGGCATATGCCTATAATTTCCTGGCCAATCTTTATGGAGGAGTACCAATTGTAGATCAATTGTACAGGGCCCCCAAAGCAGATTTCACCAGGGCCTCAAGGGAAGAAGTATATGATTTTGCAAGGCAAGATCTGGAATTTGCTTCAGAGTGGTTGCCAGAAACCACAGATATGGAAGGCCGCATTACCAAAGCTGCTGCCGACCATCTTTTATCTGAAGTATACATCAACCTTGGGCGTTATCAGGATGCCGTGGAAAGTGCCTCCAGGGTAATTGATGATGAAAAATACCATTTAATGACCGAAAGGTTTGGTGCCCATACCGATGAACCTGGGGATGTAATTTCCGATTTGCATGGTCAGGACAATATCAACCGTTCTTCTGGCAATATGGAAACCATTTGGGCCCTTCAATTTGAGCCCCGAACAGTTCCTGGCGGAACCGTGGAAAACAGTAAATGGAAAGGTGTAACCTGGCTGAGAGCCTGGGGACCAAAATGGTGGGACATCACCGACCCCAATGGCGAAAAGGGCATGCAGCTTTCCGTGGATAGTCTTGGCCGTGGCGTTGCCTGGGTAAGACCAACTGATTACTTCAATTACGAAGTTTGGGAAGATTATCCTAATGACATCAGAAATTCTGAACATAACATCCGCAGAGAATATTATTACAACAATCCGGAGTCTGAATATTTCGGCCAAAAAGTGGAATTTGATCCAGATCGATTGGATTCCATGGTGCAATATTATCCCATGTTGAGAAAGGTAGAAGGGGATGCCGAAAAAAAAGAAGGTGCCAACTATGGTCGTTCTTTAAAAGATGTGTATTTAATGCGCGTGGCAGAAACCTACCTGCTCAGGGCAGAAGCTTACTTCTTGTTGGGAGATGCGGCCAATGCAGCAGCTGACATCAATGCCGTAAGAGGCCGTGCCAATGCATCATTGGTGACTCCTGGAGAGGTGGATTTGGATTATATCCTGGACGAAAGGGCCCGTGAGTTGATTATTGAAGAAAACAGAAGGTTGACTCTAAACAGAATGGGTAAGCTGGTAGAGAGAACCCGCCTATACAACCCACAAAGTGGACCAAGTATCAAGGATTACCATAACCTGTTCCCCATCCCACAATCGACAATTGATGCCAATATCGATAAAATGATGGAACAGAATCCAGAATATTAGTTGATTTAGTTTTGTTTTTAAAGCTAGGGTAATGAAAAGGCCTGCCATATTGGTGGGTCTTTTTTTATTGATGTGAGTAGGAGATTTTTTTTAAGCTTAAAGGCCTTATGGGACCATATTTTACCCACTTCAGGGTCGAATGGAGTAGAAGGGTAACCCTTTTTTATAGGCATACCATCTCATCGGGATGGTGGAACCCCGGTTGATTTAGGTAATGGGATTAACCTTGATTTTTGGAATAGATTGATTTTCAAATTAAGCTTTGGTTTCCAAGAGCCTGAAGGGTTCATACTCCTTTAGAGGTTTCCAGTTTAAAATTCCCCACCGACCCAGAATGGGCCGCCTATTATTGAGGTTGGAATTGAATTCAAGCAGGTTTAAAGGAATAAATTAACTAGTTTAACAACAAGGTTTTTTAGTTTAATAATTTACCTTTTTTGACTTGTTATTATCATCACACCCTTCCCCATTTGTTTTTTAATCGCAGTTTCTGGATATTTCCATTGACAATGAAATCGTTTTTTATTTCCTCAACCTTATGCGTAGAAAAAAACTTCGTATTTTAGAAAGCTTCAATTTTTTTCTGGAAAGGCAATTTATCAGGGGTGCCCACGTGCAATTGTTTTTTGTGGCCCTGTTGATCGGTTTGTTGTCTGTTATTGGCGGGGCATTGGTTTTACCTTCTGGGGAACCCACCGATTCATTAGGAGAGGCTATTTGGTGGGCATTTTTGAGGCTATCTGACCCAGGATATTTGGGTGATGATGAAGGGACATGGAGACGATTAATTTCTACCTTGATCACCGTAGCTGGTTATGTGGTGTTTTTGGGTTCTTTGGTAGCTATTATTACCACATGGCTAAACCGAAAAATCAGGATACTTGAACAAGGCCTGACCCCCGTTACAGCTACCAATCACATTGTAATCTTAGGCTGGACAAACCGTACCATCCACATTGCCGCCGAATTATTCCAATCCACAGGAAGGCTAAAAAAGTTTTTGCAAAGACATGGGGTAAGAAAATTAAAGTTGATCATCCTATCCGATGATGTGACACCCGACCGCTTGCAGGAATTGAAAGACCATCCCCTAATCGGAGAGAGGGCCAATGAAGTCATCCTACGGTCTGGTGACCCGATTGACAGAGAGCATCTCAGAAGGGTGGACAGCCTTAATGCTTCTGCCATCATTATCCCCAGTCAAACTTATACCCAAAGTGAGTTGATTACCCCAGATGTAGAAACCATTAAAACACTTCTTTCACTCAATGCGGAGGCTAATGGCAATTTTAACCATGACCTTCCTTATGTGGTGGCGGAGATACAGGATGAGAATAAACTTAAAGCAGCCTACCGGGCTTATTCTGGGCCTTTGGAAGTTATTTCCAGTGATAATATAATTAGCCGTTTGATTGCCCAAAATGTCCGGCACTATGGCCTTTCTGAAGTTTATAATGAACTTCTTTCCAATAATTTTAATAATAATCTTTATGCCCGCGATTTCCCTGAAATTATTGGTAAAGAAATGGGCTTTATTAAAAGCCATTATGATGCGGCCATTGTACTTGGGGTGGTCAGAAAAACAAATCAGAAATTTGAGCCTTTTTTAAATCCACCCGATGATTTTGAAGTAAAAGGAGAAGATCGGTTGATATTGCTTGCCAGGAAAATGGAAGACACGGAATTTGAAATAGAAGCCCCGGAAACTTTCCAGGAGTCGGATGTGTCTATTGAATACAAAGGTTCCTTGCCCATAGAAGAAGATTCTGGGATAAAACAATTGCTTATTTTGGGCTGGAACCATCAAATACCTGCCTTGATAAAAGAGTTGGGCTCTTATGAAGATGAAGCTTACCATGTAACCATCGTTTCTCTCAGGCCTCCCGAAGAACGCCAAAAGGAGATTGATCTCCATGGTGTGCAGCGGGGCCGCTTGGCTTGTGAACACCTTCAGGTAGATTATATCCGGGAATCAGAATTGAGGGGTATTCACCCAGAGAAATTTGACAATATCATTTTGGTAAGTAGTGGTCGGTTGACCGATGAGGAAGAAGCAGATGCTCGGACCATTGTAGGCTATACCCTGTTGGAGGAAATTCTAGAGGGGCGGGAGAAAAAGCCACATATTCTTTTGGAGTTATCTGACCCCAGCAATGAAATATTGATCAAGAATTTTAAAAGTGAGGTTCTTATTGGCCCATTGATTTTGAGTAATCTCTTGGCCTCCATTGCCATGCGAAGAGAGTTGCATAGTGTCCATAAAGAATTGTTTACGGTTGGAGGTGCAGAGATTATTTTTAGAACCCCCCAAGAATATGGATTGGAAGCGGCAAACATTCTTTTTTCTGACTTGGAAAAGCGGGCAGCTGAATACCATGAAACAGCCTTAGGTATCTATGAGGGATTCCATTATGAAAAAAATAAAGTCCACCTAAAGCTAAATCCAGATCGTGAGGAAAAACTTGCAATTCATTCGGAAGTGAGATTGGTTGTGTTGACTACTGTTTATTGATGAATGATAGTAGAGATTTGAGATGTGAGATCGGTTCCCGTGTTTTCTCATCGTGGTTTGTGTCCTCACAAACCACCCAGGCATATTGTCCCCCTGTCTCTAACGCGGGACAGATCTCCTCCAAACATGGTTTGATCACAAACTACCCATGCCTGAAGGCTTCACTGTATTAAAAGAATCAATTGGTAAGAGAGACTTGTATCGAACGGTCATGGCTTTGAAAAAGCCCGGTCTGTGTCCTCACAGACCGGGGGAGAATAGTCAGCCAAGGTTGTATTCAGCAATTAATTTGGTGGATAAGTTGCAATTAAGGTTCAACTCCTACCGAGTTGGGTGGATCTATATATTCCGATTATACCCCGGGATGCTCCCGGGGTTATTTTTTTCAAGCCTAACAGGCTTGGGGTTCCTTGTGGTTTCCTTGCTAATCAATATAATCTTTCAAGCTAGGTAGAATTTTAAATTTGAGATGTGGCTGATTAATCAATCACCTCAACTGAGGTCTGTGTTTACAAACCAACCTCTATGCAGAATACATCAACTCCCGTTTTTGAGAAAAATCTTGTCAAATTTTTGATTGACGAATTGGGTGTTTCCTGAAATGGACAGGTATGTGACACAGATCTGAAGTGATAAAAGTAGCCTGTTAAGGCTTCAACTATAATAACTCTTGGTGAAGCCCGGGGAGGCAATATATTTGTAACTTTCCCAACCCCTTTAGGGGTTGGACAAAACTACAAGCACAGAAGAACCCTAAATTTCAATTGATTTACTTTTTAGAAAATGGTAGTTCATATTTTCCCCAGGGGCTAAAATGAAAAAATGGTTCTTGTCAAAATAAAACATATTACATACTATATACGGCCCCTTGTATTGACTTGCCCTGCTATCTCAGAACCAAAACAGGTCTGAACAATAAAAAATGTCGATATCTAAATAAAAATTCCACGTAATCTTCCCTAATATATTCCAGTCGGCTCCAACTATTTTTTTGTTGAAAAGGGGCAATGCCCGAACAGAACACCGTTTTTGGGGATGTTGAAGGTGGATAGTCTTGTTTGATGCTGTTTTTACAAAATCGACCATAGTTTTTATTTTACATCTTTAATTTTTTTGAATAGGGAAATTGGACCCAATGAATGACATAAGTCAGGAAAATCAATTTGGGATTTCCCGGCTTGTTATTGTTCGATTTTATAACCCAAAATTTCCAATAACATGAATCCAAAATTACTTCTGCTGCTGACCGGGATGGCGATGGCCACCTACCCCTCAGCACAAGCAGCTGCAGTGCCTTCCTCGGGCAATAAGGCAGCGTTAGAAATTAACAAACTTCAACAAGAAAAGACCATTCGGGGAACTGTCCGGGATGCTTCGGATAGCCAAACCATTCCCGGAGTTAATATCATGGTCAAGGGGAGTCAAATTGGGACAGTAACAGACCTGGACGGTAACTTTGAGCTGAGTGTCGGGGATGAAGCTTCCACCTTGGTGGTATCTTTTGTAGGGTATATTTCCCAGGAAGTAAGCATCGGAAATCAAACCAACCTTGACATTTATTTGGAGCAGGATGTTAAAAGCCTGGATGAAGTGGTGGTGGTTGGTTACGGAACTGCCAAAAAACGTGACCTTACCGGTGCGGTAAACCGCGTTGGAGAGGAATCCTTTAACAAAGGAGTCAACGTTTCCCCCGATCAATTGATCCAGGGTAAAGTTTCCGGAGTGGACATCATCAATAATAGTGGTGCCCCAGGTGGAGAGGTGACTTTTAGAATCCGGGGTAATTCCTCTGTTAGGTCTGGAAACCAGCCATTGTTTGTGGTGGATGGGGTGCCTTTGGATGGTAGAAATACCAAGCCCAGCGCTTCCGCAGGTGAGTTAGGTAGTACTGAAGGATCCAATCCTCTTAACTTTATCAACCCCAATGACATTGCCAGCATTGACATCCTTAAGGATGCTTCTGCTACGGCCATTTATGGTTCCAGAGGGGCCAATGGGGTAGTGATCATCACTACCAAAAAAGGAAAATCGGGAGCTCCTGCAGTAATGCTTGACATGAGTACAGGCATTAGTAATATGGTCCGCAAGCCGGATATTATGGATGGAGATACCTTCCGAAGGGCTTTGGATCATAGGGAACTTACCGGATTCGATGGTGGTACTTCCGTAGATGCCTTTGATGCCATCACTCAGACTGCAGTGACCAAACAAGTCAATCTTTCTGTTAGTGGTGGAAATGATAAAAGCAATTATCGTCTTTCTGCCGGTTACCATGATCAGGAAGGGGCCATCAAGGAAAGTGGCATCAAAAAATACACTGCCAATTACACTTCTTCATACAAGTTTTTACCGGAAGACCGATTAAAATTGGATGTCAGCGTAATTGCTGCTAACACCGTTGAAAATGGAGCTCCAATTGCCGAAAACTCTAATGTAAATGGTAGTTTGATAGGGAATGCCATCGAATGGAATCCCACAGTTCCTTTTAGAAATGCCCAGGGCGAATACGTGCAAAGGGTTTACCAGGAGGGAGGAAACGATGTGTCCGGCTTGCCTACCAACCCTGTTGCATTAATTGATTATTATAATGACCGAAGTAATACCACCCAGATATTAGGTAGCCTTGGTGCTACATTTAATATTGTAGAAGGGTTAGATTATAAATTCAGCCTTGGTGTAAGCCATGCCAAAGGAAACCGGACTGTTGATACCTCAGGTGAGCTTTTCCTCAGTACCATTACAGATTTAGGATTAGCCGTAGTCAATACCTCCGTATTGAACAGCCAAACTATCACCCATACTCTAAATTATAAAAAGGAATGGGAGGGAATAAAACTGAATGCCCTTGCAGGTTATGAATTTCAAGAATACAAAAGCTATACTAATAACATATCTGCAAGAGGTTTTACCATGTTTGATTTGTTGGGATCTAATATCCTTCAAAACCCATCACGTGATAATGTAAGTGTAAATTCATACCGAGACCCAACCAATCAGATCCAATCTTATTTTGGCAGGGTAAACTTGAATTTTGCTGACAAATTCCTGGTGACTGGTACCATGAGGGCGGATGGTTCCACCAAGTTTGGTGAAAACAACAAATACGGTTATTTCCCTTCTTTTGCCGGAGCTTGGATATTAAGCGAAGAGGGATTTTTGAAAGGCTCTTCCAAAATAGATAACCTAAAATTAAGATTGGGCTGGGGTAGAACTGGTAACCAGGAATTCCCTGCAGGTGCTTCCCAAGAGCGGTATGCATTTGGTAACCAGCAGATCTCCTTGCTCAATGTAGCCAACCCTGATTTGAAATGGGAAACTACCGAAACCGTAAACATTGGTGTGGACTTTTCTCTTTTCCGTTCCAGGTTAATGGGTTCATTGGAATACTTTGACAAGTCTACAACAGACCTGTTGTTTCAACTGCCTACCATCCAACCTGCTCCTGCAGCTCAATATTGGACCAATTTGCCAGCTACCATTCGAAATAATGGTGTAGAATTAATGCTGAATGGAATAGTAAAAGAAACCCAAAAAATGAGTTGGGAAGTTGGGGTAAATGCTACTTATCTGAAAAACGAATTGACAGATTATAATGGTGCTCCTGTATTGACCGGACAAATCAATGGAAACGGTCTGGGCGGAGGATCCAATTCCCAGCAACTGGTCAACAACCAGCCATTGTATGTCTTTAAGATGCTAGATTTTATGGGCTTTGATGAGGATGGTGTAGCCCAATATTCCGACGATGAGCAGTTTGTTGGTGACCCTAATCCAGATGTTCTTTTAGGCTTTAACACCAAGTTGGATTATGGGAAATTCAGCTTCAGCATGAATATGAATGGAGCCTTTGGTCAACAGGTTTACAATAATACCGCCAATGCCGTGATCACGGCAGCAAACTTCGGGCTGGGAAGAAATGCTTCTCCTGAAATTGGTTTGGGGAATGAATCCTTGGGTAATGCCAATGTGGTTTCCACCCGTTTCTTGGAGGATGCTGATTATATGAGGTTACAAAATGCTTCCGCGTCCTATAACCTGGGCCCTGTGAGCAATTACCTTCGCAATGTAAGGGTCTCACTTACCGGTCAAAACCTGTTTTTACTCACTGATTACAGTGGGTTTGATCCGGAAGTCAATACCAATCGTGGTGTAGGTGGCGTGCCTTCCTTCGGCATTGAATACATTCCTTACCCACCAGCTAGAACCTTTATGCTAGGCTTAAGTGCATCATTTTAACCCAAAATTTCCATTACCATGAAAAGATCAAAAATAATATATGCTTTATCACTGGCCGCTCTTTTTTCCTGTACCGATTTGGATGAGGAGCTAAAATCCGATTTGCCAGCGGCCAAAGCCAAGGAATTCCTGAATGCCAATGTGGACTTTAGTTCCCTGATGGAAACTGTTTACCGTGACTTTGACAGCCGCTTTATCCAACACGCTGGTTGTGTATGGCTGTTTCAGGAAATCAGCGCAGATGGAGCCATCGTACCCTCCAGGCCTTCAGGCTGGGACAATGGCGGGGTTTACCGTCAATTACATACCCATACTTGGGTGCCTCAAAACCCTTACATACAGTCTCTTTGGAATGGTTTAAACAAAGGGATTTTCGATGCAACCAATGTGCTGAACTTTGATCCGACCCAGGAATTGGCAGCAGAAGCCCGCTTCCTGAGAGCTTTCTTTATGTACAATGTGCTTGATTTATTTAATCAGGTACCTTTCCGCGAGCCAGGTGATAATTTGCTGGAACCTTCCACTGTATTGAAGGGGGCAGAGGCAACAGACTTTATCATCAGCGAGGTGGAGGAAGTATTGCCTCTACTTACTCAGGGTGGCCCAGCTTACAGGGCTTCCCAAAATGCAGCCCATGGTTTATTAGCCAAGCTTTACCTGAACAGGGCAGTGTATGAAAACCGGGAAAACCCACAATTTGACCAGGCAGATTTGGACAAAGTGATTGAACATGTGGATGCCATTGAAGGTAAATCTTTGGATTTCTATTGGGACAGCTTTAGCCCAAATAATAATGAAGCTTCCACAGAATTGGTGTTTACCATTGAAGGAAAAGGTGGAGTTCGTTCCCACTCTTTATGGGTATGGTGGCATGCCATCTTCCCTGGAGAAATGACCCTGCCAAATGGTGGGGGTTGGAATGGGTTTGCTTCCACCCCGGAAGTGTATGAACTGTTTGAAGAAGATGATATCCGTCGTTATTACGACCATCCGGTTACTACTCCGAGGGGTTACAATGCCGGATTCCTGACCGGACAGCAATATGATGCTGACGGGGATCCAATTCCTAATGTGGTATTTACCAAGGAGATCCCGACTATAGTAGGGGCATCCTTGTATAATGGTTACCGGCCAGTGAAGTACATTCCGGATTATGAAAATCCGGGAGCTGCGGACAATGATATTGTCTTGTTGAGATACGCCGACTTATTATTGATGAAAGCAGAAGCATTGCTGAGAAAAGGAATGGATACCGAGGCCTTGGCCATTGTCAATGATATCCGTGAAATGCGTGGTGTGGATGCATTGGGAAGCTTGGATTTGGATGTCTTGTTGGACGAGAGAGGTAGAGAATTGTTCTGGGAAGGACACCGTCGCCAGGATATGGTGAGGTATGGAAAATTCCTTGGTTCTTGGACTTTGAAGGAACCTTCAGATCCAAAATACCTGATTTTCCCTATTCCACCTGCTGATGTTTTGGCTAATCCTAATCTGGATCAAAATCCTGATTTCTAAATTATTGGAGCGGGAAAGAAAACTTTCCTTTTTCCCGCTCCTTCACTTTCCTTCCTGAAAGTGCAGGACAGTATAGAAACTGGTAATTCCTAATATTAAAAGCCTTCTCAATTTCATTTAGATCATTGGTCTAAAATTGCTGGAGGGACAAATCAAAATCAGGGTTTTACCTGAATGTTAGAATAAACATAAATAAGAGGATAAGGTATCCTTTGCAATGCGGGAAACCTTATCAGATAATTGTCTTTTAACCCCCATGAAGCAAACCAACTACCAACTTTTTGATTTTCTGGATTTTAATCCGGAATTAGATAGCGAAACAAACAAAGCCCGGCTTTGGAGGGCTTGTAAACCCACATCTATTGCTCAAAGGGGTAAGGAAGTTGTGGTTACCATTCCATTTCAATTATTTAAATATGAATCCGCAGACCTTAGTGCTGATACTTCAGCGGAACAAAAGGTATTTGAATTAAACCTGAGGGCCTATGGAAATAAAATATTAAGAGTTGGTGCTGCATTTAGTGGGGAAATCAAGGAAAAATCCCCTATGCTTGAAATGAATCAGGCTTTAAAGCAGACAGGCTTGAGCATTGAAAAGCAAAGCAAAAAATGGTTGGTCAAAGACGAGGGGGGAAGGCTAAAGGCAGAATTTGACCTTTCTGATCCTGAAACTGACCATTGGAGTGATCTTTTGCCTGCTCCTGAAGAAACATTTAAGGCGATCTTTTTTCCTGATGGAGAAAAAGCAATAAAGCTAAGTGCTTATGACCAATTCTTCCCCGCAAGAGCTGATGCCATGGGCTTG
This sequence comes from Echinicola jeungdonensis, assembly GCF_030409905.1. Lineage (NCBI taxonomy): Bacteria > Pseudomonadati > Bacteroidota > Cytophagia > Cytophagales > Cyclobacteriaceae > Echinicola > Echinicola jeungdonensis. The sequence continues at coordinate 2,291,843 of NZ_JAUFQT010000001.1, forward strand.
GCTTTTGTGGAAGAAAAAAGTGAAATAGACCGGGTATCTTTTTCCTTCCATGCCAAACCTGATGAAAAGTTTGTTGGCACCGGCGAAAGATTTGCCAAGATGGACCTGTCAGGCCATACTTTCCAGTTGAAAAACCAGGATGGGCAAGGTGTCAATAACCGCCGAACCTATAAAAATATTCCTTTTTACCTGTCCAGTGAAATGTACGGGTTGTTCCTTCATACTTCCGCATACAGCAAATTTTCATTGGCAGACCATAGCAACCGTTCGGTGCAGATGCTGGTAGAAGAGCCTCTGATGGATGTATTCCTGATAGGTGGAGACCAGCCAGAAGAAATTTTATTCCAATACCGCCAGTTGACCGGATTTCCAAGCTTGCCACCTTTGTGGAGTTTTGGAGTTTGGATGAGCAGGATGACTTATTTTTCTGCGGAGGAAGTGGAAGAAATCTGCGATCGCCTTCGCGCTGAGGATTACCCCTGTGATGTTATCCATTTGGATACGGGGTGGTTCCGAACAGATTGGTTGTGCGAATGGAAATTTAACCCTGAAAGATTTCCGGATCCAAAAGGTTTTATCCAAAAGCTTAAAAAACAAGGTTACCGGGTAAGCCTTTGGCAAATGCCCTATATCGCAGCTGAGGCCGAACAGCATGATGAAGCCAAGGCCAACAAATACATGGGCCCTTTGAATGAAAAGAAAATGCAGAGTGGTTCCAATTTTAGCGCATTGGATTACGCAGGAACAATTGATTTCACTTATCCAGCCGCTGTAGAATGGTACAAGAATCTATTGCGGGAATTGCTGGAAATGGGCATCACCTGCATCAAAACTGACTTTGGAGAAGAAATCCACCTGGATGCCCAGTACCATGATATGGCTCCGGAGTTATTGAATAATCTATATGGCTTGCTTTACCAAAAAGCAGCTTATGAAGTCACCAAGGAAGTTACTGGTGACGGTATCGTTTGGGCGAGGGCAGGCTGGGCAGGCTGTCAACGTTATCCGCTCCATTGGGGTGGTGATGCGGCAGCTTCCTGGGATGGTATGGCCGGCTCTTTAAAGGGTGGCCTTCACCTGGGCTTGTCAGGCTTTGGCTTTTGGAGCCACGATGTGCCTGGATTCCATGGAGTGCCCAACTTTATGAATTCCGTGATACCTGATGATTTGTATATAAGATGGACCCAGTTTGGGGTATTTACCTCTCATATCCGCTACCATGGTACCTCAAAAAGAGAACCTTATCACTTCCCCAATATTTCTGGGATGGTAAGAAAATGGTGGAAGCTGCGCTATGCTTTGCTCCCCTATATTCTGGAGCAAAGCGAAAAAGCTACCCAATCCGGTTTTCCTGTTTTGCGCGCTTTATTGCTTCATCATCCCAAAGATAAAATGTGCTGGCACATTGATGACCAATATTATTTCGGGGAGGATATCCTGGTTGCTCCGGTGATGAATTCCGAAAACCGAAGAGACATCTATTTGCCCGAAGGAAACTGGGTCAGCCTTTTTTCCGGTGAAAAAATCAAGGGTGGCAGATGGCTCAACCAAGTGGAGGTGCCACTGGAAGAGATGCCGGTATGGGTCAAAGAAAGTGCGGTAATCCCTCTTTATCCAGAGGCGGTGTCCTGTACAGATGAGATGGACCTTGCTAAAACAGTAAAGGTTAGCGTTGATGAAAATTTCAAAGGCATTTGGCCTTTTGTGGAGAAGCTGGAAAGGCAGAAAGTGAATTGAATGAAATAAAAATTGCTGATAAAACCGTAAAAAGATGACAAAGGAAGGAAAGCTAAGACTGGGGATATTAGGACTAGGCGAAGGAAGAAGTACTATTTCTGCAGCCCTCCACAGTAAGAAAATTACTTTGCAAAAAATGTGTGATGTCAATCAGGCGCTTTGTGAGCAAAGAGCCAAAGAGTTTGACTTTCACCAATATACTACCCGGTATGAGGACATGTTGGAGGATCCGGAAATTGATGCCATAGGCATTTATACACCAGACAAACTCCATGCCACTCATATCAAAATGGCCATGGAAAATGGCAAGCACGTGGTCTGTACCAAGCCTTTATTGGATGACCTGAAAGATGCCAAGGAGCTGATTGACATTCAGAGAAAGACCGGTAAAAGGCTTTTTGTGGGACAAAGCAGTCGATTTTTTGAACCCTTGAAGCGCCAAAGAGCAGATTTCAAAAAAGGATTGATTGGAGATTTAATCACCTTGGAAGCTTACTATAATGCCGATCACCGTTGGTTTTTGTCCAAACCCTGGGCTTTGGAACCTTCCTTCAAATGGTTGTATGGTGGATTGAGCCACCCTGTGGATTTTATCAGGTGGTATTTGCCTGAAATAGATGAAGTAATGGGCTATGGCATGCTCAGCGCCAATGGTAAAAAAGGTGGCTTGAAAAACCCTGATACCATGCAGTTTATCTATAAAGCGAAAGACGGTCGCATTGCCCGGGTATCAGGAGCTTATTCCGGTCCAGTACAGCCCGCCTTGAGGGACAGTGAGATGAGTTGTATCCTCAGAGGCACTGAAGGTAGCAGCCAGGGAGATTACATGGAGCTTAGATATGCGATCACCGATAGCACAGGTGAAGAGCAGGTGGTGACCTGGGAACACAAATCCAAGCACTATTTCCGCTTTGAAGGAAAAAGCCACCATGCAGGGGAATACAACAACTACCTGGAGCACTTCGCGGACAGTATCAACTATGATTTTGTCGCCTATCCTGATTTGAAAGAAGGTATTGGCACCATTGCCCTGCTGAAAACCATGGAAAAAACTTTACAAACTGGCAAACCTGAAAAGGTAGATGACATCATAGCCGAATATGACCTTCATGAATACCTGAAAAGGGAACCTGTAGAAAAATAACCCAAAAGCAATTAATAATTAACCAAAAATAACCAATTTAAAAATGAGTACAATTCTGTCAAATGAGCAGTTGAAGCAATTCCAGGAGGATGGCTTCTGCATTGTTAAAAATGTAATTCCACAGGAACTTTTGAACCGTTTGCGTGACGAGTGTCAGCGGTTTATGAAGGAAAAGGATGAGGAAATGGACCGCAAAGGGGTAGAAGTGGATGAAATCAACCACAAGGGAAAACGCTATTTTATTGCCCTTAGATATAAGGACAGTGAAACCATGCAGGACCTGATCTTCAGCAAACAGCTTGAAGAGATTACCCGGAAAATCCTTGGCGAAGATGTCTTCCTCTTTCTGGAGCAATTTGTGGTAAAAGCTGCAGACAAAGGCATGACCTTCAGTTGGCACCAAGATTCAGGTTATCTGGATTTTGATCACAAACCTTATTTATCGGTTTGGTGTCCATTAGATGATGTCAATGAAGATAATGGTACGGTTTACCTGTTGCCCTACAAGGACGCAGGAACAAGGGATAGGATTGAACATGAACTCCAGGAAGGTACCAATGATAAGGTGGGCTATTTTGGGGACAATCCTGGGGTACCTGCCATTTTGAATGCCGGGGATGTGGCCTTGTTTTCCAGCACCTGTTTTCATAGAAGTGGATCCAATTTTACCAACAAATCCAGAAGGGTGCTTTTGCTGCAATATTCGGCAGAACCAATACTCAAAGAAGGAAGTCAGGAGCCGCTTTACTGGGCTGATCCCTTCGTAGTAAAAGGGGAAAGGGTCAAAGCAGTGCCTGCCTCACAGGAATAATGTATTTCACGAATTATTTGTAGCTGTAAGCCCTACTGGAGATGGTTATAACTTCCAGTAGGGCTTCTCAGCAAATAGCAATTCATCAATTTTAAATAACCAGAAACCCATTTATTGTGGAAATTCATGAGATTTTAAGGCCGCTGGACTTTGCAGTCGTTGGCTTGTATTTAGTGACTTTAATTGGTATCGGGTACTATGTCAGCTTCAAAAAAAAGCGGGCCAGTGATGAAAACCTCTTTTTGGCCGGTAACTCCCTGGGATGGCCAAGTATCGGTTTCACCATGTGGGGTACCAATGTAGGCCCTTCTATGTTGATAGCCTCTGCCAGTATCGGTTATACCACCGGGGTAGTTGCCGGTAATTTTGCCTGGTATGCCTTTATTTTCATATTCCTCTTGGCAGTGGTTTTTGCACCAAGGTATTTGGGGGCCAGAGTTCAGACTTTACCAGAATTTATGGGAGAAAGATTCGGAAATTCAACCCGAAACATCCTGGCCTGGTACACCATTGTGACCATTTTGGTCAGTTGGCTGTCCCTGACCCTGTTTGCTGGTGGAATATTGATCCGGCAAATCCTGAATTTCCCCATGTGGCTCTCAGTGGTAGTACTGATTTTGATAGCCGCATTTTTTACCATTGCAGGTGGTTTGAAAGCCATTGCCTATACCAATGTATTCCAAATGGTGCTGTTGATTTTGGTGTCTTTGGTGTTGACTTTGACGGGACTGTACAAAGTTGGCGGGGTTGGAGAATTGATTGACCAGACGCCATCAGAATATTGGAATTTGCTTTTGCCCAATGATGATCCTAACTATCCATGGATAGCTATTGCCCTGGGATATCCCGTGATGGGGGTTTGGTTTTGGTGTACGGACCAGTCCATGGTGCAATCCATCCTCGGTGCCAAAAACCTAAAACAAGGTCAAATGGGGGCCAACTTTACCGGATGGTTGAAAATTTTGGATGTAGCCTTATTTATCATTCCTGGGATAATTTGTTATGTATTATTCCCTGATTTGGATAATCCGGATGAGGCTTATATGACCATGGTGACCAAGTTATTTCCAGTAGGTATGACCGGATTGATTATGGCCGTTTTGATTGCTGCTTTGGTAAGTACTATTGATTCAGCCCTGAATGCTTTGAGTACCGTATTTACCATGGACATTTATGTGAAAAAATACCGTCCAGAAGCCAGTCAAAAGCAAATTGTCACCATAGGAAGGATAGTGACCGTTTTGGGTGCCATCATTGCCATTTTTATGACCTTGGCCATTGACAGCATCAAAGGTTTGAACCTGTTCGATGTTTTCCAGTCCATATTGGGCTTTATAGCACCACCCATGTCTGTGGTATTCTTATTTGGGGTGCTTTGGAAGAAAACTACCACCCGGGCAGCCAATACCATTTTGATCCTTGGGACCATCCTCAGCTTGGGAATTGGAGTCCTGTACCTTTGGGTTTTCCCTAAAGAGGTTTACGAATTTTGGCCTCACTTTCTTCTGCTTTCCTTCTTCATTTTCGTGTTTTTGGCCGCATTGATTGTGGTGATTTCCCATATCGAAAGAAACAAAAAAGATTTACATGTAAGTACTTTGGATTTTGGGGAAATACCCAAACTCCCCCCCCAAGTGAAATGGCTTTGGATCGCTTTGATCATCGTGATGGTGGGGATGTACATTTTATTTAATGGCCATTAAAGGTGTAGCTAGTTTCTGGTATCAAGTATCAAGACTAAAGACCTGGATTTATTTAAACAGAAAAGGAAGTTAGAAATGAGGTCATTTAATTGAGCTCAATACTCAAGAATAGAGATTAAATACTATATAAAAGCAGGAATGTACAGGATAAAAATACGATGTAATCCATGCAGTTTTAAAATGAATAAAAACCCTTTAAGATGAAACATATACTCAAAATTTCCATCTGTAAATTTTTACCCGTCTTATTGATGGGGCTATTATTTTTCAGTAGCTATAATGCTAATGCCCAGGAAAAAGACCCCAAAGCCACATGGATCTGGTATCCGGGGGATTATGAAATTTGGTTGAGCAATAAGATGCAGGCCAGAAGAACAGAAAGAGGTGCTTTTTTGCCTCCACTTTGGAGATATTACAGCCCCTATGCTTTGGTGACATTTAGGAAAGATTTTGAACTTCCGGAAGAAGATAAAGTTGCTATCCACACAGAGGGAGATTTTAAATTGCAAATAGATGGAAAACTGGTGCATGGAAGGCCAGAATCTATAACCATTCCTGCCGGAAAGCATAGCATGGTGATTAAAATTTATAACCAGGAACGTGTGCCTGCTGTATTTATCAAGGGTAAACATCTCCAGACTGATGAAAGCTGGAAGGTGACTTTTGAGGATAAAGAATGGATTGATGAAACCGGCAAGGCTTCTGACCAGTCTGGTACTAATTGGGAAGCCGTGGGGACCTGGAATTTTAATACCCCTGAGGATTTGCCTTCTGAGTTCCAATTGGCCACCAAACCACAATACGTGGTGGAGTCCAAGCCAATGGGAGAAGGTGAACTGGTAGATTTTGGAAGAGAGACTTTTGGCTATGTGAAATTCCACGGCCTGGAAGGGGAAGGAAAAGTTTCCCTCTACTATGGTGAATCTGAAGAGGAAGCCATGGACAGCGCTTATTGCGAGACTTTGGATCACTTGGAATTTGATGGCAGCCAAGCCGAAGATTATACATTAAAAAATTCCAAAGCTTACCGTTATGTGCAAATTCAAACTGATCCAGGAGTAAGTTATGATTCAGTTTCCATGCTTTATGAGTACTTACCGGTGGAATACCGGGGAAAATGGAATAGTTCTGATGAGCTGTTGAATGAAATTTGGGATGTTTCTGCCTATACCATGCATTTGAATACCAGGGAATTTTTTCTGGATGGTATTAAACGTGACCGGTGGATCTGGTCCGGGGATGCCTACCAAAGTTATCTCATGAATTATTACCTGTTCTTCGACAATGCATCGGTTAGAAGAACACTTTTGGCATTAAGAGGGAAAGAGCCGGTAGCCAGCCACTTGAATACCATCATGGATTATTCTTTTTACTGGTTTGTAGGAATTTATGATTATTACCTGTATTCCGGGGATGAGGAATTTATCAAGAATTTTTACCCGCGTATGGTCAGCCTGATGGATTTCTGCCTGGAAAGAAGAAATGAAAATGGTATGATGGAAGGTTTGCCCGGGGATTGGATTTTTATCGACTGGGCTGATGGATTGAGTAAGCAGGGAGAGGTGAGTTTTGAGCAAATGCTGTTGGCCAGAAGTTTGGAAGCCATGGCAGTAAGTGCAGAAATTGCCGGAGATGAAAAAGGCCAGGCCAAATACCAAACACTGGCTGATGAAATGAAAGAAAAGTTGTTTGATGTTTTTTGGTCCGAGGACCGGAAAGCCATCATGCACCAGAGAGTGGATGGTGAGGTGTTGGACAATGTAACCCGCTATTCCAATATGTTCGGAATTTTCTTCGATTACTTTAAGGAAGAGCAAAAGCAAGCCGTTAAGCATTCCGTGCTTCTCAATGATGATGTGCAGAAAATTACTACCCCATACATGAGATTTTATGAACTGGAAGCTCTTTGTGCCATGGGTGAGCAAGAATTTGTCTTGGATGAAATCCGTGATTATTGGGGAGGAATGTTGGACTTGGGAGCGACCTCTTTCTGGGAAAAATATGATCCCAGTGAATCCGGTAGGGAACACCTTTCCATGTATGGAAGGCCCTATGGAAAAAGCCTTTGTCATGCCTGGGGAGCAAGCCCAATTTACCTTTTTGGTAAATATTATTTAGGTGTGAAACCACTTTCCCCAGGATATGAAACCTATGAAATTTCCCCTGAGTTGGGAGGATTGGAATGGATGGAAGGTAAGGTGCCTACTGACAATGGTGATATTTCTGTGTATGCCAATTCCAGGGAAATCAAAGTATCTGCAGATCATGGTATAGGAACCCTGAAATTTGAAAGCAGGTCCAAGCCAAGAAGTAAGGATGGAGAAATAAAAAGCTTGGGCAATGATGCCTATGAAATGGAAGTTCAGCCAGGTAAAGAATATGTAGTGAGCTACAAAGCCCTGAAATAATGAAGGAGCGGATAAAATCTTTTCAGGTATTTAAGGCCAAAGCCCCTTTGGATAAGCCTATTGCTGATAGTACCCATACTTTGACAGAAATATCCTTTCATGTGGTGAGGATCAATCTGGAAAATGGTATGGTGGGAGAGGCTTATTTACTATCCTTTCAATATAGCCCTTGGGCCATTGCCGGAGCATTGAAAGATATGGGTGAAATTCTGGTTGGAGCGTCTGTTTTTGCCACTGAACAGGTGTATGAAAAGATGGAACAGGCCAATGAATATTTTGGCCAGGATGGCATCAACCGTTGGGCTCAAGCAGCCTATAATATTGCCATGTGGGATGCCCAGGGAAAAGTCCTTGGGCAGCCTGTTTGGAAAATTTTGGGAAAGGCCAGAGAAAAGGTGCCTATTTATGGCAGTGGAGGCTGGATTTCCTACTCATTGGAAGAATTGATCGATGAGGTCAGCAATTACAAGTCCAGGGGATTCCAAGCTGTAAAAATCAAAGTTGGAAAACCTGATTGGAAAGAAGACTTGGAAAGGTTGCGATTGGTTCGGGATGCCGTAGGAAAGGACATCCAAATCATGATGGATGCCAATCAAGGTATGACCGTTTCAGATGCCTTGCAGTTGGCCAGGGCGGCAAGGACATTGGATATACAATGGTTTGAAGAACCGATCAATCACCGTGATTTTGAAGGGTACCGATTGCTGAGAGAACAAACGGGAATTTCTATTGCCATGGGGGAAAGGGAATTTTCTACCTTGCCTTTAAGGGAATTGCTTAGCCGAAATGCCATTGATATTTGGCAACCCGACATTCTTCGGATAGGTGGAGTAGAAAGGTGGCGGGATAGTGCGGCATTGGCCAAGGCCTATCATGTGCCTGTTTTGCCTCATTATTATAAAGATTATGATGTGCCCTTACTTTGCACCATTTCCAATGGTGTGGGGGCAGAATCCTTTGATTGGATTGATCCCTTGATTGATTACCCATTGACCATCAAAGATGGTTGGGCCATGCCTCATGACCGTCCGGGCTGGGGTTTTGGCTTTAAGGATGAAAAGTTGGAAGAAGTTTAATTTTCTGGGGTAGAAGCAGAGATCGCTAAGGTTAATAAATAAGGAATCTTTGCGCTCTTTTGCGTCTTGGCGAGCAACCTTTGGCTTCACTAACTCATGGCACTGAGGGGGTAGGGGTATTCGTCCCGCTGCAAAGGTGATAGGACAACAATGAGAAACTAAAAAAAGAAAAATCGAAAACTAACCTATATAATGAAAAACAGTTTCACCAATTGTAATTTTAAAAACTTATGTTGGATGCTGGTGGCATTGCTTCATCTTCCTTTTGTTGGAAGTTATGCTCAGGAAGCCAGCACGGAAATAAAATACCTTTCTGGAAAAGGCTATCAAGATACCAAAGAATGGGAGTTTATGGTGACCGGTGGCCGCAAAAGCGGGGAATGGTCCACCATCAGCGTGCCTTCTGTTTGGGAGCAGGAAGGATTTGGCCAATACCAATATGGTATCAAATTTTATGGTAAGCCTTTCCCGGATGGAATTGCCGATGAGGTGGGCCATTACAAATATACTTTTGAAGTACCACAAGAATGGGAAAACCGGATTGTCCGGATCATTTTTGACGGTTCCATGACCGATACCGAAGTTAAGATCAATGGTAGGTCAGCCGGTGACAAACACCAAGGCGCTTTTTACCGCTTCAAATATGACATTACTGACTTATTAAAATATGGCAAGGAAAACTTATTGGAGGTAACCGTTAGCAAGGAATCCTCCAATGCCAGTGTCAATCTTGCTGAGAGAAGGGCAGATTACTGGAATTTTGGAGGAATATTCAGGCCTGTTTTCCTTGAAGCCTTACCTCCTAAGTTTATTGAAAGGACAGCCATCGATGCCCAGGCCAATGGGAAATTCTTAGCGGAAGTTTATTTGGGTAATGGCTATAATTCCAACCTTTCAGTTAAGGCTCAAGTGACTGATGAAGATGGTAAAAAAGTGGGGGATGAGATCAAAGCCCAAATTGAAGAAGGAGGAGATAAGGCAGTTTTGGAAGCGGATTTTGATGATGTCCAACTTTGGACTGCAGAAACCCCCAACCTGTATAATATCGAATTTTCCCTTTATGATGGGGGTGAATTGGTTCATAAGATCAAGGACCGTTTTGGATTTAGAACTATTGAAATCAAAGCCAGTGATGGTATTTACGTTAATGGACAAAGGGTTTTGATGAAAGGCGTAAACAAACACAGTTTCTGGCCGGAATCAGGCAGAACCCTGAACAAAGAATTGAATTATGCAGACGCCAAACTGATCAAGGAGATGAACATGAATGCGGTAAGATTGTCGCATTATCCCTCTGATCCTGAGTTTTTGGATGCCTGTGATGAGTTGGGACTTTATGTCTTGCATGAATTGGGTGGCTGGCATGGCCATTATGATGAAAACATCGGAATGGAATTGATAGAGTCCCTGGTGACCAGGGATGTGAACCACCCCAGTGTGATTTTCTGGGACAATGGTAATGAAGGTGGTTGGAATACCGAATTGGATGATGAATTTGCCAAGTGGGATCCCCAAAACCGTCCCGTATTGCACCCTCAGCAATTGTTGAACGGTGTGGAAACCATGCACTATCGTTCTTATGGGGAAACCCAGGAATATTTCCGAGGGGATTACATATTTATGCCTACTGAATTTTTGCACGGGCTTTATGATGGGGGCCATGGTGCCGGTTTGCATGATTATTGGGAAATGATGCGAAAGCATCCCCGAAGCGGAGGAGGATTCCTTTGGGTATTTGCTGATGAAGGAATTGTTCGAACCGATCAGGATGGTAGAATTGATAACCAGGGAAATTTTGGAGCAGATGGTATCGTAGGGCCACACCACGAAAAAGAAGGCAGTTTCTTTACGATTAAGGAAGTTTGGTCTCCAGTGATGGTGATGCATAATGATCATTTGTCTTCAGATTTTGACGGGACCTTTACCGTTGAAAACCGGTATGATTTTACCAACCTGAATGAATGTACTTTTGAATGGGAGTTGGCGGAATTTTATAGTCCTGAAGAAGGAAAATCCGGTCATAAGACCATTGAAAAAGAAGATTTCAATGGCCCTGATGTAGCCCCACATGAAGAAGGAGAAATTGATTTGGAATTGCCTTCCAATTGGAAAGAAGCGGATGCCCTTTATCTGACAGTTAAAAATCCAGAAGGAAGAGAACTCTGGACCTGGTCATACACCTGGGAAAAAGAAAAACAATATCTTACTTCCGGAAATGGCAAAGTTTTTTTGGAAACTACGGCTAATGGCTATAAAGTGACTTCAGGAGATTTGGAAATCGTATTTGATAGAGAAGATGGGAAAATCCAGTCCATACAGGAAAATGGAAAAGCTATTTCTTTTAAAGGAGGACCAAGGTTTGTTGCTGCCAGAAGAGGTGACAGAACTTTGGATGGCACGGTGAATCCTGACTTTGAAAAGGGAATGGACCGGATATATAAAGAAATTGAATTGGAGCGTGAGCTTCAGGAAATTGAAGCCCAGCAAGAAGGAGAAAATGTTGTAGTTAAAGCTGTATATTTTGGTCCCATGGAGGAAGTGATTTGGACCATTCAGCCCGGTGGCTTGGTTCAATTGGACTACACTTACCAATACAATGGAGTGGTAGAATTGATGGGGGTTTCTTTTGATTATCCTGAGCATGAAGTTGAGTCCATCCGTTGGCTGGGTGAAGGACCATATAGGGTTTGGCAGAACAGGATACATGGTACCACCCTGGACATTTATGGAAATGATTACAACGATCCAATTCCAGGAGAGTCATTCATCTATCCAGAATTCAAAGGCTATTTCAATGACTGGCATTGGGCAGCACTTCAAACCACTGAAGGGAAAATCTATATGGCCAGCGAAAACCAGGACAATTATTTGGGCATTTTCACCCCAAGGGATGGCAGAGATGCCCTATTATATACTTTGCCAAAAACAGGAATTGCAGTATTCGACGTGATTCCAGCTGTAAGAAATAAAGTCAATGCTACCGATTTGGTAGGACCTAGCTCCCAACCACAAAAGGTGAGTGGTTCCAAATCCGGTAGGGTTTATTTTAAATTTAAATCCAAATAGCCATGATAAAAAACACTAACGACGGAAGCCAACAACAACCGTATTTGAGAGTGGATATGAATTATGGGGGCTGTAATGAGCTTCCCCCATTTTCCCAGGGACCTAAAGGGGATGATAGGGAAAAGCATGAAATGATCCAAAAAGCGGGATTCAAAGGTATCCAGGATGGCGATCCTGAACTCTGTAAAGAATTAGGTCTGGAGCTGACTGCCCATGCCAGAATGAATGCAGTGGGTGATCTGGATGAACTGCTTCCTCAATGGAAAGATGGAGGTTATAACTGTGCCACCCTGCATGTGGGTTGGGGCATGGAGTCTGATGCGGAAGTTGACAGATTGGTAGGCTATGTACTGGATAATTCAGTAAAATTTGACCTGCCTATCTATATTGAAACCCATCGGGCCACCATAACCCAGGACATGCAAAGGACTGTGGAACTGACTAAAAGATTTCCAGAGGTAAGGTTCAATGGTGATTTCTCCCATTGGTACACCGGCCAGGAAATGGTTTATGGAGGCATTGAAAACAAATGGGAATTTATTCAGCCCGTTTTTGACCGGGTCCGTTTTATGCACGGGAGAATCGGGAATCCAGGTTGCATCCAGGTTGATGTGGGGAATGGTGAAAATCAAAGCTATGTCGATCATTTCAAAGAAATGTGGACCAGGGCTTTTCAAGGTTTTTTGAGGTCGGCCGGTGAAGGGGATTATATCTGCTTTACCGTAGAATTGCTCCAGGCAGACATCTTTTATGCAAGAACTTTCAAAAATGCCCAAGGGCAGGAACAGGAAGAAGGGGACCGTTGGCAGCAGGCATTACTGTACAAGGAATTCGCCCAATCCGCCTGGCAAGAAGCATTAAAAAGAGAACAAAAAGTTAAAGCTTGATAGTGGTTTAGAATAATAAGAGCAAGAAAATGCTTCCCACGAATAGCCCTCGCTGCAAACGAGGGCTATTTTTTTGCCATTTATCCAATCTAATATTCTTTAATTGTTCCAATTTAGTAATCCTCCCAATTCCTAAAACCGTTCCCCCAACTTTTCAACCTTTCAACCTTTATAACCTTTCAACTCTCAAAACACCATGATACCACAGGAAGGTATTTCTATGGAGGAAAGTAACTTTATCATTGGAAAAAAGGGCGTTTAGTTGCCAATTCAAAATAAGAAGTTGGCACGCAAAGGCACGGAGAACGCAAAGGTTGTAAAGGGATACAGATAGCCAGGGAATATAATTGAAAAAGGGGGCGAAAATCATAGCGCTCTTAACGCCTCTGCGAGACGTTTTAATTCCTTAAATAAAAAGAGCCGAATGAGGAGGGTTTCGGAGCCTTATCATCCCTATAAAGGAGGGATCTTTAGTGTAAATATTATTGGGTGAGATCCCTCGTTACCTCGGATTGACAAATACGATTCACGTCAAGGGTAGAAAAACAACCTGAGTATATAAGCTTGAAAATAATCAACATATGTTTATAAAGAAGTACTACGAAGAGTTTGAACTTGAAGAAAGCCGGACCACCTTGGGCCGGACCATTACGGAAACAGATATTGTAATGCATGCCGGTCAAACCGGTGATTATTTTCCGCACCATATGGATGAAGAATGGTGCAAAACACAACCTTTTAAAGAGCGCATTGCCCATGGAACCCTGATTTTTTCGGTAGCCGTAGGGATGACAGCCCAGGTCATTAATGAGGTGGCCATGACCTATGGATACGAGCGTTTGCGATTTACCAAACCTGTGTTCATTGGGGACACCATCCGGGTGAAAGTTTCCATAAAAGACAAAAAAGACCATAAAAGGCCTCAGTATGGGCTGGTTACGGAGCTGGTAGAAGTCTTTAACCAGAAAGATGAACTGGTGATGCTTTGTGAACATATTTTATTGACCGAAAAAAAGGATGTTTAAAGCCAAAAGCCGAAAGCCTAAGGTCTAATGCGAACCAAAGTGTTGATCAGGAAAAAAATCTATGGATGAGAGGTATTCGGATTTTGGCCTTTAGCTACCACTGGTTGGTCGGTAAGAAGAAATTTGAAAGTAAAAAGAAGAAATTAATACGTAGAAATAATGGCGAAAAAGATATTAAAAGGAATGACCTGGGGGCATAGTCGAGGGATCGCCCCTTTGCAGGCTTTTGCCCAAAGATTTCAACAACTTTATCCGGATATTGAGGTGCAATGGAGACAAAGGACTTTACAGGAGTTTGCCGATTATCCGATTGAAAAACTGACGGAAAGCTATGATCTCCTGATCATCGACCACCCTTGGGTGGGATGTGCTGCTGCCACCAATTGTGTATTGCCATTGGATGAACATTTGCCTAAGGCTTATCTGGAAAACCAGGCAGACAATAATGTAGGGAGATCCCATCAAAGTTACCATTATGGTGGTCACCAGTGGGCTTTGGCCATTGATGCAGCTGCTCCTGTTCCCAGTTACAGGAAAGATTTGCTCAAGGAAAATGGGGCAAAAGTTCCTGAAACATGGGCAGAGGTGATGGAACTGGCCAAAAAAGGTAAAGTGGCTGCTCCAGCCATTCCGATCGATTTGCTGATGAACTTTTATATGTTCTGTCAGGCGCATGGACAAGAGCCTTTTGTAAGTACTGAGGAGGTGATTGATAAGTCAACTGGCCTCAAAGCATTGGCCACCATGAAGGACTTTTACAGCCAATTGGATGAAAGGATGTTTGCTGCCAATCCTATTAGAGTGGCAGAAATGATGTCCATGAGCAATGATTTCTGGTATTGTCCTTTTGCCTATGGCTATTCCAATTATTGCAGGGAAGGATACAGTGACTATCTGTTGACCTATGGAAACTTGGTCAATTTTGACGACAAAAATAAATTGAGAAGTACCATTGGAGGTACTGGTTTGGCGGTTTCCGCTTTTAGCAAACATAAGGAGGAAGCATTACTTTTTGCGGAAATGGTAGTGAGCGAAAGGCATCAGTCTACCGAATATGTACTCAATGGCGGCCAGCCAGGGCACCGCACTGCCTGGTTGGATGAAAGAACCAATTACATCACTAATGATTATTTCAAAGACACCCTTGCTTCATTGGATGCTTCTTATATGAGACCCAGGTACAATGGTTACCTGCATTTTCAGGACCATGCGGGAAATTCCATCCAAAATTATATGAAGGGGGAAGGAAGTCCTGAAGAAGTGCTGGATGCTATTAACCAAATTTATCAGGAAAGCCTGAGAACGGTAGTAAATGAAGAGTAATACGGAAAAAAATATGGGAAAAAGGCCATTGGACGGGGTGTTGGTATTGGAGTTTTGCCAATACCTTTCCGGCCCATCTGCTGGTTTAAGGTTGGCAGATTTGGGGGCAAGGGTGATCAAAATCGAAAACCCAGGCAAGGGGGATTTGTGCCGTATTTTGCCCATCAAAAACCAATGGGTAGGAGATGATTCCCTGCTTTTCCATACCATCAATAGAAACAAGGAAAGCTTTACAGCTAACCTGAAATCTCCAGAGGAACTGGCAGAAATCAAAAACCTGGTAGGCAAAGCAGATGTGTTGATCCATAATTTCAGGCCCGGAGTCATGGACAAATTAGGCTTGGGATATGAAACTGTGAAAGAAATTAACCCCAAGCTGATTTTTGCGGAAATCAGCGGTTATGGCAGCAAAGGACCTTGGGCCAAAAAGCCCGGTCAGGACCTCTTGCTCCAAGCTATGAGCGGATTGATGTATTCCAGCGGTAACCAGAAAGATGCCCCAACTCCATTTGGATTGGCTATTGGGGATATGCTCTGTGGTGCCCAGATGGTGCAGGGGATTTTGGCGGCATTGGTCAGTAGAAACAAGACCGGCAAAGGGGCCAAGTTGGAATTGAGCCTTTTGGAATCCCTATTGGATTTCCAGTTTGAGTTGTTGACCACCTACTTTGCCAGCGGCAAAAGGCCTTTGCGATCCGCTGTCAATAATGCCCATCCTTTGCTGGGAGCACCTTACGGGATTTATGCCACCTCTGATAGTCATTTGGCCATTGCCATGATTCCACTTGCCGATTTAAATGCAGCTATTGGCGGTGAAAAGTTAGAAGACTTCGATCAGTCACAGGTCTTTAGCCATCGGGATGAAATCAAATCCATCCTGGCAGAACACTTCAAGCAAAAAAGTACCGATCACTGGTTGGGAAAACTGCGGGAAAATGGCCTTTGGGCCATGGATGTCAAAAATTGGAAGGAACTGAAGCAGGAACGGGGGTATCAGGAAATGCAACTGGAACAGGAAGTGAGGCTTCCTGATGGTAAGTCGATCTTGACCAATCGATGTCCTATTAGAATTGATGGAAAGCGGATGCTCAGTGAAAAGCCTGCTCCAGAGTTGGGGGCGGATACTGAAAAGATCAAAGCCGCATTTAACCTATTTGAAATACAGTCATGAGTTTACTGGAAGGAATATTAGTCGTAGACTTTTCCCAGTTTTTGTCCGGGCCATCAGGGAGCTTGCGCTTAGCTGATATGGGTGCCCGGGTGATCAAAGTGGAAAAGCCCGAAACCGGGGACATCTGCCGCCAGCTATATGTGTCAGAAGTGGAGGTGGCTGGGGAATCCACCATTTTTCATACTATCAACCGGAACAAGGAAAGTATCACGGCTGATCTCAAAAATGAGAAAGATAAAGTAAGGATCCTCGATTTGTTGAAAAAAGCGGATGTGGTGATGCACAATTTCCGTCCTGGAGTAATGGATCGCCTTGGTTTGGCATTTGAAGATGTCAAGGCCATCAAACCTGATGTCATTTATGCAGAAATTAGTGGCTATGGATCGGAGGGGCCCTGGAAGGATTTGCCCGGGCAGGATTTGCTATTACAGTCCTTGACAGGATTGCCCTTTTTGAATGGTGAAGAGGATAAATTACCGACCCCTATGGGGATCTCGGTGGTGGATATATTAGCAGGTACCCAATTGGCTCAGGGAATATTGGCCGCTCTATATCAAAAGGATCAAACAGGACAAGGCGCTTTGGTGCAAGTAAGCATGTTGGAATCAGCCATGGATTTTCAATTTGAAGTGTTTACCACTTTCCTCAATGATGGGAATGAACTTCCCCAAAGAAGCAAAGCCAATCATGCCCATTCTTATGTGGCCGCCCCTTATGGCGTTTATGAAACTACTGACGGCCATTTGGCTTTGGCCATGGGGAATATCCAGATATTAAAGGACCTTTTGGGTTGTCCCGAACTGGCGCCATTTGAAGATCCAAAAACCTGGTTTGACCAAAGGGATGAAATAAAAGCCATTTTGGCCAGCCACCTTCAAAGCCAAAGTACCCGGCACTGGCTGGATATTTTAGAGCCTGCGGACATTTGGTGTGCCCGGGTCTTGGATATTGAGGCCCTGATGGAAGAAGAAGGCTATCAGGTGTTGGAGATGGAAATGAAAGTAAGAACCATCCAGGGTCATGAGGTGAAAACCACCCGATGCCCAATTAGGGTCAATGGAGAAATTTTGAAATCGGAAAAGGGAGCTCCCTTTTTAGGAGAACATAATGACGCAATTGCCAGGGAGTTTGGACTCAATGACCACTGAAATGAATATCGTAGATTCACATATCCATATTTGGGATTTTGAAAAGGCCAGGTACAGCTGGCTGAAAAATGACACTTCCATTTTGAGCAGGACTTATTCCCTGGAGGAATTGGAAGAGGAACGCAAAGAAGCAGGCATCAATGCTGGGGTCTTGGTGCAGGCGGCCAACAACTTTGACGATACCGACTGGATGCTGGAAGTGGCCAAAAAAAATGATTGGATCAAGGGAGTAGTAGGTTGGGTGCCGCTTCAAGATCCAGAATATACGGCCAAAGTTTTGGAGGGCAAGTATTTGTCCAATCCTTATTTTAAAGGGGTCCGCCATTTGATCCACGATGAACCAGATTCCCAGTGGTTATTGCAGGAAGAAGTTTTGGAAAGCCTCCAGATACTGGCGGACAAAAACATTCCCTATGATGTGGTGGGCATTTTGCCCGAACATATTGAAACGGCTTTGACCGTGGCTGAAAAAGTGCCCGATCTGAAAATGGTTTTTGACCATCTCAATCAGCCCCCCATCCAGGAAGCCGCTCATTTTGGCAGATGGGGGGAGTTGATGGAACAAGCTGCCCAACACCCCAATTTTTATATGAAAATTTCCGGCATGGGTACCACCTCCGGAAAACCGGATAACTGGGGTCGTTATGACATTTTTCCCTATGTGGAGTTTGCCTTGGATACCTATGGTGTTGGTCGATGCTTTTGTGGTGGTGATTGGCCAGTGTCCTTATTGGCCGGGAGCTACACCTATTCCTGGAAAAATTATAAAGATGTTTTGCAATTATTGTTGCACCCCAAAGAACAAGAAAAAGTATTGAGTGAAAATGCTGCAGCATTTTACAACCTGAACCTAAAATAACCAAAAAATGAGTGTAATTGGAGGCGTAATGTTACATGCGGTAGGGGCTTCCTTTGCCGCCCTTTGCTATACCCCACAGAAAAAAGTATCCCAATGGTCCTGGCAAACTTATTGGCTGGCACAAGCTTTTGTTTGCTGGTTTCTTTTACCCATCATAGTGGCCTGGATCACCATCCCTGAACTAATGACGGTTTTGGAAAAAGCGCCATCTGATGCCATGTGGAAAGCATTTGGTCTGGGAATGGCCTATGGCGTGGGAGGTACAGCTTTTGGCATTGCCATCCGGTACATGGGGTTCTCCCTGACCTATGCCATTTCCATTGGCATCAGCTGTGTGGTGGGAACCTTATTGCCTCCATTTGTAAGGGGAGAATTGATGACCGTTTTGCAGCAGAATGGTGCCGAATGGATCATCACAGGAATGATTTTTGGAGTAGTAGGTATTGCCCTTTGTGGGTTGGCCGGCCGATACAAAGAAATAGATCTGGCCAAATCCCTGAAAACCCAGGATTCCAGCTTTTCTATAGGTAAAGGTTTGCCTCTGTGTTTATTGGCGGGGGTATTGTCTGCTCTTTATGGTTTTTCCATCGACCAAGGCCAACCTATTGCTGAAGTTGCAGTAGAATATGGCGCAGGGGATTACCAAAGCAATGTGATTTACATCTTTTCAAATACCGGAGCATTTTTGGTGACTTTGATTTATTGTCTCTCCCTGCACCGCAAACAAGGTACTTTCAAAGAGTTTGTGGGAAAAGGAAAATCC
Source organism: Echinicola jeungdonensis (assembly GCF_030409905.1). NCBI lineage: Bacteria > Pseudomonadati > Bacteroidota > Cytophagia > Cytophagales > Cyclobacteriaceae > Echinicola > Echinicola jeungdonensis. Next base: position 2,310,964 of record NZ_JAUFQT010000001.1, read on the forward strand.
CCATTGACCAGAAATTACATTTTTGCCATCATCACCGGTTTGTTGTGGTATTCCCAATTCTTCTTTTATGGCTTAGGCCATGTGAAGATGGGAGATTACAAATTTACAAGTTGGGCAGTGCATATGATCATGCTGGTGCTGTTCAGTACGGTAGCCGGTTTGGCTCTAAGGGAATGGGTGCATGCCAAAGGAAAAACCATTTGGACGCTGGCCCTGGCATTGGCCGTGCTCGTGGCTGCTGTATTGGCCCTGACCATTGGCAATTCCATGGCTTGACAGTTTTTCGCCTAAACGCTAAGAACGCAAATTTGGGATGGGAGAAGTTATATTTTCGAATGAGGAAATGGGTCATATTTCCCAAAACACCAAAATTCAAACGGATAGGATACCTTTAGGGTATTAGAATAAAAATCTTTGTGGGCCCTGCGCCTCCGCGAGAAAAATTCAATATGAACAAAAAAACTAAAATACAGGTCATCGGAGCGGGAGGGATTGTAAAAGATGCCCACCTGCCCGCTTATCAATTGGCTGGTTTTGAGGTAGCAGGAATTTTTGATTTGGATGTTTCCAAAGGGAAGGGTTTGGCAGATCAATTCGGGATTCCCCAGGTATTTGAAAACTTGGAAGATTTGGTAAAACATGCTGATGAATCTACCATTTTTGATGTGGCTGTCCCTGGTAATGCCATGTTGAAAGTATTGGAAAAACTTCCCAATGGGGCCAGGGTATTGATCCAAAAACCCATGGGTGAAAACCTGGAAATGGCCAAAGACATTTTAACCTTGTGCAAAAAAAAGAAGTTGATTGCCGGAATCAATTTCCAGCTTCGTTATGCACCCTTTATCCAAAAAGCCCGGGAAATCATCCAATCCGGAAAAATCGGGGATTTATGTGATATTGAAATTAATATCAATGTTTTTACCCCCTGGCACCTTTGGGAATTTTTATTCACCTCTCCAAGAGTAGAAATATTGTACCACAGCATCCATTATGTGGATTTGATCCGGTCTTTTTTGGGGGATCCAAAATGCGTTTACGCCAAAACCACCAAACATCCCAAAATGGCCCAACTGGCCTCGGTGAGGAGCAATATCATTTTGGATTATGGAGAAATGGTCCGGGCCAATATCATAACCAATCATGCCCATGATTTTGGTTTGAAAAACCAGCATTCCTATATCAAACTGGAAGGCACCAAAGGAGCCATCAAAATAGAACTGGGGCTGCTCAAAAATTACCCGGAAGGGACGGAAGACCAATTCGAATGGATCCAATTGGAAGAGGGGAAGACTCCTAAGTGGAAAGAAGAAAAGATAAATGGTTCTTGGTTCCCACATGCATTTATGGGTTCCATGGGAGAAATGATCAAGAGCTTGGAAGGTCCAGGTTATCAACCTGATAATAGTGTGGAAGACTGCATCCATACTATGGCCTGTGTGGAGGCGGCGCACCGATCTTCTGAAGAGGGTGGTGTGAAGTTGGGAGAGTTGCTGAGTGGAAATTGAAGTTAAATCTTTTTAGAAGTTCACCTTTGACAGTCAACTGAGAACTCGTCCTTATACATCGTACCTCGTACTTTTCTCCTAGGTAAAAATGGGAGTTTCTCCAAAGCGTCTATTATTTAAAGGAATAAGGATAAAAAAATGATTGTTCCTAATTGGAGCAGGTAAGTTCAGGATGCTGTTATAAAGCAGCATAGCTACTTTTGCTCACATAGGGTTTTATTAGGTTTTTTTAAGTAGGACGGGAGCTTTACTCCTGTCTTACTTTTTTTGATTTTCCTAATCCCTTTCCAACCCCACCACCCATTTTGACATTATATCATGGAAAGAATTTCAGCCACATATTATATAGAAACCCCCTATGAAGTTGAAGCTGCCGCCCAAGTTTTGGCTGGCGAGCAATCCTCGGGGACATTTGTAGCCGTTCCAGGTGAAACGGCTGAATTAAAACAACGCTTTGCCGCACAGGTAGAATCCATTGAGCCTTTAGAAGAGGTCAGCGAACCGGCCATCCCAGGAGCTGTTTCGCCTACTGGCAAATACAGAAGGGCAAGGATCAAGGTTTCCTGGTCTATTGAAAATTTTGGTTATAACCTTCCCACGATGATTTCCACCCTTCAGGGAAATTTATATGAAATCACCCAATTTACCGGCCTGAAGTTGATGGATCTGGAAGTTCCTGATTCCTTTGCCCGGCATTTTGCAGGGCCCAAGTTTGGCATAAAGGGTTGTAGGGATTTGACGGGTGTTCCAGAAGGAAGGCCTTTGATTGGAACCATTATCAAACCCAGTATCGGTATGAGTCCTGAAGAAACGGCTGCATTGGTGAAGGAATTGGCAGAAGCAGGGATTGATTTTATTAAGGATGATGAACTGATGGCTTCTTCCGCTAATTCGCCATTTGACAAAAGGGTGGATGCCATCATGAAGGTGATCAATGAGCATGCGGACAAAACCGGGAAAAAGGTCATGTATGCCTTCAATATTTCCGATGAAATCGATGCTATGCACAAACATTATGATAAGGTGGTACAAAGTGGTGGCACCTGTGCCATGATGAGCATCAACAGTGTAGGGCTGGCGGGGGTGAAATCCATTTGTGACCGGGGTGAGCTGGCAATTCACGCCCACAGAAATGGCTGGGGAATGCTCAACAGGCATCCACTTTTAGGAATTGATTTTAGAGCATACCAAAAATTATGGCGATTGGCCGGGGTAGATCAACTCCATGTCAATGGCATTCAAAATAAATTCTGGGAATCTGATGATTCGGTAGTCAACTCCATTGAAGGCTGTTTGACACCCCTGCTTGGTGGCTATCAGGTAATGCCAGTAGTTTCCTCCGGACAATGGGGAGGGCAAGCTCCCGAAACTTTCAGAAGGACCAAAACCACTGACTTGCTTTACATGGCAGGTGGAGGGATAATGGCTCATCCTGCTGGACCCGCTGGAGGGGTAAAAGCTTTGAAGCAAGCCTGGGAAGGTGCTGTCGATGGCCTTTCCGTGGAGGAAGTGGCGGAACAATATCCGGAGTTTGGTCTATCAGTTGAGAAATTTGGAAAGAAAAAATAATGGCAAAACAAGCACCACTTTTATTGGCCTATTACGGGGATGATTTTACAGGCTCTTCGGATGCACTGGACTTCCTAAGCCGTGCCGGAGTGAAAACGGTGCTATTTATCGCGCCTCCCACACCTGAACAATTGGCCAGGTATGAAGGGATTGAGGCCATTGGGATTGCTGGGATGACCCGTTCCATGAACCCGGAGGACATGGAAAAAGAATTAAAAGTGGCTTTTTCGGCACTAAAAGACTCTGGCGCTGCACAAGTACATTATAAAGTTTGTTCCACCTTTGATTCCTCTCCCAAGATCGGAAGCATTGGAAAAGCCATAGATGTTGGCGCGAAAATTTTTAACCACAATTATATTACCCTTTTGGTAGCTGCACCCCAACTGGGACGTTATTGTGCCTTTGGAAACCTTTTTGCCCGGATGGGTATAGGCAGCCAGGGAGAAATCCATAGACTGGATCGTCATCCATCCATGAGCAAACACCCCACCACTCCTGTTGATGAAAGTGACCTTAGGTTACATTTGGGCAAGCAAACCGACAAGAAAGTTGGATTGGTAGATATTCTGGAAGTGGAGGGAGAGGAAGCAAGCTTGGAAAAAGCCCTTCTTAGGGAACTGGAAGATCAAGCGGAAGTGGTCCTTTTTGATGCCCTTTATCCTGATCAAATGCCAAAAATCGGCCGTTTAATTGACCAGGCTGGGCAAGAGAAAACCCATTTTTCGGTGGGATCTTCAGGTGTAGAAATGGCCTTGGGAGCTTATTGGAAATACAAAGGGAAAATTGATCAGGAAATCAATTGGTCCCATCCTGGTAGGGCTACACCTATGTTGGTAGTTTCAGGAAGCGGGAGTCCGGTGACTTCAGGACAGATTTCCTGGGCCTTGGACCACGGATTTGAAGGTGTAGCCTTGGATCCGGAAAAAGTGATAGCTGAGAAAAATGGGTTGGATGGATATGTGGAGGAAGTAAAAGCAAAAATGGCTGCAGGGAAAAGTGTGGTCATCCATACTGCCTTGGGGAGTGATGATCCCAGGATGGCGCTTACCAAAAAGCTGTTGACTCAAAATGGAATAGCTTCAGAGGAAGTTTCCAGTAAAACTGCTGATTTATTTGGGAAAGCCCTGGGAAGTATAGCCCGCCAGGTGGCTCAGGAAATTAGGTATCAAAGATTATTGATCGCTGGAGGAGATACTTCCAGCAAGGTGGCCAGAGTTTTGGGCATTGAAGCAGTGGAGATGATTGCTCCTCTTGTTCCCGGTGCCCCATTATGTAAAGCTTTTGCCCCGGGATCTCCTTTGGATGGAGTTGAAGTGAACTTTAAAGGTGGCCAGGTGGGAGCGGAAGATTACTTTGGCAGTGTAGAAAAAGGTGAAAATTAAGTGTAATAGAAAAACAGATCATTATGCAAAAAGATAAAACATTAGGATTGATCCATACTTCGGCAACATTGGTGCCTATATTCCAAAAGCTTTGTGAGGAGCATTTGCCAGGAGTAAAAGTGTTCAATATTGTAGACGACAGCTTAATAAAAGATGTGATCAACAAAGGTAAGTTGACCCAGCAAACTGCCAGAAGAGTGGTTGATTATGTAGGGTCGGCAGAAACCGCAGGTGCTGACCAGATCATGGTTACCTGTTCCTCCATTGGAGCGGCGGTAGAAGCTTCAGAAGCATTGACTCAGGTGCCTGTAATAAGGGTAGACCAACCAATGGCAGATTTGGCCATTAAAACAGGTAAAAAAATTGGAGTAGTTGCCACTTTACCTACTACCTTGGAACCCACTTCAGACTTGGTAGAAAGAAGAGCGAAAGTTTTAGGAAAAAAAATCGAACTGACTGCTAAGCTATGTGAAGGGGCTTTCGAAGCCTTGATGGGAGGAGATCCGGAAAAGCATGACCAGATGGTTGCAGAAGCGTTGAAAGCACTATCTAAAGAAGTGGATGTGATCTTATTGGCCCAAGCCTCTATGGCCAGGGTGGTGGAAACCTTAGATGAGGAAGATAAAAAAGTGCCAATCGTGGCCAGTCCACCAGAAGCAGTAAAATATTTAGCTTCCATCCAATAAACTATCCCTTATGCAGCTTGTAAGAAAGTCTCTTTTGTATATTTCCGGACTGCTATTGGTCGTAATGCTCTTTGCCATTATGGGAGGTTTTACCTCCATTTGGCAAGTTACTGCTGTGGGGTTTTGTGTGGCTTTTTCTTTGGGAATGGGATCCTTTGAAAAATGGAAAGGCTACCAATACACGGCTTGGATCATGACTGCAGTAGTTGCCGGGATGATCTATCCGGAGGCTTTCTTGCAATGGGGTGATTTTGACCTTCGCAACAAATGGGTGATCCTGTTTGTGGTGCAAGGGGTAATGTTTGGCATGGGTATCCAGATGAGCTTAAGGGACTTTTCCAATTTGGCCACCACAGGAAAAGGGGTCCTGGTTGGATTGCTCAGCCAATTTTCCATTATGCCCTTGATTGGTTTTATGCTCACCCAAATATTTGATTTTGATCCTGAAATTGCTGCTGGGATCATTCTGATGGGAGCATGCAGCAGTGGATTGGCTTCCAATGTGATGGTTTACCTTGCCAGGGCCAATCTGGTCTTGTCCGTAACGGTGACGGCCATGGCGACCATGCTGGCCCCATTAATGACTCCGTTTTGGATGAAAACACTGGCGGGCACCCTGATTGATATTGAATTTATCAGTATGATGATGAGTATCATCAAAATTGTTTTGGTACCCATTGGAGCCGCCTTGTTGCATGACTTTTTGAAACATGCACCTACCCGGTATAAATCCAAAATATATGGAGTAGCGGCCTTTGTCGCTGTTTATTTAGCAGCACTTCCCCTGGGGCTTTGGGAATATTTCTCCAATGCCTTTACCGCTCCAGCCCTTCAGTCGCTTGAGATTTTCACTTTCTTTATGGGGGCAATAGTTTTTGGGGTGTTGTACCATGTGGCAACTCGATATATTAGGAGGTTGGATCAATTGATGCCTTATATTTCCATGTTCGGTATTGTTTACTTCACCACGGTAACTACTGCGGCTGGAAGGGACAATTTACTTCAAGTAGGAGTTTTACTTTTTATGGCAAGCGTAATTCACAATGGCTTGGGGTATTTCTTTGGCTATTGGCTTAGCCGCTTGTTAGGATTGGATGTCAACTCTGCCCGTTCTATGGCCTTGGAAGTGGGGTTGCAAAATGGAGGAATGGCCTCCGGATTGGCCGGTTCCATGGGGAAATTGGGAACCGTTGGTTTGGCACCAGCAGTATTTAGCCCCTGGATGAATATTTCTGGTTCCATTTTGGCCAATTATTGGCGCAAAAAATCTTTAAAGGAAGAAGCAGAAGAGGAAGAACAAGAGGCAAAGGAAAAAATCAAAGAGCCCATTTCAGCAGAATAGGAAGGACGATCATTTGAGTATATTTTTTCGCATCTTAAGTTTTCTCATATATTAATCCATTCCTGATATTGGGGTTAAAAAGGTTTACTTTTCAATCGGTTATTTGTTTAACTGAAATGGACATAGTTGATTTATTATCATTGATTTTTTCAGCAACAATAGTTTTTTCGAAAGCAGATTCCATGATTTTCAAATTTCAAATCACCAATAACAATAAATTCACTTTTCATGGAGTTTTCAGTATAATAATGAGGTGACTTTTCCCCTTTTTGAACTTGCTATTTATTTGTTAAAAATATTTAAATAAAACCTTGAGATAATTCCACCTTGCAATAACAAGTGCTTTAATTTGTTTGTTTAAGCTTTTAAAAATACTTTTAGTAATAATTTTTATGGCACCTGCCAAATGGAAAATGGATGACCAGAAATTGTTTTTAATCGTTTAACAGATAATAAAACCTAAATCATAACATATCCCAATATGAGAAAATTAGCTTTTTTGGTGTTATTGATAAGTTTTACCAGCTTATCAGGCATCGCTCAAAATGATATCGAGTTCAAGGAATTTACCTTGGACAATGGTCTGCATGTTATCATGCACCAGGATAACAGTACACCCATTGTGGTGACTTCCGTATTGTATCATGTGGGTTCAAAAAATGAGCAACCAGATAGGACAGGCTTTGCCCATTTTTTCGAGCATTTGCTGTTTGAGGGTTCCGAAAATATTCCCCGGGGGGAATACATGAAGAAAATCCAATCCGAGGGAGGGACTTTGAATGCCTACACATCAAATGACATCACCTATTACTATGAAACCTTACCTTCCAATAAATTGGAACTGGCATTGTATATGGAAAGTGAGCGGATGCTTCATGCTAAAATCGATCAGATAGGAGTAGATACTCAGCGGGAGGTGGTCAAAGAGGAAAAACGGCAGCGTTATGATAATCAACCCTACGGGACCATTTTGCCCGAGACCCTGGAAAGGGCCTATTCCAAACACCCTTACCAATGGGCTCCCATTGGCTCTTTGGAACATTTGAATGCAGCAACTTTGGATGAATTTATGAATTTCTATAATGAGTTTTATGTTCCCAATAATGCTACCCTGACCATTGCCGGGGATATTGACTATAAGCAAACAGAAGTATGGGTGAAGAAATATTTTTCGGAAATCCCTAGGGGTGATGGGAGCATCTATAGACCGGATGTAGAAGAACCCAAAAAAGAGGAAGAAATTCGGGATATTATCTATGACAATATCCAAATTCCTGCTGTAATCCAGGCTTATAATTTACCTCCAAAAGATCATCCGGATTCCTACGCCATGGACATGTTGTCCACCTATTTGACAGGAGGGGAATCTTCCTTGATGACCAAAGAGCTGGTGGACAAACAACAGAAAGCCTTGGCCGTAGCAGCCATTCCTTTGGATTTAGAAGATGGTGGTATTTTTATCATGTATGGCATCACCAACCGTGGTGTGGAAGCAGATTCCCTTGAATCCGAAATTGATATATTGATCAAGAAGGTGCAGGAGGAAGGGATTTCGGACAGAGATTTCCAGAAGTTGCAAAACATCATTGAAAACGATGTGGTCAACAACAATTCTTCCATGGCCGGCATTGCCCAAAATCTTTCACAAGCCCATGTTTTCTATGGGGGAGCAGGGCATATCAATAAAACACTTGAAAAATACAGGGAAGTCAAGCAGAGTGACATCCAAAGAGTGGCCAATAAGTATTTGACCCTTGATGGCAGGGTAGTATTGCATTACCTTCCAAAATCTGCACAGGCTACTCCAGAAAAAGAATAAAATTTTTATCCAAACTCGAAATCAGCTATGAAAAAATATATCATTTGTCTACTTCTTTTATTGGCAGCAAGTTCACTGACTTTTGCTCAGGTGGATAGAAGTTCTTATCCGGAACCTGGACCTCCCCCCAAAATTGAATTGGAAGATCCTGATTCCTTTGTTTTGGATAATGGGTTAAAAGTATTTGTGGTGGAAGACCATAAATTGCCCAGGGTAACTTTTTCCCTTGTCATTGAACGAGACCCATTGATGGAAAATGAAAAGACAGGTATGACCGGTTTCGTTGGGAATATGCTTACCGCGGGAACCACCAATAGAACCAAAGATCAATTGGATGAGGAGGTGGATTTTATCGGGGCTACTTTGAATGCCGGTTCCACTTCCATTTATGCTTCATCTTTGAAAAAACATCAGGATAAAATTTTGGAACTGATGGCCGATGTCCTTTATAATCCTGCTTTCCCGCAGGAAGAGTTGGATAAGCTGAAAAAACAAGCCATTACAAGTTTAGAGGCTTCAAAAGACGATCCAGATGCCATTTCGAGTAGATTAACCTCGGCTTTGGTTTTCGGAAGAAACCACCCTTACGGGGAACTTAGGACAGAAGAAACCATCAATAATATTTCGGTGGAGGATATCCAAAATTATTACAATACTTATTTTAAGCCAAATGTGGCCTATCTAGCCATAGTTGGAGATATTGATAAAAAAGAGGCCAAAAAAGTGGTGAAAGCCCATTTCTCAAAATGGGAAAAAGGGGATGTTCCTTCCTTCGAATATGAAAAACCTTCTTTGCCTGAAAAAAACAAGGTTGCCCTGGTAGATCGTTCAGCCTCTGTCCAGTCAGTGATTGACCTTACATATCCTATAGAAATGAGACTGGACAATGAAGATTACTTGTCCACGCGAGTGCTTAATTATATTTTGGGTGGAGGTGCTTCTTCCCGCTTGTTTATGAATCTAAGGGAAGATAAGGGGTATACTTATGGGGCTTACTCATCTATTGGCTCTGATAAATTGATCGCCAGTTTTTCAGCAGGGGCTTCGGTTAGAACAGCAGTTACTGATTCGGCCCTGGTAGAATTAATATATGAAATTAATAATATTGTTGAGGAAGGAGTAACAGAAGAAGAGTTGGAATCAGCAAAGGCTAATCTTAGCGGAAGATTTGGAAGGTCACTGGAAAGCCCATCTACCCTGGCGACCTTTGCGATCAATAAAGAAAGGTACAATTTGCCAGATGACTTTTATACCACCTATTTACAAAGGTTGGGAGCATTGACGGTGGAAGATATTAATGAAGCTGCCGAAAAATACATCAAACCTGAACATATGTATATTACGGTGGTCGGAAATGGTAGTGAGATCAAGGAAAAACTTGCTCAGTTTGGGGAGGTGAAATTGTATGATATTCAAGGGAATCCTGCCAAGGCTACCCCTGAGCTTGATCCTGATATGACTGCTTCAATGGTTTTGCATGAATATATTGAAGCATTGGGGGGGAAAGAAGCAGTGGAAGGCTTGAAGTCCGCAAAAGTGGTAATGAAATCTGAAATTCAGGGCCAAGAATTGACAATGACAATGTTATATGATGAACCCGCAATGCGATTCAATCAAAAGGTTTCCATGATGGGTAATGTCGTTTCCAATACTACTTTAGAGGATGGAAAAGGGTTTGTCAACGCCATGGGTCAGTCCAAGGAATTAACAGATGAACAATATGAAGAAGCCAAAATGAATATGTTCATTGTTCCGGAAATTCATTATGAAGAATTAGGTTACACCATGGAATTGGATGGGATTAACCAGGTGGATGGAGAAAATGCCTACAAAGTAATTGTTTCAACCCCCACTGGTGCTAAAACTGTCAATTATTACAGTGTAGATACTGGTTTGAAAATCAAATCGGAGAATGAAAAAAGTGGAATAATAACCTATAAAAAATATGAGGATCATGAGGGGGTGAAATATCCTGTTGAAACCATCGTTAAAAGTCCAATGATCCCCATGCCACTAAATAATAAAGTCGATGCCCTAGTTTTTAATCCCAGTTTTGAAGATGCAGATTTTGAATAAAATGGTAATGAAAAAAACAGTTTTAGCCTTTTGGGTCCTTTCACTTATTTTGCTCAACCCTGGGGAAAGTAGGGGAGCTTCTATTGAAAACCCTGTAATAAGTACAGAGGAAAATTCAGTTGAGGAAGTCATTTCAAATTACCTGGAGGCAATAGGAGGCAAACAGAAATTGATGGAGGTAAGAAATTTGGAAACTGTGACTGTTGCCGAATTCCAGGGAATGAGCTTAGAAATCCATGGGGTGAGCGACCGTGAAAACCAACGCCTATTGAATGAAACCAAGATGAATGGGAATTTGGTGGCAAAAACGGTGTTTAAAGACAACAAGGGCACTATAGTGGCTATGGGGCAAGAAAAAGAGCTGGAATCTGATCAGTTGAAAGCTTTACTGTCCCAAACCTATATTTTTCCTGAGCTGCATCTGGAAGATTTAGAGCTAACCGCTACTTATGAAGGTGAGGAGTCGGTGAATGGTGAAAAAGCCCATAAATTAAAGTTAAAAGCTTCCAATGGGGTTGAAAGTACAGAGTACTATAGTGTAGAAAGTGGGCTAAAACTAAAAACTGCCTCCGGAATGACCGGGGAGATCGTTTATGGGGATTATCAGGAGGTGGAAGGTATTTTGATGCCGATGAAAATGACCATTTCAAGTCCAAATATGCCCATGTCCCTGGAGGGGAATGTGAAATCCATCAAGTTTAACCAAAACCTGGATGATGCAATTTTTGAATAATACTTGATTTGTTAATTGAAAATAAAAAAAGCCCCTCAAAAATGGGGCTTTTTTTATTTTACCAATAAGGATGATTTTTCATCCAGTAATCCAGAGAAAACTTCCCTGAACCATATATAAGGAATACAATAAGAAGCACAAGTACAATCAGGGAAATTTCAAATTCCATGTTGTTGGCAACAGATAGGAATCCCTGGTCAATATTTACAAAGAATACCGCTCCTATTAGTATGGGGATTTGAAATACAATTGAGAAGCGGGTAAGTAAACCTAATGCAATAAAAAATCCTCCTACTAAATGCGCAAAAGCCACATAATGAGCCAATGCCAAGTTGAAGAACTGCAGGTCAATATTTGCCATCATTTCCATCAAAGGTTGGGTATTGGAAATGAACATAATGCCTTTATACAAGATGAAAAGTCCAAGGGCTACCCGGATAAAATCAATCCATCGAGGGTGGTGGGTATCTGCCCATGACTCAATTTTTGAAATAGTGTTCATGGTATTTTGGGTGTTTGGTTTCTATTAATATACGAAATATTAATTTTTTTGTATGGGGAATGGGAGATAAAAAATGGGTTTAAGGGGCTGAAAATAAGATTGATCTGTGATAAATATCCCCTGAGAATTAAACAGGAATTAAGAGTGGGAAAAGGAAAAGGCCCTTTCTGATTTAAGGTGCCTTTCCAAGCCATTTTTTTCTTTTGGAAATACTCTTTCCTTTTTTCAATTGAATAGTAGGATAAAATGCTCTTTCCCCTGTTTCCAGTTGAAGATTCAATATCCTTCCAAACCGGTCAATTTCCAAATTCAAGGTAGTAGGAGAAGGTTGAGGCGACTCCGGATAGGGGATAGAGTTGATACTCAGAATTTTGTCTCCCAACATTACCCTATGATATGCGGGGCTTTGGGGGTGAATTTTAATGATGGTTCCATCTTCTTTGACCTTAATGCCCCAATATTTCAACCAGGGATCGGGTTGCTCCGTTACCTCCCAGTTGATATTGATACTTTCCAACTGCTCCTGAAGTAAGGGTTGGATGTCTTTTTTTCCGTATATAAATTCTTCGAAAAAGTGGGAAATTAAGGCATGATTTTGACTGCAGCTTTGGCATATTTTTTCAAAATCAGTCAAACTGTAACCTTTGAATGGTTTTCCGAATTTTTCCCACATCTTTTTCATGACCTCATGCAGTGAGCTTTCTTGCTCTAAAAGTATCAGATCAAGGCAAATAGCAATTAATGCCCCCTTATTGTAAATACTTACTTTTTTGTCAGGGATACCCAGTTTATAACCATCTAACCATAAATCCCAACTGGATTCTGTAATGGATTGGTTTTGCCAGCCAAAACTTTCAAATTCCCGCTTGATCTGTTTCTCTAAAATTTTCAGGTAATCCTCCAGTTCAAAATAACCGGATTGCAATAAAAATATGTCCCCCATATAAGTGGTTACTCCTTCCGCGACAACTCCCGTATCGATATAGGCTTCTTTAGAAAAATCATAAGGCAGAAGTTCTTTGGGGCGTATTTGGCAAACATTCCAGCTGTGGTACAGCTCATGGCAGCTTACCCCAATAAATTCGTCCAAACTTGATTTTTCTTTCAAAGCTTCAGCAGGGCCAAAAGTGATTACAGTAGATGTTTGGTGCTCCACACCGTGGTAATGTTTGTAGGGGAGGAGTTGGTAAAGAAAATGGTATTCCTTAACCGGAAACTCACCAAAAGCTTCAATTTGTTTTTCTGTATAAGATTTGAAGTGGGCAAGGACATCTTCAACATTAAAATGAATTTCTCCCTGGAACCATAAATTAAATTTAGTGCCATTTACTTCATAAGTAAAGTGCTGTAAATCATGAGAAGCAATTAAAGGGCAATCTACCAGGTGTTGAAAATCATTTGCATGAAAATGGCTTTCCCCTAACCTGGGCAATGCAGTGGCAATTTTATAATTCTCTGGGAAATCTAACATTATTTCAACAGTTTCCTGTTCTCTTCCTTTAAGTTCAAAAGCGAAATTGATGAAATTCAGGTACAACTGTTGGTCATCCGACCAGCTTCCCCCAGCATCCATTTGGGAAGCATGGAATTGGTAATTAACAGTAAATTGTCCCTCAAAGAGGGCTTCAAATTGCCATTGGTCCTTATTTACTTTATTGAATGGAATAGCGTGGTTCCCGAATTTTACAGCAAGCCCTTTGATTTTTTGGGCATAATTTGTGATTTCATACCTTCCGGGCCTCCAGCAGGGGAGTTGTAAAATGACCTTTTCACCTAATGAACAATTGAATTTTAGGCTTATATGAATGAATTGGCTGACGGGGTTATTTCGGTAGATGAGATATTCCATTTATATTTGTTCTTTGGCTTTAAACAAAAGTAATCCACTGGTTTGTAAATATAAAAAACCTAGCTATCTTTGCATTCCTTTTCGGTGGTACCGAATGGGGATATATAGGAAAATAATAAAATTAAAACATAAATCAGTGGAAGAAAGCCAAAAGGTGTCAGCCAAGCAAAGGGCTGAGGTATTCAAATCCACTGAATGAAAACTAAACGATCATGAAAAGAACATTCCAACCTTCACGCAGAAAAAGAAGAAATAAGCACGGATTTAGGGAAAGAATGGCTACCCCTAATGGAAGAAGGGTGTTGAAGTCAAGAAGATCTAAAGGTAGACACAAGCTTTCTGTTTCTTCAGAAAAGACATTGAAGAAGTAATCTTTTGCGAAATGCAAATCATTGTTTAGATGCCTAAATGATATGGATCAAAGGCTTCCCAAGAATGAGAGATTACATTCTAAAAAGTTAATAAAGGAACTTTTTGATAAAGGTTCCTCTTTTTTTTTATACCCCTTTAAGGTGTTTTACCTGCCCGTGGATGAAGCCGCCAATCATCAGGTACTTTTTTCGGTTTCCAAAAGGAAAATAAAGAAAGCAGTTCATCGTAATTATGTCAAAAGGAGAGTCAAAGAGGCTTACCGTTTGAACAAATCTTTGATATTGGATGTTTCCTCAAAGAATAAAATAATAGCTTTAGTTTATATTGCTCCCGAGGTGAGGGATTTCCACTTCATTCAAAATAAAGTGCGGAAAATACTTAAGCGATTGGGGGCAGAATCATAATATATCTATGAGTAAGATTAGGCATCAAAGTAAGTATATTGGATTATTTGTGGCTATCCTTCTTACGGGTGGGCTGCTTTTTTCATTTACCGGCAAGAATGACAAACTATTTGCCATTGCCAAAAACCTGGACATTTTTGCAACTTTGATCCGGGAGCTGGATACCTATTATGTAGATGAAATAGATCCTGACCATTTGGTGACAGTGGGTATAAATGCCATGCTGGATGAATTGGATCCTTATACGGATTATATTCCTGAGGAAGAATCCGATGATTTTCGGACCATGACTACCGGAGAGTATGCAGGTATTGGGGCTCTGATAGGTAACAGGGTTGGGAAGAATATGATATTGATGCCATATAAAGATTTTCCTGCTCAAAAATCCGGATTGAGAATAGGGGATGAACTTTTATTGGTGGATTCAGTCCTGGTAGTGGAAAAGACCACTCCGGAAATTTCAAAAATGCTAAAAGGGCCGGCTAATACAGGGGTAAATGTAACTGTAAAGCGTGGCCCAGACACATTATCTTATAATATCACCCGTAAAAAAATTGTAATTAATAATGTCCCTTATTACGGCATGGTCAATGAGGATATTGGTTATATAAAGCTTACAGATTTTACCACTAATGCAGGAGATGATGTCAGAAAGGCCCTGGTGGAGCTCAAATCCAAGGGTGCTGAAAAATTGATTTTGGATGTCAGGGATAATCCTGGCGGGATATTGAAAGAGGCAGTTGACATTGTAAGTTTGTTTGTTCCCCGGGGTAGAGAAGTTGTGAGTACCAAAGGAAAAATGGAAAGTGTTAATTCCTATTATAAAACCAGCAGGTCACCAGTAGATAAACGAATGCCGCTCGCTGTTCTTGTAAATGAGAGGTCCGCTTCTGCTTCAGAAATTGTGGCAGGGGCCCTTCAAGATTATGACCGGGCTGTGTTGGTTGGCCGAAAGACCTATGGGAAAGGATTGGTGCAAAGTACAATCCCGCTTTCGTACAATACCCAGGTCAAAGTAACCACCGCAAAATATTACATTCCAAGTGGACGATGTATCCAGGAGATCGACTATAGTCATAAAGATATCAATGGAAATGGAATTAGTGTCGCAGATTCATTGAGAAAACCGTTTAAAACGAAAAGCGGAAGAACAGTTTGGGATGGCGCTGGAATAGAACCTGATATTGAAGTGGAGGGCAAAAGTTATGCGCCCATCACCTATAGTTTGGTGGCCAGGAGTTTGGTTTTTGAATTTGTGAATGAATACTTTATTGAAAATGATTCCATTTCAGCTCCTCGGGAGTTTGAGGTAACTGAAGAGCTTTACAATGAATTTGTGACTTGGTTAGTGGATAAAGAATACGATTATACCACCAGGGTTGAAAAAACAATTGAGGACCTGGAGAAATTTGCCAAGGAAGAAAAATATTTTGGTGAAATAAAAGCTGAAATAGATTCCCTCAAAAAAAGTGTCCATCATAACAAAGAACAAGACCTGGTTACCTTCAAGGACGAAATAAAAGAGGCCCTGGAAGATGAAATTATTTCAAGGTATTACTATGAAGGGGGTGTTGTGGAAGCATCTTTAGATAAGGATGAGGAAATTGCCCGGGCATTAGCTGTTTTGGAGCAAGAAAATAAATATACAGCCTTACTGGAGCCAAAAGGGGAAAAATAATGGCTTCAATTAAACTATATCTACTCTGTGAAATTAGGTATAGCATTTTAAATCAATAGTATTTAAAAAAAGATAAGCCCTGGACTTGGGCGTAGCCTGGAAATAATGAGTTTATGGGCTAAAAAAAGGAATAAAAAATGGCCTTAATACTTTCTATTGAAACAGCTATTTCCGTTTGTGCAGTTGCTGTTCATCAAAATGGGAAACTAGTTGGTGAAATTGAATTGCACCAGGAAAATGTGCATGCCAGAAAGTTGATGCCTTCTATCAAACTTCTTTTAGATCAAGCAGAGATAAAACCAGGTACTTTGGATGCAGTGGCCGTTTCCCAGGGACCAGGTTCATACACTGGGCTTAGGATCGGCGTTTCCACCGCAAAAGGGCTCGCTTTTGCTCATGATATTCCATTGATCGGGGTGGATACTTTGGATGCATTGGCGTGGAAGACAAAAGGATTTGTCAAAAAAACAGATTTTGTTGTACCGATGATAGATGCCAGAAGAATGGAAGTGTATTGCAAGGTCTTAAATGGGGCTGGTGAGGAGATAGAGCCTCTTTCACCAAAGATTGTGGATAAGGATGGGTTTGGGGAGTATTTAGATAAATCCAGAGTTTATTTT
>NZ_JAUFQT010000001.1:2635000-2867500 GCF_030409905.1 Echinicola jeungdonensis
TACCAAGGTTAAAGGTTGGGGAAAAATGACTGTTCCTAAAAGTTGGGATGGGAAGTTTGAGGATGAAGATGGAATTATCTGGTTTCGCAAGAAAGTGGAATTGCCCAAAGAGGTTGAAGGGAAAGAAGGAGAACTCAACCTTGGACCTATAGACGATGCTGACATCACTTGGGTAAATGGAGAAAAGGTTGGAGAAATAGCTTTCTGGATGGCCAATAGAAATTATAAAATAAAACCGGAAATATTAAAACCAGGAGAAAATACCATCAGAGTCAGTGTGATGGGTAATTCTTCCCAGGAAGGGATACATGGCAAACCTGAGGATGTTTACCCGAAGGTAAACGGTGAAAAATATCCTTTGGCAGGAGAATGGGGTTATAAACCTTCAGTAGTCAGTTCGGGCTATGGGTTTTCGAATAGGGGAAAGGTCCAAATTCCTTTGCTTCTTTTTCTTTTAATGGCTTGATATATTCTTTGGTGGGATTTGGCATCAAAGGAGTGATTTGGAACTAAGGGAAAACAATGCCGGAGGAGCTTACCGGTATGGAAAACTTTTCCCAAACTTAATCTATGACAAGTCAAAAATAATTACTTAAACTAAATGTTCCTTAAGATGTTTTTCAACCGGGAAATATGGCAGGTCAAAAGCCTCTGCCACTGCTTTATAAACAATTTCTCCTTTGATAATATTGAGACCAGCTGCTAATTCTTCATTTTCCACTGCAGCCTTTTGCCAACCTTTTTCAGCAAGTTCAATGGCATAGGGTAAGGTAGCATTAGTGAGTGCAACGGTAGAGGTGTAAGGGACAGCACCTGGCATATTGGCCACACAATAGTGGAGTACATCATCGATGGTATAAGTTGGGTTTTCATGAGTGGTGGGTTTGCAGGTTTCTATGCATCCACCTTGATCTACAGCTACATCTACCAATACTGTCCCTTTTTCCATGTCTTTTAACATATCCTTGCTGATCAAATGGGGCGCTTTTGCCCCAGGGATAAGTACTGCCCCGATGATTAGGTCGGCAGAAGGAATCAATTCCCGGATATTAAATTCATTGGACATCCTTGTGCGGACATTTGCAGGCATTACGTCCGAAAGGTATCTCATCCTTGGAAGTGAAACGTCCAGAATTGTTACATCGGCACTTAAACCTGCAGCCATCCAAGCTGCCTGGGTGCCTACAACTCCACCCCCGAGAATGAGGACTTTTGCCGGTAAGGTTCCCGGAACACCTCCCATAAGAATGCCCTTACCTCCTAAAGGTTTTTCCAAATAGTTGGATCCTTTTTGGGCAGCCATCCTTCCGGCTACCTCGGACATTGGG
The DNA here is from genome assembly GCF_030409905.1 of Echinicola jeungdonensis. Classification (NCBI taxonomy): domain Bacteria; kingdom Pseudomonadati; phylum Bacteroidota; class Cytophagia; order Cytophagales; family Cyclobacteriaceae; genus Echinicola; species Echinicola jeungdonensis. The sequence continues at coordinate 2,636,329 of NZ_JAUFQT010000001.1, forward strand.
ATTAGTAAGGGAAGACCTCCTCCTCTTTTTTCCACCGTTTCGTAAGCTAGGCAAATGGAATTACTTTTCATCATGGCACGGGTAAGGGGTTCGTGGGAGGCGAAATGGAAATAAGTAAATACCAGTTGGTTTTCCCGAACCAGCTTATACTCCGGTTCTATGGGTTCCTTTACTTTGATGATCATTTTGGCTTCCTCATAAATCTCCTCAATAGTGGGAAGAATTTCTGCGCCAGCAGAGAGGTAAAGGTCATTTGAAAAACCACTTCCAACTCCTGCATTATCTTGAATATAAACCGTATGACCTCTTTTGACCAATTCTTGTGTGCCCGCAGGAGTCAGGGCTACCCTGTTTTCCTGAACTTTTATTTCTTTTGGGATCCCTATTACCATAGCCTAATAATTTTGAAGTTTGTAGCCTTTAAGGTAAATATAAGATTTCAAGGGAGAAAATAATTGTGTTTTAGGAGAATGTTTCGGGGATCCCCGAATGGATGGACTGTTTTGGCTTTTTGTATTGAAAAAGTTGTGTTTTTTTTGTGTTTGTTTGGAGGGGATATGGGCTATTGAATTATTTTGATATAGTCAAGCACAGAATTTTAGGTGGGAATATAAATTTTTTAAAGCTTGAAACTGTTTTTGTTAAGGATTTGGTAGAATGTATATTTTCAGGATAAAATTTCGAAAATAGTATTTATTTAAACGATGTATAAAATTTATTATTGAGCAGGGGTTCCATGTGATTAGGATTATTTGTAAAACTGTTAAATTTCTGTATTTTTGGATTACTTGAATACCCAAAATAATAATTTAAATCAACAAGAATTCGAAGTGGAGACAATATCCAAACATAAAGGGAAAATACAAATAGATAAAGCTCAGGTACTTTACGATTATAAAATTGCACATCTTAGTCGTCAAGCTTCTTTGATGGGGAGGAAAGAGGTTTTCATGGGAAAGGCTAAGTTTGGGATTTTTGGAGATGGAAAAGAGTTGGCCCAAGTTGTAATGGCCAAATATTTCAAAAAGGGAGATTTCCGTTCTGGATATTACAGAGATCAAACCCTGATGTTTGCCATGGGAGAATTGAAGCTTCAGGAATATTTTTCCCAGCTATATGCCCATGTGGATGTAAAAGAAGAGCCTGCTTCGGGAGGTAGGTTGATGAACGGGCACTTCGCCACTCGTTCCCTCAATGAAGATGGAAGCTGGAAAGACCTGTCTCAAATCAAAAATTCTGCTGGGGATATTTCTCCCACAGCCGCCCAAATGCCCAAATTGGTCGGTTTGGCCTATGCATCCAAATTGTTTAGGGAAAATAAAGATCTGAAAAAACTCGAAGGATTTCATGCTAAGGGTGATGAAATTGCTTGGGGAACAATTGGTAATGCTTCCACTGCAGAGGGCATGTTCCTGGAAACGGTCAATGCGGGAGGAGTGTTGCAGGTTCCCATGGTTATATCCGTTTGGGATGATGAATATGGGATTTCTGTTCCTAATGAATTTCAGATGACCAAGGGAAGTATTTCTGAGGCATTAAGAGGTTTTGAAAGAGATAAAGGTAAGCCTGGTTTTGAAATTTTTGTAGTAAAGGGCTGGGAATATGAAGATCTTCATGAAGCTTATATGGAAGCCTCTCGGCTCGCCAGGGAAGAATTCGTTCCTTCCCTAATCCATGTGGTAGAATTGACCCAGCCTCAAGGGCATTCCACCTCTGGCTCCCATGAGCGCTACAAATCCAAAGAACGTTTGCAGTGGGAAGCAGACCATGATTGTATCCTAATGTTCAAATCTTATATCCTGGAAAATGAATTGGCCTCAGAGGAAGAATTGGAACAAATAGAAAATGAGGCTGTTCAGGAAGTTAAAGAGGAAAAAAATAAAGCTTGGAAATCATTTTCTGGTGAAATCAAAGCGGAGATGGAGGAAGCGGTTGGCTTGATTAAAAAAGCCGTTCTGGATAGCAAACAATCTGCAGCCTTAAAACAACTTTTGGAAGAGCTTTCCAAAACCCTGAATCCTATTCGGAAGGATGTGGTAAGCACCGTGAGGAGAGCTTTATGGTTGATGCGATTCGATGCGAAGGAAACCCGATTGGAATTGAAATCCTGGTATGAAAAGCAACAAGAACTTAACAAGGAACGCTATAGCAGCCATTTATATAGTGAATCAGACAAAAGCTGTCTAAAAATAAAAGAAGTGCCAGTTGAATATTCTGAAACCTCACCCCAAGTTGATGGAAGGGAGGTATTGCAGGCTTGTTTTGACCAAATACTTACCCGGGATCCAAGGGTGTTTGCATTTGGGGAAGATGTTGGAAAGATCGGAGATGTCAACCAGGCTTTTGCTGGACTGCAAGCTAAACACGGGGAACTTAGGGTGACGGATACCGGGATCCGGGAAATGACCATTATTGGTCAAGGTATTGGAGCTGCACTTCGTGGTCTTCGTCCCATTGCGGAGATCCAGTACCTGGATTATTTGTTATACCCCTTGATGACCCTTTCTGATGATTTGGCCTGTCTTCATTATCGTACCAAAGGGGGACAGAAAGCGCCCTTGATTGTAAGGACCCGGGGGCACAGGTTGGAAGGTGTTTGGCACTCGGGTTCCCCTATGTCTATGATATTGGGTTGCTTAAGAGGTATGTTGGTTTGTGTGCCAAGGAATATGACCCAAGCTGCTGGGATGTACAATACTTTAATCCAGTGTGATGAACCTGCACTAATGATTGAATGCCTGAATGGATATAGATTAAAAGAAACCATGCCGGCCAATGTTGGGGAGTTTACCGTTCCTTTGGGCAAACCTGAAATTTTGAGAGAAGGAGAGCATATTACCGTAGTTACTTATGGAGCCATGTGTAAAATCGTTATGGAGGCTGCTCAGTTTTTGGAGGACTTAGGAATTTCCATTGAAGTTATTGATGTCCAGACATTGTTGCCATTTGATATCCATCATGTCATTAAGGACTCGCTCAAAAAGACCAACAGGGTGATTTTTGCGGATGAAGATGTGCCTGGAGGTGCAAGTGCCTATATGATGCAGCAGGTGATAGAAGAACAAGATGGGTTCTATCTATTGGATTCTGAGCCAGTAACCCTTCCTGCAAAAGCCCATAGGCCTGCTTATTCTTCTGATGGAGACTATTTCTCCAAACCAAGTGTGGATGATGTAGTGGAAAAAGCCTACTTAATCATGCATGAGGCGGATCCTGTTAGCTATCCAAAAATATAAGGGGAAAAAATAGTTGAAGAAAAAAGCTTCCTCACCGGGGAAGCTTTTTTATTTCAATATTTGGTTTAAAGTTACTTCCGGGGAAGAAACTATATCACTTTTATTTAGTGTCCGGTCTTGAATTTGTACGTCAACCCGTATGGTGTCATTCCTGAAAATGGCCCTCCATCCGGAAGAAAGCATCGAATATTGAATAGTCCCTTCAATTGCTCTTTCATTATTGTCTGACAAAATGGTAGGAAAACGTCCGTTAAAAGTGGTATAATAGGGAGGGTCTGACCAATCAAATTCACTGAATACTCCATCCCTTTTTATGTAAAATTTGATAAAAATATTGTTGAAATCGGGATTTTGCTTTACCCAAATCGTATCGTTAATAGGGGTGTTGTTTACAATTGGATTGATTTCCCAATCTATTGGGTTGAAATTAGGGGCTTCAGGCGGCCGGTTGCTATAGGTGATCAAGGCACCTGAGTTGTCCCTTTGGTACTCCAATGGATTAAAAGGAGGGTTGATGTCCTCTGCATTCAAGCCTAAATTTCCTTCCGCATCCTGGAACCTGACGGAAACAATTAGAGAGTCGGAAGCATTGTCCAATTCCACGTAGGAAATGTCTTCAAAACTGATTTGAGGGGTAGAAGGGAAGTTTTCAGGAGGGGAAACGCATCCCAAAAGAAAAAATGCCAAAAGCAATGCGTATATGTTCCGATTAAACGTCATATTTTTGAGGAATATTTTTTTTGCATTTTGTCAAACCTAAATTTGCTTAAAAATGCCCACTATCGATAATAAAACGATGAAATATTTCAAAAGTTTTTCGGCTAGGTTGAAAAATATGGGACCAGAGGACTTTGAAAAAATGGCCCTAGATCTCTTTAGGTTTCAAGCTAAAGAAAATGCCATATATCAGGCTTATTTGGAAGCAAGGGGCATTTCTCTAGAAAGCATTGTAAATGTTAAAGAAATCCCTTTTCTACCTATTCAGTTTTTTAAAAAACATGAAGTGATATGTGGGGAAAAAGAGTCTTTTCCCGGTTTTTATTCAAGCAGTGGAACTACTGGAGCCATTACCAGTAGGCACTATTACTGGTCCGAAAAATATTACCTGGATCATGCTGAAGAGATTTTTTATCAACAATTTGGATCCTTGGAGGGTTACCACATTTTGGCCTTGTTGCCCGCCTATTTGGAACGAAAAGGAAGTTCATTGGTAGCAATGGCCGATCATTTTATCAATAAGTCCGACTCTGAACATTCCGGGTTTTATTTATATGATCATGATCAACTGGTCGAAAAACTTCAAGTGTTGTCCAATGGGAAACGAAAGGTGCTGCTTTTGGGAGTGACATTTGCTTTGCTGGATTTGGCAGAGACTTATGCCGGAAAATTCCCCGAAATGGATAATCTAATTGTAATGGAAACTGGAGGGATGAAAGGCAGGAGAAAAGAGATGGTCCGGGAGGAGGTGCATCATTTTCTCAAAGGTGCATTTGGGGTTTCTCAAATTCATTCCGAGTATGGAATGACGGAAATGATGTCACAGGCATATTCAATGGGATCAGGAAAATATACTTTGCCGTCCTGTATGCGCGTTTACTTAAGGGATTCTAATGACCCGCTTTCCTGGAGTCCCAGGGAACAAGGGGGAATCAATGTGATAGATTTAGGAAATTTTCATTCCTGTGCTTTTATTGAAACCCAGGATTTGGGGAAGTTGGATGAAAATGGAGATTTGGAAGTGTTGGGAAGGTTTGATAATAGTGATGTGAGGGGGTGCAATTTAATGGTAAATTAATTTTGTATTCCTTTTATAAATAGACATATTTGGTTTTAAAAAATGTTTAACATGAGAAGATTAGTTGCTTTAATTTTAGCTGTCGGCCTTATGGCTTTAGGTGCATGTGCCTCCAGTAAACCATGCCCTGCTTATGCAAAAGCCATGGATCAAAAAGAAGTCAAAGGTTAAAAAAATACGCTGATCTTAATAATCAGCGTATTTTTTAATGTCTTCGAGAGTGATTGTCTGATTACCCAAAATGACCAATCGCTCGACTACGTTTCTAAGTTCCCGGATGTTTCCTGTCCAAGGGTATTCCTGTAGTTTTTTGATGGCTTTTTGATCAATTTGTTTTTTTGTGGTGCCATATTCATTGGCAATGTCCTCTAAAAATCTATCCACCAAAAGTGGAATATCTTCTTTTCTGTCTTTCAAAGGAGGAACTTGGATGAGAATTACACTTAAGCGGTGGTACAAGTCTTCCCTAAAATTATTTTCTTCAATTTCCTTTCTCAAATCTTTGTTAGTGGCAGCCAAAACCCTTACATCCACTTTGATATCCTTGTCCCCGCCTACGCGGGTGATTTTGTGTTCCTGAAGGGCACGAAGGACTTTGGCCTGGGCCGATAGGCTCATATCACCGATTTCATCCAGGAAAATGGTGCCGCCATTGGCCTGTTCAAATTTGCCTTGCCTTTGTTTGTTGGCAGAGGTAAATGCGCCTTTTTCATGGCCAAAAAGTTCGCTTTCTATTAACTCAGAAGGAATAGCAGCACAATTGACGGCAATAAAGGGGGACTTTGCCCGGTTGCTTTTCTGATGCAACCAATGGGCAACCAGTTCTTTTCCTGTGCCGTTAGCTCCAGTGATTAGGACCCGGGCGTCTGTAGGGGCTACTTTTTCAATGGTTTCTTTTACCTGGCTTATGCCATCAGATTCCCCTATCATATCCAGCTTTTTGGAGAGCTTCTTTTTTAGGACCTTGGTTTCTGAAACCAAAGTCTTTTTCTCCAATGCATTTCTGACAGTAAGTAAAAGCCTGTTGAGGTCCGGTGGTTTAGGGATGAAATCGAAAGCCCCTTTTTTAGTGGCTTCAACTGCCGATTCTATTGAACCGTGGGCAGAGATCATGATAAATTGAGGTTGCTTTTCCATTTGGCAAACCTTATCCAGGACTTCCAAACCATCCATTTTTGGCATTTTGATATCACAAAGTACCAGGTCAAAATCATTGGATTCAATCAGTTTCAATCCTTCTGCACCGTCTTTGGCTTCCTGAATTTCATAATTTTCGTACTCTAATATTTCTTTTAAAGTAGACCGGATGACTTTTTCATCATCAATAATCAGGATTTTAGGCATAGGTAATTTTCAATTTTAGAATAAAAAAAGTGCAAGCCTATAAGCCGGGTTCTGTCCCCACCGAGGCGGGTACTTGTCATTTATCTGGCCCTGCCCTCACGGACAGGGTCTATCGATCCACCCGCTCCGATTATCCCAGTCCCGAAGGTTGGAAATTGGACGAGCAGCCCTTGGATCGGAGCCTATTTGATCTTTCAACCCATAAGGTTTACCCTGCAATACCGGTCACCCGGTACTCGGTGGGCTCTTACCCCACCATTTCACCCTTACCCCAATAGTAACCGAGGCGGTATATTTTCTGTGGCACTGTCTGTAACAAAGCCGTCACCAGCTTTGCCCCTTCCCGTTAGGAAGTATGGCGCTCTATGTTGCCCGGACTTTCCTCCCCGGAACGGCCTGACTAATCAGGTTCCCGTGGCGACAAGTTGGCTTGCACCTTGCAAAATAAAGTATTTTTAAATGATTTTTACATCTTTAACTCCAATTAAATAGTGTTTGGTTTCAAAGGTTAAGTGGATTTGAAGTAAATTTTCTCATAAGCAACCGAATTAGCGGGTTTGAAAAATTAAAATCCTACTTCGTTTTAGCTTCCCGGACATTGAGCCATTTTTAATTTTAGGGTGTTCTTTTGGGTGGGTGATGTTCTTGAATGGTTATATCTTGTTGGTAGTCAAGTTGTTTTTATAGAAGGGGGATAAAAAATTAAAAAATAATTTGGTCATTAAAGGTTCTGGATAAGCAAGATAAGCATTTAGTTTTTTCTAACTTTGTGGTAATTAAAATTAAAAACTATGATATTATTGGATAATGCCGTGCTCAGTGATGATCTCAAAGAAAACTTCTTTGTGTGTGATCTGGAGAAATGTAAGGGAGCATGCTGTGTGGAAGGAGATGCGGGTGCTCCTCTGGAAGATGAGGAAATTGAAATTTTAGACAAAATTTACCCTGCCGTAAAACCTTATTTGACTGGGGAGGGAATAAAGGTAATAGAGAAAAAAGGTACTTGGGTAATTGATCAAGAAGGGGAAAAAGGGACTCCTACTGTTGGTAAGAATGGTGCTTGTGCCTACGCCAACTGGGATGAAAACGGTACTTTAAAATGTGGGATAGAACAAGCCCATATTGATGGAAAAACGGATTATTTAAAGCCAATAAGTTGTCATTTGTACCCCGTGAGAATTACCAAATATGACCAATACGATGCTCTGAATTATGACAGGTGGAATATTTGTGATCCAGCTTGCCAGTTAGGGAATCGACTTCAGGTGCCAATTTATAAATTTGTAAAGGATGCTCTTATCAGGAGATATGGGGAAGCATGGTATGAGGCATTAGTGGAAGATATTGAAGGGAAAAAATAGCATTGCTGTAGCCATGTGGACCTGAAAGATTTTCTACTGATAAGTCGTAATATTTTGTCGAAAATCATAAATTTTGAAGCTATGCGAGGATTTTCTTTATTGGGCTATTGCTTGGTTGCTTTTTTTATTTTTTCCTGTTCCAGAAACCCCGTGACCGGAAAAAAAGAACTGGTATTAATGTCAGAAAAACAGGAGGTGGCCATAGGTAAAGAGGCAGATCCTCAAATTACAGCAACATATGGAGTTTATGATAATCCTGATTTGCAGGCATTCATTCAAACCAAGGGTGATGCCATGGCCAAAGTTTCCCATCGTTCAGGTTTAGAGTACCATTTTAAAATTCTGGATTCCCCTGTAGTTAATGCATTTGCTTTGCCAGGAGGCTATGTTTATTTCACCAGGGGTATTATGGCTCATTTTAATAGTGAAGCTGAGTTTGCCGGGGTCCTTGGCCATGAAATTGGCCATATTACTGCAAGGCATGGTGTAAAACAACACCGAAACAGGCTCTTGGGGCAGCTGGGCCTTGTGGCTGGGGTTGTGGTTTTTCCGGAATTAGGGCAATTTGCCGGAGAAGCCTCCCAAGGGCTTCAATTATTATTATTGAAATTTGGTAGAGATGCAGAAAGGCAATCGGATGATCTTGGGGTGGAATATTCTTCACATTTGGGATATGATGCCTCCGAATTAGCAGATTTTTTTACTACCCTGGAACGGCAGGGGGAAGTGGCAGGACAAGCCTCACTACCGTCATTTTTGTCAACTCACCCTTCTCCAGAAGACCGTAGCCAAGCTGTGCTTGTAGAAGCACAATTGTGGATGGAAAAATTGAATCTACAGGATCCAAAAGTTGAAAGAGAAGCTTACCTAAAAAGGATTGATGGCTTGGTGTATGGAGAAGATCCAAGGCAGGGTTTTATTGAGGGGGGCAAATTTTATCATCCCAAACTAAGATTTTCCTTTCCCATTCCCCCGGATTGGACTTGCATCAATTCTCCGACATCTGTTGATATGGCCCCGGAAAATGGAGAAGCACTTTTAACTTTTAGCCTTTCATCAAAAGATACTTTGGAAAAAGCGGCAACTGAGCTTGTGAAAAAATATGATCTGGAGCTTATCAATCATAAAGAAATTAGAATTCATGGATTGAAGGGACTTGCCTTAGAAGCTGGAAAGCAGCAAGATAATATGGTGGTCAGGGTTTTGGCTTATCTAATACAATATGGAGATCATATTTATCAATTTTTAGGAGTATCCCAGTCTTCTAATTTTGATAATTATGTAAACCTGTTTTTGGAAAGTATGCGGAATTTTCGGGAATTAACCGACCCGGATAAACTTAACCGTATGCCAAAACGAATTCAGGTTATAACTGTGGCTGAATCCGGAAATCTGGAGTCAATTTTGAAAGGTTTAGGGATGCCTCCATTAAAATTGGAGGAAATTGCTCTTTTGAACGGAATGTCCCTTTCTGATCAAATACAAAAAGGCACCTTAATAAAAATAATTGGTCAATGATTGTTGTCTTTCTTACAAAACAGCTTCATTTCTAGAAGCTACATGTCTAGGGTAATCCGTTTCCAAAATTTTTCTTATCCCATCCAGGTAGGAAGTGGGCTTGAAATAAAATTGCTTCTCAAATTTGGAACTGTCAAAAACATAGGGCCGGTCATATTGATACAGCATTTCCTTAACTTCCCTCATTAAAGGGGAAAAAGGGCTGGCCAAATGAAATATCCATTTGTAAATTACTTGTAGACTGGGTTGAGCACCCATTTCTTCTGCAATCATATAGACCCATTCTTTGCCAGTAGGGGGATTTCCTGCGGTTGGCAAGTGCCAAATTTGATTAAAAGCTTCCGGTGTATTTCCCAGTAAGGCAGTGGCTTTTCCTGCATCTGGTGTGAAAGTAAAAGAATGGGGTTGATAGGAAGATGCTATCCATTTGGCATTATTGCCTTTTGCCAGGGGTAGAAAGACCAGTTCGTTGAGCAATCCTTTCTTTTTTGTACCGGGCCCATAGAAATCTGCAGACCTGGCAATTAGGGCATTAATTTTTCCGTTTTCTACAGCATCCATGACCATTTTTGCAATTATTGCCCGGACTTTTCCCTTTTTACTGGAAGGGTTGACCGGGGTATTTTCTGTCATGGGATTTAAATGAAATGGGTCGTACATAAAAACATTATCAAAAAAAACCAATTTGCATTGGTGGGCACTACATGCCTCGATAACATTTTTAATAGCAAGCGGCCATATTTTTTGCCATAGAGCAGTGTTAAATTCAAACCCTACCGTCAAATAAACGATTTCGGATCCAGCCACTGCTTCCATAACTTCTTGGGCTTGAAGTAAATTAGCAGACTTAGTTTCGTCGCTAGAATTAACCACTTTAGGGTTTCTACTAACCAAGCGGATTTTGTCAGTATAAGTCCTCAATTCCTGAGCCAGTAATGTTCCAATAATTCCTCCAGATCCAAGTATGGTTTGCATAGGCGATGAGGTTTTGGTTCGGACTTTAATAAAGATACTTTAATTATTGGAGGAAAGTTAATTGTCAGGAAAAAATGTGAATAATTCCTGTCTGGTTTGTTGTAGGTAGGTTTGCAGTGTTAGGTGTAGAAGGGGATTAAACCGTTTTTGGATTCAAAAATTGGATCCATTTCCCTAAGTATTTAAATGTTTATAATAGTTATGGTTTTTAGGGGTATACTGTCCTTATTTAGTTTAAAAATACCATAAAAAAGGAATAAAGACTTGGTAAAGTTTCTTGTAGGATGTGATGGTGTTTATTACCCGAAATACTATTTTAATAGGTGTAAAAGGTTGTTAGTATATAGAAAAAAGTAATTAATGTAAATTAGGGGAAGGGTAGAAATATGAAGTGTAGCGCTTTATTTCGGTTATTTTGATCTTTATTTACAGAAATAATTATTTTATTTAATTAATTTTCAAATATATTAAAACGTATTTCAAAATATTTTTTTTGCATTTTAAAATTTGTAAATTAGTATAAATTAATCCCAACTGCTATGAAGAATTTTTATGCTGCTAAAATTCTGAACAAGGTTTGGAGTTTAGCTTTGGTTTTATCGTTAATAGTAATTGCAGCTTGTGACAAGGTAGATCCAGATGGGCCGGATATTGCAAACAAATGTTTTGATCAACCTGAAATGGCTTGGGCAATCGGAGAAAGGTTTAATCAAGAGGGGGACCGGGTTTTGTATGTCGAAATTCCACCATATGACCAAAGTGTGGGAGCTGGCGGACAAATAGTTTGGCTGGATTTAGGACTTGAAAACAGTGAAGAGGTCATTGGTGCGGTGAAGTTTAGAGAGCTTCTTGATAGTGAGGTTCCCAAGGGAGCCAACCCCGGGGAATATATTAAATTACTAGTCAGGATTGATGAGCCCCTTTGGTATTTTGTCCCACAATCCCAGAATATTAAAGTGGAAGGGTATGCTGAATCCCCCACCGGAGAAATTCCTCCTGATCAATTTGAAACCCACAAGGGAGTGGCTACTCAGGAAACCGGTTCAGATTGGGAGTATTATATAGTAGTTTTACCCCGATTTAATTATTACGAGGTTAATGTCGAAGTCCAAAAACAAATTAAATGTGTAGAAGGTGAATAGGTCAATTTGGAAAATAAGCAAATTGTTATTTCTGCAATAAGTGTTTTTCGAAAGAGTTAAGGTGAGGGGTTTCCAGCAGATAATCTCTTTATAAATCCAAGAATCTTTAAGATTGAAAGTTGAATTTTTTAAGGGATTTTGAATGAAAAAGGCTATTCTATTGATATAGAATAGCCTTATTTTATTCAATAATGTATTATCGATTATCCTTTGATCACCGAAAAATCAAAAGTATCAAGGAATTTGGTAGTAAAGTTACCTGCCTTGAAGTCCTCATTGTCCAAAAGGGCCAAGTGGAAAGGAATGGTAGTTTTAATACCTTCAATTACAAATTCTTCCAAGGCTCTTTTCATCCTAACGATAACCTCCTCTCTTGATTGTGCACTTACAATCAATTTGGCAATCATGGAGTCATAATTAGGAGGGATGACATATCCGGCATATACATGGCTGTCCACCCTGACGCCTCGTCCACCTGGAAGGTGCAAGTTTTGGATTTTTCCTGGGCAGGGTCGGAATCCATTTGATGGATCTTCTGCATTTATCCGGCATTCCATAGCATAAAGCTTTGGATAATAGTTTTGGCCAGAAATTTCAATGCCGGCAGCCACTTTTATTTGTTCTTTAATAAGGTCATAATCAGTCACCTCTTCAGTAATGGGATGTTCTACCTGAATACGGGTATTCATCTCCATAAAGTAGAAATTTCGGTGTTTGTCCACCAAAAATTCTATGGTTCCGGCTCCTTCATAACCAATGGCTTCTGCTCCTTTGATGGCAGCTTTACCCATAGCATCACGTAGTTCATCAGTGATAAACGGAGAAGGGGTTTCTTCGACTAGCTTTTGGTGACGCCTTTGAATGGAACAGTCCCTTTCAGATAGGTGGCATGCTCTGCCGGTTTTGTCACCTACTATCTGAATTTCAATATGACGAGGTTCTTCCACAAATTTTTCCAAATACAAGCCATCATTACCAAATGCAGCCCCTGACTCCTGCCTGGCGTCGTCCCAGGCTTTTTTGAATCCACTTACCTCTTTGACGATTCTCATACCTCTACCTCCACCTCCGGCGGTGGCTTTGAGTATTATTGGATACCCCATTTCTTCGGCAATCTTAATGCCATGCTCCATGGAATCCAATAGTCCGTCAGAACCGGGTACGGTTGGTACGCCGGCAGCTTGCATGGTTGCTTTGGCGGTTGCTTTGTCCCCCATCTTATTGATCATTTCGGGACTGGCGCCAATAAATTTAATGTTGTATTCTTCACAGATTTTGGAAAACTCAGCATTTTCTGAAAGAAATCCATACCCAGGGTGGATGGCATCTGCATTGGTGATTTCTGCAGCTGCGATGATACGGGGAATGTTAAGGTAGGATTCCCGGCTAGGGGCTGCACCGATGCAAACGGCCTCATCTGCAAACCTTACATGTAAACTGTCCTTGTCCGCAGTAGAATAAATCGCCACTGTCTTAATTCCCATTTCTTTGCAAGAACGGATAATCCTCAGGGCTATTTCCCCTCTGTTGGCAATTAATATTTTATTAAACACAATATTTCGGGTTGATGAAACAAATTGAATTTTATCCTGCCGGATCGACTAAGAATAGAGGTTGATCATACTCCACGGGGGATGCATTTTCAACTAGGATTTTAACAATTTTACCTGAAACTTCTGATTCAATTTCGTTGAATAGTTTCATGGCTTCGATGATACAAACCGTTTGTCCAGCTTTTATCGAATCGCCCACATTCGCAAATGGATCTGATTCAGGGTTGGCCGAACGGTAAAAAGTACCGATCATGGGGGATTTAACCTCCACATAATTGGAAGTATCGTCCTCTGCTTTTGGTGCGGAAGGTGCAGATGCCGCAGGACTTGGATCAGCAGCGTTTGTAGCTGCAGGTGCCGGAGCGGGTGCTGATGGAGCATGACTTTGAGAAACACTCGCTTCCGAATTTTTCTTGATGGACAATTTAAATTCGTCTGTTTCGATTTTCACCTCGGCTAATCCGGAGTTCGAAATAAAATCTATTAATTCCTGAATTTCTTTCGGTTTCATATTGATTTTGTTTGCAGAAGCGCTAATAATATTAAGCGTTTCTAAATGTTTTAAAAATATGATAGGCTATGTAATTTAATAAAATCACATAGGTATTAAAATTATTTCACTCTTTCTGAGTAGGAACCATCTCGGGTGTCTACTTTAATCAGGGTGTCCTGGTCTACAAATAAGGGCACCATTACAGTAGCGCCAGTTTCCAAGGTGGCAGGTTTAAGGGTATTGGTAGCTGTGTCACCTTTGATTCCCGGCTCGGTATAGGTGATCATCAATTCCACAAATGGGGGCAATTCAACTCCCAAAGGTGTTTCTGTCTCATCGTGGATGAGGATGTCCACCATCTGTCCTTCTTTCAACAAATCAGCCCTTTCGATCAGTTTGGGTTCAATAGGAATTTGTTCAAAAGTATTGGTATCCATAAAATGGTAACCTAAATCGTCTGCGTAAATGAATTGATGAGGGCGCTTTTCTACCCTTGCGGTGGTAACCTTTTCACCGGCATTGAAAGTCTTGTCCAGTACTTTGCCTGTTGTAAGGCTTTTTAACTTGGTTCTGACAAAAGCGGCGCCTTTGCCGGGCTTTACATGCTGAAATTCAACAATGGTATAGATGTCATTGTTGAGCTCCATGCAGAGACCATTTTTAAAATCTGCAGTACTTGCCATCGTTTATTTACTTTTTATAAGTTTCAATTATTTTGGGTCATATCCCCACTTGAGGTAAACTGCTCCCCATGTAAATCCTCCCCCAAAAGCAGCCAGAATTAGGTTGTCTCCTTTTTTGAGTTTTGATTCATAATCCCAAAGACAGAGTGGAATTGTTCCAGCAGTGGTGTTGCCATAGTTTTCTATGTTCATCATGACCTTTTCCGGCCCTATTCCCATTCGGTTGGCTGTGGCATCAATGATCCTTTTGTTGGCTTGGTGAGGTACCAGCCATTGTATATCCTCTCCGGAGAGGTTGTTTTTGGCCATAATCTGGGCACTGACTTCCGCCATATTGGTTACAGCAAACTTAAACACCGTTGATCCTTCCTGATAGGCAAAGTGTTGTTTTGCATTTACTGATTCAATACTGGCAGGAATTCGACTTCCTCCGGCTTTCATGTGAAGATATGGTGCCCCAGAACCATCCGCATGGTGAATGGAGTCCATGACCCCCAGTTCCTCTGTGGTAGGTTCCAATAATACCGCACCTCCGCCGTCACCGAAAATGATACAGGTGGTTCGGTCTTCGTAATTGACAATTGAGGACATTTTGTCCGCCCCAATTACAATGACCTTTTTATGCATTCCTGTTTCTATAAACTGGCTTCCCATGGTCAGGGCATAAACAAAGCCAGAGCAGGCTGCAGAGATGTCATAACCATAACTGTTTTTAGCACCCACCATATCAGCAACAATATTTGCTGTTGCTGGGAATGGCATGTCGGGAGTTACAGTGGCACAAATGATCAGGTCAATGTCTTCAGGGTTGGTATTGGTTTTTTCCAACAAACCTTTGACCGCATTGGCGCCAATGACGGATGTGCCTTGGTTTTCTCCTTTGAGTATTCTTCTTTCTTTAATACCGGTACGGGTAGTGATCCATTCGTCACTGGTTTCTACCATAGTTTCCAGTTCCTTATTGGTCAATACATAATCAGGGACCCAACCTTGAACTCCGGTAATAACAGCTCTAGTTTTTTTCATTTAGTTTTTGTTTTGGGAAAGTGCTTACTCATAGGGGTTTTTAGGGAAAGGCACTTACTCCATTATGTGATATTTTGCCACTTACATAAATAGGTTGTTGGGCAAAATAAATTTGGCTCTCAAAATTATTTAAAATGTGCTTTACCACCAAGAATTTTTATAAGTAGAATCCTATTTCTAACCTTTATTGATAAAATTTCAGGTAAAAACAATTGGTCATAAAAAAATCCATCCGAGGGCCCTCGAATGGATTTTATAAAAGTTTACCTGCGGTAATCGCTATCCACTGCTAGCATGGGATTTGGATTAAGCAAGAACCTCTTTTTCAATGATAACTTGGCCTTTGTAGTAAAGTTTCCCGTCCAGCCAATAAGCCCTGTGTGGCAAGTGGTATTCACCGGTGGTTTGACATTTAGCCAAGCCAGGAGCTGTCAACTTATAGTGAGTTCTTCTTTTGTCTCTTCTGGTTTTTGAAATTTTTCGTTTAGGATGTGCCATCTCTATACAATTTTAGATTAATCTTTTTTCTTAAATTTTTTTAATGCTTCCCATCGTGGGTCAATATGGTCTTCGGAATCATCTTCCGAAGGTGTATTGGGTGTCGGACTACTGTCATCAGGTTCATCTGACCAGTAAACCAATTGCCCCTCTCTGTCCAAATCTTCCTCATCCAACTCATTGATATAGTCCGGATGGATTTTTTTGGCAGGTAGGGCCAATATGATAAATTCATATATCAGTTGAGCCACATTGATGGAAGGGGTGTCTCTGGTAATCATGATAATTTCCTCGTTGATCTCCTGCTCCTCTGGTCCGTATTTGTAACGGATCTTTTGATTTATGGATAAAGGATGGTCAAACTTTTCAAGACTCCTGTCACAGGTCAATTCTGCTTTCCCTTCAATGTCAAATGTTGCCTCCATAAGGTTTACCTGCTTATCAAGTATAACCTTTGCTTTTAGATTGCCTTTTTCGATAATATCGTTGGCTTCAAAATGAGCAAAGAAATCATCGCCAATATCAAAAGAGAACTCGTGTTCTCCCTCACTTAATTTGATGATGTCAATGTCAAAAACTCTCCAGAATTTCACGATTCCTCCTGCTAGTTTAAGACCGCAAATTTAGGGAACTATTTTGTAAAAATAAAACCCTAGTTCTATTTATTTTTCTATTCTACTTCCCAGGGTGTTTTTTGGGCGATAATGTCCTGGGCAAGATAGATGGCAGCACGCATAGAACCCTCGTCTGCAATGTTTTTACCTGCTATGTTATAAGCGGTGCCGTGGTCTGGGGAAGTTCTGATGATTGGCAGCCCTGCAGTAAAATTGACCCCGGTTTCAAAGGATAATGCTTTGAAAGGAATTAACCCTTGATCGTGGTACATGGCCAAAATGCCATCAAACTTTTTCTGATGCATCATACCAAAGAAACCATCCGGAGCATAAGGGCCGAAAATCATATGGCCTTCATCCTGAAATTCACGGATGGCAGGTTGGATAACTTTGGCTTCCTCTTCTCCCAAAAGACCATCCTCACCCGCATGGGGGTTAAGACCCAATACGGCAATTTTTGGTTTATCAATGCCAAAATCATCCTTCAAAGACCGAAGCATAATCTTTAGTTTCTTTTTGATTTTTTCGGTGGTGACCTCTTGGATGACTTCTTTTAAAGGCACATGTCCACTTACCAGACCTACCCTCATATCTTCTGAAACCATAAACATCATGCTCTCTGTGCTTCCAAAGGCTTCAGTTAGATATTCTGTATGACCTACAAATTTAAATTCATCACTGTTGATATTGTTTTTGTTTAGTGGGGCAGTAACCAGCGCATCAATATTTTCCTCTTTTAAATCTTTGATGGCCTGGTCCAAGGCCGCTAATGCCATTTTGCCAGATTCGGCAGTTTCTACTCCTGGGATGATTTCCGGACATTGATCCACTACATTAATGACATTGATTTTTTTATGGTGAACTTCGTGGATAGTCCTTATCTGCATGAAATTAAAATCATCCAAATTCAGGTGTTTCCTATAAAAAGTTAACGCTTTTCCGTGTGCATAAATTACCGGAGTGATCAGCTTTTGCATTCTGGTGTCCAGCAAGGCCTTCATGGTAACTTCCGCACTTATCCCGTTAATATCTCCAATAGAGATGCCAATAATGGGTTTATCCTTTTTATGATTCATTGTTCTTTAGTTACAAATGTTTTTCAAAAACTGGGTGATCAGTCTAACCCCAAATCCAGTGCCTCCCGCAGGTTTATAAGTTTCTCCTGTTTTAAGGAAGGATGGACCTGCAATGTCAATATGGATCCAATCGTAATTTATAAAATGTTCCAAAAATTTACCAGCGGTAATTGCGCCGCCGGTTGCCCCTCCCAGGTTGGTGATGTCGGCAATTTCAGATTTAAGTTGATCCCCATATTCATCCCATAAGGGGAATTCCAGTAATCTTTCAAAAACCTCCTGGCCGGCTCTTTTAAGGTAACTTTTGTCTTCTTCATAGGCTTTGGCCATCATTACTGCACCTTCTTTTCCCAGGGCTCCTGCAGCGGCACCGGTTAAAGTAGCCAAGTCAATGACTAGTTTGGGATCGTATTTTTGGGCATAAATCAAAGCATCGGCAAGAATCAGCCTTCCTTCAGCATCTGTATTTAATATTTCGACAGATTTTCCATTGGCAAAGGTAATCACATCACCCGGAGTAACGGCATTAAATCCAGGGCGATTGTCCGTGGCAGGAATTAAACCAATTACTTCCACAGGTAAATCTAATTTGGCTGCGGCACAGATGGCACCGATGACAGCAGCAGCGCCTGCCATGTCTGCTTTCATGAAGTCCATAGAATTTAGTGTAGGTTTGAGGCTTAGACCTCCGGTATCATATACTACACCTTTGCCGACCAAAACTATAGGCTTTTTGAATCTTTGCCTTTTAGGTTTGTGTTTCAAAATGGTAAATGTAGGAGGGATTTCACTACCAGCATTTACCGCCAGAAGTCCAGCCATTCTTAGGGAGGCTATCTGGCTTTCATCCAAGGTTTCGGTAGTGAAACCGTAGGTCTTTCCCAGCCTTTCTATTTCCAAACCTAACCTAATCGCATCCAAAAAAATCACCGGTTCATTGACAAGGTTCCTTGCTTCAAAGGTGGCCAGGGTGCTTGCCAATAGCGATTCAATTTGGTGTTCTTCGGTAATGTCAGTGATTACTTCCAGGGTGTCCGGAACTTGTTTTTTCTTGGATTTATATTTAGAAAAGGAGTAAGAACTTAAAATTAAGCCTTCCAGGAAAGCTAGAAGCAACCTTTCGGATTTGCCATAAAAGAATACTTGTGGGCTGGAGAAATCCGAAAGGAATTTCCAGCTGGAAGCACCGGCTTTACGGGAATATTCCAATTGATAGGAAGCATCTTTCTTTTGAATAGGCCGGACGAACAAAAGCTGAAGCTTTTCATTTGTCCAAAAAACTTGCTGTTTATTCAGTTTAAATAGCCTTTGGTTTATAAAATTTTGCTGTTCTTTATCTAATGGTAGTTGAGACACCTCATCCTCACCGGAAAGAAAAACTACTCCATTTTTCAAAGGAATATTTCCGGGAGAGTGTAGTAATCTTATGGAGGTTAACATATATTGTCTTAATTTTGAATGGCAATTTACTATAAATTTTATCATTGAACTAAGGATGGAAAAGGTCAGACCAAAAAAGCACCTGGGGCAACATTTTCTCACAGATCTAAGCATAGCAGAGAAAATTGCTGCTTCGGTGACTGGGCATCAGGGAGTTCGCAAAGTTTTGGAGATTGGGCCTGGAATGGGAGTGTTGACTGATTTCCTTATCAAAGGAGGATGGGATTTGAAATTGATAGATATTGATAAAGAATCCATAGCTTATCTCCATAAAAAGTATCCTGAACTTTCTGAAAATATTATTGAGGCCGATTTTTTAAGATATGATCTTGGGAAGATCATGGGAGGGGATTATATCATTGCCGGCAACTTTCCCTACAACATCTCTTCCCAAATATTCTTTAAAGTATTAGAAAACAGGGACCAGGTATTGGAAGTGGTTTGCATGTTACAAAAAGAGGTTGCCAAAAGGATTGCTTCCCCAAAAGGAAATAAGGATTATGGCATACTGAGTGTGTTTTTGCAGGCCTATTTTGATATCGATTATTTATTTTCAGTTCCTCCCGGAGTATTTTCCCCACCACCCAAAGTGGACAGTGGTGTAATCAGATTGACCAGGAATGGGGTTGCAGTTTTGGATTGTGATGAAAAGTTGTTTTTTAGAGTAGTGAAGATGGGGTTTGGAACCAGAAGAAAAACGCTTCGCAATGCCTTGAAATCATTAAATCTTTCCGATGAATTAAAAAAAGACCCCGTTTTTGACAAAAGAGCCGAACAATTGAGTGTGTCGGAGTTTATTTCTCTCACCAATAAATTACAAGCGTCTTGGAAACAGTAAAAGTTTTTGAACTCTCCAAGGAATACCTGGAATCCCTCAGGGAGAGTATAGAGATAGAGGATAATAATTTCATCCAACAATCCCTCGATGGGGCCAATGAGGCGGATGTAGCCTCCCTTTTGGATGAATTGGATATTGAAGAGGCCTTGTACGTGCTCCGGGTTTTGGACCATGAGTTTGCTGCTGATGTGCTGATTGAACTGGATGAGGAAACCCAGTTTAAAGCAGTTCAGGAAATGGAATCAACTGAATTGGCATCCTTAATGGATCATATGGATTCCGATGATGCGGTGGACATCCTGAACCAATTGGTGTTAAAAGACCGGGAAGAAGTCATTAGCTACCTTCAAGAGAAAGAAAAATCTGCCCATATTCTTGATCTTCTGCGCTATGAGGAAGGTAGTGCTGGTGGATTGATGGCCAAAGAGCTTATCAAAGCCAATTTGAATTGGACCGTAATACAGACCATCGATGAAATCAGAAGGCAAGCGGAGAATGTTGAGAAAATCTACTCTATTTATGTGGTAGATAATAAAGAAAAGCTACTGGGCAGGGTAGGCCTTAAAAAGATCATTTTATCCTCCTCCCAAACTAGGATTGCGGATATATATGAAGGTGATATCGTGTCAGTTCCTACTTACATGGATGAGGAGGAGATTGCTGAGATCATGCGGAAATATGATCTGGAAGCCATACCCGTTGTTAATGCAAAAGATAAACTGGTAGGGAGGATTACAGTGGATGATATCCTGGATGTGATCCGTGAACAGACCGAAGAGGATATGCATGCCATGACCGGTATTACAGATGATGTGGAAGAGTCTGATTCCGTATTCCGGCTTTCCAAAGCAAGATTGCCCTGGTTGCTTATTGGAATAATAGGAGGTCTCTTGGGGGCGAAGATCATTGGAGTTTTTGAAGAAGGTCTTAATAAATACATTGCTTTGGCCAGCTTTATTCCCCTCATAACAGCCACCGGGGGAAATGTGGGTATTCAATCTTCTTCCCTGGTGGTACAAACACTTGCGGCGAAATCAATATTTGCAGAAAGCATTGGAAGGAGGTTTGCCAAAGTGCTTTTAGTGGCCATTCTCAATGGGTTGGTGTTAGGTTTTGTAGTGCTGTGCACCATAGTTTTTATTTATGGTTATGATGTGGGATTTGGGCTGGTAGTAGGCTTAGCCTTATTTAGTGTAGTATTACTTGCTTCCTTTATGGGGACCTTAACTCCCATCGTATTGGATAAAATAGGAATAAATCCTGCGATGGCCTCAGGACCCTTTATTACTACTGCAAATGATTTACTGGGTTTGGCCGTTTATTTCCTTGTGGCCATGATGCTTTTGAATCTTTGACTCCCAAATGAAGTTTTTTCTATCAAAAATTTTAATTTAACAATAAAAATCACCTGAACGGTTTTTCCAATGAAGGGTTGGAGGTTTTATATAAAGGTAATTGCCTAATGTGATTTTAAGGGCTGATAAGTGAGATTTTTATATAGTTGTAGGACGGGCCTTTGATTTCCAAAATAAGAGCTAAAATTATACACACATGAGGATATTGATTACGGATGTCATGCATGAAAGCATTGTTCCATTACTGGAAGCAGCCGGATACCAAGCAGATTATCAACCTGAAATTTCCCGAAAGGGCATTGAGGAAATAATTGGAGGTTATGAAGGGATTATCATCCGATCCAAAACAAATTTGGATGAGTCATTATTGGATAAGGCTGGCCGCTTGAAATTTATAGGCCGTGCCGGTGCAGGTTTGGATAAAGTTGACTTGGATTATGTACAAAAAAGAGGTGTTCAGCTTTTTCATGCCCCAGAAGGAAACCGGGATGCAGTTGGAGAGCAGGCTATTGGTATGTTGTTGTCTCTTTTTAACCATATCCCCAAAGCGGATGGAGAAGTAAGGAAGGGCATCTGGGACCGGGAAGGAAATAGAGGGGAAGAGCTATCCGGAAAGACAGTTGGAATTTTTGGATATGGAAATATGGGGCAAGCCCTTGCCAAAAAATTAAAAGGCTTTGGTGTTAAAGTGCTGGCTTATGACAAATATAAAATGAGCTATGGGGATGAATATGCCCAAGAAGCCAAGTTTGAACAAATCCAGCAAGAAGCCGACATTCTCAGCGTCCATGTGCCTCTTACTGCTGAAACCAAGGGATATTTTACCATGGATATTTTGGAAGGATTTAAAAAACCATTTTATCTGATCAATACTGCCAGGGGAAAGGTGGTTTCAATGGCTGTTTTGAATCAAGCCTTGGGTCGGGGAATCCTGAAAGGAGCCGTCCTGGATGTATTGGAAAATGAAAAGCTCCATACTTTTACTGCGGATGAAAAGGATAATTTCCAAGAGTTGATAGCAAGATCCAATGTGATTTTTAGTCCACATGTTGCGGGTTGGACTTTTCAATCCTATGAAAAAATCAACAAGGTGTTGGTTGGAAAAATTAAAGCCAGGTTCCCCGGGTGAACTTTTTTAGGGGATTTATAATTGTATTATCGTTTCTAGATCATTATCTTTGCGTTAAACGAAGAAATAACAAGCAGAAATATGAAACGGTCTTCAGAATGGAGACCGTTCTTTTATTTTCCAAGCTTTAGAAAATAACTTGACTATGGGAAAAATACAGTATTACACAGAAGAAGGGCTTAAAAGGTTGAAAGAGGAGCTTCTGGAATTGAAGACCAAGGGAAGGCAAGACATTGCAAAGCAGATAGCAGAAGCACGTGACAAGGGCGATTTGAGTGAGAATGCAGAGTATGATGCTGCTAAGGATGCCCAAGGACTTTTGGAATTAAAAATCTCCAAACTGGAGGAGGTAGTGGGAAATGCCCGTGTATTGGATAATTCTAAGATGGACACCTCCAAGGTGGGGATTCTCAGTACCGTTAAGATAAAAAATGTAAAAAACGGTACAACTGTTGCCTATACTTTGGTTTCTGAGGAAGAAGCTGATTTGAAATCCAATAAAATATCTTTGGGTTCCCCATTTGGAAAAGGTCTATTAGGAAAGAAAGTTGGGGAGATTGCCCAAATCAAAGCCCCGGCAGGAGTGATAGAATTTGAAATATTAGAGATTAACTATTAATTCTTTAGAATCCCGATGGTAATCCATTCGGGATTTTTTATTTTTATCCCATGGCAAGCATATTTACTAAAATCATCAATCGAGAAATTCCCGGCCATATTGTTGCCGAGGATGACAATTTTATCGCTTTTTTGGATATCATGCCTTTGGTAAAAGGTCATGTTTTGGTGGTCCCTAAAAAAGAGGTCGATTATATTTTTGACCTGGAAGATGACCATTTATCGGGACTCCATATTTTTGCCAAGAGAGTGGCCAAAGCCATTGATAAGACCATTTCCTGTACAAGAGTGGGAGTGGCAGTGATTGGTCTGGAAGTACCTCATGTTCACGTGCATTTGGTGCCCATGAACAGTATGGGAGATATTAATTTTAGCAGGCCCAAACTGAAATTAAGTGAGGAAGAATTGAAAAGTATCGCAGAAAAAATAAGTAATGCTGTGGAACTTTAATTGAAAAAATGTCAATGGATAAATGAAAAGCCTTTCCTGATTTCAGGAAAGGCTTTTTTCATTATTCGTTGGGGTAAGGGATATAAACAAAGTTGGTGAACCCCTCATCCACCACAAATAAACAGCAGAATTCATCAGGGTCTTTGTAAGCCTGTTTGAAATCCTCCAATCCATTTTCATCAATCAATTGCCTTTGGATAAATTCATCCAGGTAGGTAATATAATAATTCCAGTCAATAGCCAACTCCTGGTTGCCCATCAACAATTTTCCAATAGGTTGTTCTGTTTTACAAACCGGAAATATGGGGAATTGGGAGAATTTTCGGGACCGTACCTGATAGGATGCTTCCTTTAGGGTATCGGCTACTTTAATAAAATCCTTCGTAATGGTTCCCAAGTATTTTCCATTCAATTCTGGATCGTTGTCTTCTCTCATTATGAATTTAAAGTCAATAGTACAACATTTTCTACATGGTAGGTCTGGGGGAACATGTCCACTGGCTGAACTTTGTCCACTTGATATTTTTCCCCTAGCAAGGCCACGTCCCGGGCTTGTGTAGCTGGATTACAGCTCACATAGACTATTTTGGGAGCTTCCAATTTTAGCAGCATATTAACAACATCCTCATGCATGCCTGCCCTTGGGGGGTCGGTGATTATAACATCCGGTTGTTGATGCTTTTGGATAAAGTCATCATTTAGGATGTCCTTCATGTCTCCGGCGTAGAAGAGGGTGTTGTCCAATTTATTAATCTTGGAGTTAAGTTTGGCATCTTCGATAGCCTCTTCCACATATTCAATACCTATGACCTGTTTAGCTTTTTTGGCAACGAAATTTGCTATGGTTCCAGTTCCAGTATAAAGGTCATAAACGACTTCATCACCCTTCAGTTCTGCAAATTCCCGGGCTACTTTATACAGTTGGTATGCTTGCTCCGAATTGGTCTGATAAAAGGACTTAGGGCCTATCCTAAATTCTAAGTCTTCCATTCCCTCTATGATATAATCCCTTCCCTGGAATACATGGATGTCCTGGTCATGGAAGGTTTCATTTTTTTTGAGGTTGATGATATATAATAGAGAAGTGATATTAGGAAATGTGTCTGCCAGGAATTGCATTACCTTTTGAATTTCCTCCGGTTGATCTTCCCCAAATTGTACAATGACCATGATTTCCCCTGTGGAGCTGGTCCGGATGATTAGATTTCTTAACACTCCGTTCTGTTGGATCATATCAAAGAAGGAGATGTTATTTTTAAGGGCAAAATCCCTTAAGGCATTTCTGACATCATTGGACAAATTGCCCTGAAGATAGCAATGTTCAATATCAACAATTTTATCAAAACGCTTGGGGATATGAAATCCCAATGCATTTCGTTCAAAGGTTTCTCCTGAATCAATCTCCTCCCTAGTTAACCATCGGTTGTTGGAAAAGGTGAAATCCATTTTATTGCGGTAATACTGGGTTTCCTGAGAACCTATTATGGGCATTACCTCAGGAATTGGGGTTTTGGCAATTCTTTCAAATTGATCAATCACCTGTTGCCTTTTGTAAGAAAGTTGAAGGTCATAATTAATATGCTGCCATTTGCATCCCCCACATACTCCAAAATGCTTACAGAAGGGTTCCACCCTGTCTTTGGAGTACTCATGGATTTTGATGGCATCAGCCTCCATAAAGCTGCTTTTTGCCTTTCTTACCCTTACATCCACAACATCCCCAGGAGCCACTTGCTGTACAAATACCACCTTTCCATTATAGTGTGCTACACTCTTGCCCTCAGAGGCAATCCGCTCGATAGTAAGGTTTTCCAAAACCTTATTTTTCATCTTTCTCGACATAGGCTGCAAAATTAACAATATTATTTGGAACAGCGTTCTATCGTAAAATATCTTGTTTTTGATGTTTGATTTGGAGAATTGGGATCCATTGGAGAATTTAAATACGGTTGGTGGGTAATAAGTACAAGGTATTATGTGCAAGGATTTCTGAGCTGGCATATTAGAGAAGTTCAGCAAGCTGAGAGCGAACAAATCACTATAAATTATAAAATTCGGTTTTTGTTGGATCCAGGATACTTCTCGAATAATAGGTAGTAATCTCCAGTCTACAACCGCTCTGGTATTAGTCTGTTTGGTTAAAAGTTCAGGGGGAGATGTACAAGGGGGGTAATATTATTCCATAAAAAATCTAGTAACATACAACGCAATTCCTAATTTAATGGTAATCTTAGTTAGTGTTGGTTTTCTTACGAGGAAGGCAATTTCACTGAATTGATTATCTTTAGGATTAAAGAAGTAGTAAACATGATAATAAAGGACAAAGTAGTCATTGTTACAGGTGCCACTTCGGGTATCGGAGAGGCCTGTGCAATAGTTTTTGGTAGGGCAGGAGCTAAGGTTGCCATTACTGGGAGAAACCAGGATAAATTGGATAGAACCTTGTTGAATTTGCAAAAAGAAGGGATTGATTGCTTTGGAATAAAAGCCGATGCAGGAAAAGCGGAGGATAATAAAGCCATGGCTGAAGCTGTCCTGGGCCATTTTGGAAAGATTGATATTTTGATAAATAATGCGGGGATTTCCATGCGGGCTTTGTTTGAAGAATTGGAAATGGAAGTGTTTCATCAGGTGATGGATACCAATTTTTGGGGTACCGTGTATGCGACCAAATTTTGCCTACCTGAAATTTTGAAAAATAAGGGGACTATTGTAGGTGTATCCTCCATCAATGGGTACCGGGGTACACCAGCAAGAACTGCTTATACAGCCAGTAAATATGCTATGAACGGTTTCCTGGAAGCCTTAAGGACTGAAGTGATGAAGAGAGGGGTACATGTATTGGTGGCTTGTCCTGGTTTTACATCTTCTAATATCCGGCAAAATGCACTTACGGCCAATGGGAATGCACAGGGAGCCTCGCCCAGGGAAGAAGGAGAAATGATGTCTGCAGAAGATGTGGCTGAGCATATTTTGAAAGCAACCCGCAAGAAAAAAAGGGACTTGGTACTTACCAGGGAGGGAAAGCTAGCCGTTTTTTTAAACAAATGGATACCAGGCATCATGGACGGTATTGTATATAGGCATATGGCCAAAGAAAAAGATTCTCCCTTTAAGTAAGCGAAAATGATTAAAGATGTTTTTCAGGCATATCTAAACCGGCTGACGGATTTATCAACCAAAAACAGGGGAATTTATCTTCCCAAGTTGGTGGTGACACAAATGGTTGACCTGAAAGATTTTGAATTCCTCCAAGAAGAAAATGCATTTGCTTACATTCAAGATTTATTGGGTAGGAAAAAGCAATTTCCGCTTTTGGAGGTAAGTGATGCCCGTGATAAAAAAGTCAATCGGCTATCTAGCCGTCTGCAACGCCTGGGGCAACAGGTGAAGTTGGCTGAAGAGGAAACTGGGGAAAAGACACTTTTTGTGGCCTGGCCATTTGTGGAGGGAAAGTTGTTAAATGGACAGATAATCAGAGCTCCACTGATTTTTTTTCCGGTAAGACTATTGCGGGATGAGAATAATTGGTATTTAAAGAAGAAACCTGGTGATCATCCCTTTATCAATAAATCCTTCATGTTGGCCTATTCCCATTCCCTTGGTAAACCCTTTAATAAGGAGTGGATAGAAAATGCCCTGGAGGATTTTTCCAAAGACCCAACCCAATTCAGAACTGATCTTTACCACTATTTAAAGAAAGAGCTTACCCTAAATTTCACGCAGGAGCTTTTTGAGGATAAGGTGGATGAATTTACCGAGACCGAAAGGGTAAATAGTGAAAGGGACTGGAAAGAGGGGATTTTACAATTGAAGCCCTTTGCTATTTTGGGGCAATTTCCTCAAAAAAGCTCTTTTTTAATCAATGATTATGAGACATTGTTGGATAGGCATCAGGAACAGGGGTTAGAGAGTTTATTTGAAAATTGGTTTGAGGTAAAGGCGGAGGAATCTAAATCTTCCAGTGACGTATTGTTAAATACCTTTCCCGTGGATGCCAGCCAGGAAGAAGTATTGCAATCTGTAAAGTCAGGGGAATCCTGTGTGGTGGAAGGCCCACCGGGGACCGGAAAATCCCAATTGATCTGCAATTTGGTGACTGATTTCACTTCAAGAGGGAAAAAAGTCCTGGTGGTTTCCCAGAAAAGAGCTGCCCTTGATGTAGTAAAAGAAAGGTTAGGCTTACAGGGTTTTTCTGCATTTGTGGCACTTGTCCACGATTTTAGGGCAGATAGAAATGCACTTTTTAAACAGTTGGCCAGCCAGATCCAATCTCTGGAAAGCTATAAAGAACTAAACCGAAGTTTGGATGCCATCCAATTGGAAAGAAATTTTAGCAAAACCGTAAGTACCATTCAAAGTCATGCTGAATTTTTGGAGGAATACAGGCAAGCCTTGTACAACACAGAAGAATGTGGAGCCCCGATTAAAGAGCTTTATGTCAATTCCGCACTGAATGATGAACACCTTGACATGACCCAGTTTTACAAAAATTATCGCTGGGATATGTTAGATGAATTTTGCCGGGACTTCAGGGAATATTCAGTGTATTATAAAAAATATGAACAGGCAGATTCATTTTGGCTTCACAGGGTAGATTTTGGGGCATTTACTCCCAAAGCCATCCATCGATTCAAGGAAACTTTGACTGAGATAGGGGATCTTAAGGAAACAGCAGAAGAAATTTTGGGGGAATTGCTGGGGCAGGATTTTGAGTTCCCTTTGGTTTATCAAGCCTATGAACATAGGGAACGAATTGTTGAATTACAGCAATGGCTCCATCAGGAAGAAAATTTTGTGGTTCTAAAAGAGTTAATGGCTTACAAAAAAAATGAAATTGACCTGTTGTGGTTGGAAAATAAAGGGGAGATTGTAAAAAAATTACTTTCCGATGATGGAATAGAATGGACTATCCCTGATGGGGAAGTAGAAAAAGCCTTTGAAAAAGTAATCCGAATATTGGAAATCAAAGACTCTTGGTGGAAATCCCTTGCCCTAATTTGGAATAGAAAAGAGTTTGGGGAAGTAGGCATAATGCTGGAAAATAATGATTTGGAAAAAAATAAAGAAGGCTTACTTCACCTGAAAAATCGGTTGGAAAACCGTTTGAACCTCAATCATCAATATACCTTACTTGACAGGAAACCCTGGATCCATTTACCCAAGAAACCTTTTGACTTTGCGGAATTTAATCATTGCTTTCATGTGCTTATGGAAGCGGTGAAGGCCAGGTTAGTTTTGGATGATCTAGGGATGCTGGCAGCTTTTTTAATCCGATCCAAAACAAATTATGAACAGTTTCAAATGATTGTTCAGGAATTGATAGGAATTAATAATTTGATTCCATTTAAAATCCAAAATTGGCAAAATTATTTAAGTCAAGTCCAGATAAAGCATCTCTTAACTTCCCCGGATAACAAAAAATTAATGGCGGTAAAAGAGAGTCTTGTTCAGGATTTCAATGAAATTGTTGCACTTGACCGAATCAAAAAGAGGGTGAGAGGGGTGGACCTTGAGGTAATGAAAAAGCATATTGATTCCTATCCCGAAAAAACCTTTGATCGAGTTTGGGATATTTTTTTAGCAGGCTTAAAACTGAGCTGGATAGAACATATAGAGAAAAAGTACACTGTACTTCAACAGGTGAGCGTTGCCAAAGTGAAACATGTCCTTGAGGAATTGTCCTTTGCTGTGGATGAAAAAATAAGCCTTTCTAGGTATATAACGGAATTAAGATTGAGGGAAAAAACTTTTCAAAACCTTCAGTACAATAGGCTCAATAACTTGGTTACTTATAGGGAACTTACCCACCAGGTTACAAAAAAAAGGCGGGTTTGGACCGTTAAAAAATTAGTGGAACACTTTCAGGAAGAAATTTTTCGATTGATTCCATGCTGGATGGCCTCTCCCGAAACAGTCTCTGCTCTTTTTCCTCTGGACGATTATTTTGACCTTGTCATATTTGATGAATCTTCACAATGTTTTGCCGAACAAGGAGTACCTGCAATGCTCAGAGGGAAGCAAGTGGTTATAGCTGGAGACAGCCAGCAGTTACAACCTTTTGATTTATATAAAGTGAGGTTGGATGAGGAAGGGGAAGGGATGGCTCTGGAAGCTGAATCCCTTTTGGCTTTGGCTTCGGGTTATTTTAAGAAATATTCATTGGAAGGGCATTATCGAAGTAAATCACTTTCCCTGATTCATTTTTCCAACCAGCACTTTTATAATAATACCCTTAACATGCTTCCAGAAATGGAAGGATTGAATCATAGTAGAAATGTTTTTGAAAGGGTAAAAGTAGAAGGCGTATGGGAAAATCAAATGAATCAAGTGGAGGCTGAAGAGGTCTTGGACCAATTAAAAAATCATGTAAGGGCAACTCCTAATCTCTCATTTGGAGTGATTACTTTTAATTATTTCCAAATGATGCTGATTGTTGATTTGGTTTCTCAGGAAAGAAGTCTTTTTAATTCCAATATTAAAGTTAGGAATATCGAAAATGTTCAAGGTGATGAATTTGATATTGTGATTTTTTCTGTGGGGTATGCTCCTAACAAATCGGGAAAGTTTACTGCCAACTTTGGGTTATTATCCAAATCCGGAGGTGGCAACCGGTTGAATGTGGCTGTAACCAGATCAAGGAGGAAAATAATTTTGGTTACCAGTCTCAATTCAAGGGATTTTAAAATTAAACAACTGGCCAACCCTGGAGTGAAATTGCTAAAAGAGTATTTACAATATGTAGAAGACATTTCAGAAGGCAACCCGGTAAATATTGAAAAAGAAGAAGGGAAAGGATTTGCCAGTCACTGGAATTTAAAGGATAAACTTGTTGGTAAATTTGGTAACCATGAAGTAAGGGACAGCTCCCAGTCCAAAGTTATGGATTTGGAATTGTTGATCCAAGGGAAGTATCAGGGAGCCATATTGACGGACGACAACAGGTTGTTTTCTGCAAAAAGTGCCAAGGAAGCCTTTGTCTACCATCCTAAATTATTAAAGGAAAAGGGTTGGAATGTGGTTCAGGTTTTTAGCCGTCAGCACTGGATTGATCCGGAAGATTTATTGGAAACCAAGATTAAATCGATAAATGAAAATAAAATCAATTAAAAAGAGGCTGTAACTGTTTTATTGGAGATCAAACAATTATGTTTTGATATAAATATTGGAAAAAATAGTCTTTGAAGTAAACGTATTGGGAGATACTGTCCCTTGCTGTTATTACACTACAAGGAATTTAAATTGTTGTATCAAAATTCAAGTAGCAAGATGTTCTTGAATTTTGAAAAAAAAGATTAATATCTTCTGATTTTAGGATTAGTCTCTTTATTCTTACTGAGAATCAGATTGAAACAAAGGAGTGATGATCATCACTCCTTTGATATTTTAATGCCCACAGATTCAATACCATTCAGGGCTTCACTTCTCATATATTGCACAAACTGAACAGAGGCCTTATTCCCACCGGTCAATTTTTTTAAAGGCAAAGTGTCCACTTTGGTATAAGAATTACCAAAACCATCCCCCAAGGGTCGTCCTGACTTTTGATCAAATAATTGCAAATCCATTAGATCATTTTCCATCATATTACCTGTACTGTCCCTTAAAATATACCGAACATAAAGGTTATGGTAATCATAATTGTTATTGTATTTGACCCTGAGGATAGAAGCCACTTGGTAATCCTGGCTTAAACTTACCTCAAAGGATACGGTATCAGCAATATCCCAGGATTGGTTTTTCATTCCATGGTATTCTTCATAAACCCTATTGGTATCACAAGCCGAAATAAAAAACAGAATTAGGAATCCCCATGGATAAAGAAGGCCAAAACCAGGTTTATTCATTGGTCCGTCCTTTATTTTGATTGCCTCTGTTTCCCTTATTCTTGGGCGGGAATCGCCTTTTTCCTCCTTTGGGTCTTCTTCTGGACTTGTTTTCCGGGGAGTCTCCATTGGCCTTATTTCTTGGATTGGTTTGGTCTTTTTTATTATCCTTGTTTGGGCTTTTCCGATTTTTCCTTGGTGGACGCTCCTTAGAGGGGGCAGCTCCAGAAGTAGCCGTTTTCTCCCTGGAAGTTTTTGTTCCAGTATTGGATTGGGCTTTTGCCTTGGACTTTCTCCTTTTCTTCTTTTTGTTCCGGGTACTGAATTTCTTGTCCAATTGTTCCAGGTCAAAATTGGATTTGGATTTGTCCAACTCCCCTTCAATGATACTATCCATCTCCAGACTAAAGGGTTTTTCACCTTTTTCATTTAATTCGATGATTTCCTTTACCCTATCGCAATCAATGGAGTGCCAGTTGTTTTCATTATTATAGCTGAACCACATCAACTTCCTGAAAATGTCAGTTTTTTGAAGTTTTGCAGTTCCGGCTTCAGTTTGAAGGGGCTTTTCCACATTGGGAATGTCCTCCAAAGCCGCCATATAGGTGTCCAATTCGTAATTCAGACAGCATTTTAAGCGACCACATTGTCCAGATAATTTGCTGGGGTTCAGGGACAGGTTTTGGTACCTGGCAGCAGAGGTGCTAACACTTTTGAAATCATGAATCCAAGTTGCACAGCAAAGCTCTCGCCCGCAAACACCGATTCCGCCCAGCCGACCAGCTTCCTGTCTTAGGCTGATTTGCCTCATCTCCACACGGATTTTGAATTCCGAAGCCAGGATTTTAATCAGTTCCCTGAAATCTACCCTATCATCTGCCGAATAGTAGAAGGTGGCCTTGGAATTGTCGGCTTGATACTCCACATCTGACAATTTCATTTTTAGGCCCACCTCATCTATGATTTGTTTGGTCCTATACAAAGTGGGGACTTCCCTGTTTTTGGCTTCTTCCCACTTTTCCAGGTCTTTGGGATTTGCAACCCGATATATCCTTAGGATGTCATCATCATTTTTGATTTTCCGCTTTTGCATCTGGAGGCGAACCAATTCCCCTTGCAGGGAAACATAACCGATATGGTGTCCATTGGGTACATCCACCACTACGGGGTCCCCAGTGGTCAGTTGGAGATGGTCTACATTCCTAAAATAATCTTTACGTCCTCCTTTAAATTTTATCTCAACAACATCGAATTTATCAACGACTGGAATGCTCATATGGGAGAGCCAGTCAAAGGAATTCATTTTATTGCAATCGCTCGTTCCACAAGTGCCGTTGTTTTGGCAACCCCCTGAACCGGAGGTGGTTGAGCAGCTACTACATCCTGCCATACTTTAATCTATATTTTAGGGAGCCAAAGGCTCCTCGTCAAGTTGAATTATAGGTTATTTCCCATAATTCAGAATATCCTGGCCTATATCCTTTCTATAATATACGCCACTCCAGGATATTTCTTTGGTTCTCGCGTAAGCATTTGCCAATGCTTCGCCAATGTCTTTTCCTTTTCCGGTAATTCCCATTACCCGGCCTCCATTAGTAATCACTTCCTTAGCGTCATTAGTAGTGGTTCCGGCATGGAAAGTGATGCTGTTGCCGTTGTCAGCAAAATTCAGCCCCTCAATAGGATCTCCTTTGGGGTACTTTCCAGGGTAACCATCTGCCACCATTACTACCGTAGCGGTGACATAATCTTCTAGCTCCAATACGTATTGATCCAGCTTTTTGGTTCCCATGGCCTGTAATAAATCCACAAAATCACTTTTGATCCTTGGAAGTACTGCCTGGGTCTCAGGGTCACCCATTCTTACATTATATTCAATAACATAAGGTTCTCCTTTTACATTCATTAGGCCAATAAATAAAAAGCCCTTGTAATCGATATTTTCTCTTTCCAGGCCTTTAATGGTAGGTTGAACTACCTTCTCTTCCACCTTTTTCATAAATGCAGCATCAGCAAAAGGCACAGGGGTAACGGCCCCCATTCCCCCGGTGTTTAGGCCAGTATCTTTTTCACCTATCCTTTTGTAATCTTTGGCTTCAGGGAGGATTTTATAGCTTTTTCCATCGGTAGCCACGAAAACTGAAAGCTCAATGCCGGAAAGGTATTCTTCCACTACCACTTTACTGGAAGCCTCCCCAAATTTGCTTTCCAAAAGCATTTCCTTGAAAGAATCAAGGGCTTCCTCATGGCTTTGGCAAATCAATACCCCTTTTCCTGCTGCCAATCCATCCGCCTTAAGAACCACAGGAAGTGATTGTTTCTCTATAAAGCTAAGGCCTTCTTCGATATTTTCTGTGGTAAAGGTGCCAGAGGCAGCTGTTGGAATGCCATTCCTTTCCATAAATTGCTTGGAGAAATCCTTGCTTCCCTCCAAGGTGGCGCCCAGCTTTTGGGGGCCAATTACGGGGATTTGGCTTGTCTCTGGATCATTTGCAAAAAAATCGGCAATCCCTTTTACCAAAGGCTCTTCCGGTCCCACCACTATAAGGGCAATTTCTTTTTCAAGTACGAAATCTTTGATGGTCGGGAAATCATTG
Organism: Echinicola jeungdonensis; assembly: GCF_030409905.1. Lineage (NCBI taxonomy): Bacteria > Pseudomonadati > Bacteroidota > Cytophagia > Cytophagales > Cyclobacteriaceae > Echinicola > Echinicola jeungdonensis. The sequence goes on from NZ_JAUFQT010000001.1 coordinate 2,669,896, forward strand.
ATCCCAAGGGATACATTTTCGGCAATTTCCGAGGTTCCTGCATTTCCTGGTGCTACATAAAGTTTACTGCATTTTGGGCTGTTTACAATTTTCCAGGCAAAAGCGTGTTCTCTGCCTCCGCTTCCTAATAATAATATGTTCATGAATTATTAATCTAACTAAATTTAATTGGCGTGATCTGAAATAAATTTGATGCGGTAAACCCTGATTTCTTCTTCTCCGAAATCTTCATCTTCTAATTCTTTTAATGCTTCTCTGATATTGTCAGTTTCGGCAGTCATGAAATAGTCATGAAGGGTGTCTTCCCGTTCTTCATCCATAATATTATGGATATAATAATTGATGTTTAACTTGGTGCCACTATAAATGATTTGCTCTATTTCCTGCAACAATTCGTTCATGCTGATGTTCAGGTTAGAAGCTATTTCATCCAGGTCAACCTTCCTATCCACTTGCTGAATGATGGAAATTTTTACTTTTGACCGAGTGCCAGCAGTCTTGACCACCACATCAGAGGCAGTGATGATATCATTTTCTTCAACGTAGTTTTCAATGAGTTTTAGGAAAGAAGAACCAAACTTGATTACTTTTCCCATACCCACTCCATTAATCTGGGCAAGTTCATCCCTGGAGGTGGGGTAAACGGTGGCCATTTCCTCAAGGGATGGATCCTGGAAAATGACATAAGGGGGGAGGTTTTTTGCTTTGGCAACCTTCTTTCTTTCGGCCTTGAGCAGTTCGAAGAGTTTTTCATCATATGCCTTATTAGCATTATTGATCTCCTCTACACCGTCACTCTCAATCATTCCCTCAAAATCATGGTCCTTACTTAGTGTAACAGAATAAGGTTTTTTCAAGTAAGAATCACTATCTGGGGAAAGCTTGATGACACCGTAATTTTCTATGTCTTTTTCCAGCAATTTATGGATCATAGCTTGCCGGATCACCATTTTCCAGTGCCTTTCATCGTTTTTCTCACCCTGACCAAAGACCGGAAGCTGATCATGTTGATAGCTTTCCATGTAGTCATTTTGCTCACCACGGATGACATTGACAATATGGTCCAGGTTAAATCTTTGGTTGGTCTCCTTAACTGCCTCGATGGCTATTTTAAGATGGTCTTTTCCATCGAAGGTGTCTTTTTTCTTTTTACAATTGTCACAGAATCCGCAGTCTTTGTCCAGGTTTTCACCAAAATAGTGAAGCAAAACCCTTCTTCGGCAAACGGAGCTTTCAGAATATGCCGCCATTTCTTGAAGTAGGACCTTGGCATTCTCCCTTTCATTGACAGGTTTGTCTTTGTTGAATTTTTCCAGTTTGACAATGTCCTCATACCGGTAAAACATCAGGCAATGACCATCCAATCCATCCCTTCCAGCTCTTCCAGTTTCCTGGTAGTAACCTTCAAGGGATTTGGGTACATCATAATGGATGACATAACGCACATCAGGTTTGTCAATGCCCATACCAAAGGCTATGGTAGCAACAATGACATCCACCTCCTCATTGAGGAAATTATCTTGGTTCTTAATCCTAACAGCAGATTCCAGCCCCGCATGGTAGGGTGCAGCATTGACCCCATTTACCTTCAGGAGGTGGGCAATTTCCTCAACTTTTTTCCTGCTGAGGCAATAGATGATTCCTGATTTACCCTTTTGGGATTTAATATACTTGATTAGCTGTTTTTTTGTGTCACTCTTTACCTTGGGCCGAACTTCGTAGAAAAGATTGGTCCTGTTAAAGGATGATTTAAAGACATCCGCACTTTCCATATTCAGGTTACGCTGGATATCCTGTTGAACCTTTGGGGTTGCGGTAGCTGTAAGAGCAATAATGGGAAGTTCAGGCCCTATTTGACCGATAATGCCTTTGATCCTCCGGTATTCCGGCCGGAAATCATGGCCCCATTCTGATATACAGTGGGCCTCGTCAATAGCAACAAAACTGATTGTAGCTTTTTTTAGGAATTCCACATTATCTTCCTTGGTAAGAGATTCCGGAGCCACGTACAGTAATTTGGTTTTGCCGGAGAGCACCTCCTTCTTCACCCTGTTGGTTTCTGTTTTGCTGAGGGTGGAATTTAAAAAATGGGCATTGATGCCAAAAGCATTCAATTGGTCCACCTGGTTTTTCATCAAAGCAATTAAGGGTGAAATCACAATGGCAGTCCCCTCTGAGGTAACTGCAGGGAGCTGATAACAAAGTGACTTTCCTGCCCCAGTAGGCATGATCACAAAGGTGTTGTTTCCTTTTAATATGTTATCAACAATGAGTTCTTGGTTTCCTCTGAATTGGCTGAAACCGAATATTTTCTTGAGGTTTTCTTTTACTTTTATTTCCACTCCATTCTTTCTTTTTAATGATGTGCCTCTCGCTTTTCATTAAACTTAAAGTAAATAATTTTACCTTTGTACAAATTTAATAATAACCGCGGTAAAATTGAATATAATAAAAAATATTAAGAGCAGTGCCATTAAAGTCCTAAAGACAGAAGCGCAAGCCCTTGAAAATCTGGCAGAATTGGTAGATGATGATTTTGAGGCCTGTGTAGCTAATATTTTGGAAACCAAAGGGAGAGTGGTCATTACCGGGGTTGGCAAGAGTGCTATCATAGCCAATAAAATTGTGGCCACTTTGAATTCCACAGGAACTCCTTCTTTGTTTATGCATGCTGCTGATGCAATTCATGGGGATTTGGGTATGATACAAAAAGAAGATTTTGTAATTTGCCTCTCTAAAAGTGGTAATACCCCTGAAGTAAAAGTCCTAGTACCTATGCTCAAGAAGATGGGGTCAAAGTTGGCCGCCCTGGTGAGCAATACAGATAGTTATTTGGCCAAACAAGCAGATTTTGTATTAAATGCCACCATCCAAGAGGAAGCGTGCCCCTTAAATTTAGCTCCTACAACCAGCACCACGGCACATTTGGCATTAGGCGATGCACTGGCGGTTTGTTTGTTGGAAGCAAGAGGGTTCGGGAGTCAGGATTTTGCAAGGTTCCATCCAGGAGGTTCCCTGGGAAAACAACTTTACCTGACGGTGGAGGATTTGGTGGCTAAAGATTTGGTCCCTGTGGTAAATCAGGAAGCTCCTTTGACCACAGTTATTTTGGAAATCAGTGGAAAACGATTGGGAGCCACTGCTGTCCTAAATGATGGGGGGAAGTTAACTGGAATTGTTACCGATGGGGATTTAAGAAGAATGTTGGAGCGCCATCCTGATTTGTCGGATATTACTGCCAAAGATATTATGACAAAAAACCCAAAAACCATTGATAAAAACGAATACGCTGTTAAGGCCCTTAATTTGATGAGGGAATTTAATATCACCCAATTAGTGGCTCTTGACGGAGAAAAGATTTTTGGGTTTATCCATATCCATGATTTAATGAAGGAAGGGATTGTTTAGATAATTTATGCGGAATAAACCATTTATTGTGATTATGGCCGGAGGGATTGGTTCTCGGTTTTGGCCTTTTAGTAGAAATAATTACCCAAAACAATTTTTGGATATTTTGGGTACAGGAAGGACGCTGATTCAAATGACTTATGACCGGTACGTGAAGATTGCCGGGCCAGATCATTTTTTTGTGGTGACCAATGAACAATATGTTAACTTGGTCAAAGAGCAACTTCCTGATATATCCGAAGAACAAATATTGGCAGAACCTGTTAGAAGGAATACGGCTACCTGTGTTGCCTATGCCAGTTATAAGATACAGAAGGAAAACCCTGAGGCAAAGGTGATTCTTACCCCGTCAGATCATTTAATCATTAATCAAGAAGAGTTTCAGGAAAAAATTAATTTGGCGCTGGAAGCAGCTGAAAAAGAGCCTCATTTGATTACCATAGGGGTGAAGCCAAATAGGCCTGAAACAGGGTATGGGTATATCCAATTTATTGATAAAACTCATGATTCCGAAATCAAAAAAGTGAAAACTTTTACCGAAAAACCAACTCTAAAATTGGCTGAAAAATTTTTGGAAAGTGGGGATTTTGTTTGGAATACTATGATGTATGTATGGAAAAACAAGAGTATTATTCATGCCTTCGAAAAATATATGCCAGAAGTTGCTGAGGTTTTTGAGGAGGGGAGGGAGTTTTATGGGACCGAAAAAGAACCTCAATTTATTAAAAGGGCCTATACCTTGGTTAAAAACACCACGCTTGATTACGGGATCATGGAAAAAGCTGAAGAGGTTTATACCGTAATTGGCGATTTTGGGTGGTCTGATTTAGGTTCCTGGATGAGCATCCATGAACTCCAGCCCCAGGATGATAATCAAAATGTAGTAGAGGCCAATGCCATGCTGTATGATACCTCCAATAGCTATATTAAAGTTTCTCCCAACAAATTGGTAGTTGTTCAGGGACTTGATAATTATCTAGTCAACGAATCAGATAATGTTCTCTTAATTTGTAAACTGGATGCTGAAAATAAATTCAGAGAGTTTGTGGCCGATGCCAGAAATAAGGGTGAAGGTTTTGTATAATTTTCTATTGTGAAACATCTGCATCCCGAGGGGCAGGAAGAGTAATTTGCTATCCTATGGGTTTAAATGACCCTCAGGAACTAAGTCCTGGGATTTTTTGGGATTTTATGCCATGTGGTTTTGGTACGCCCCCCTAAATTCTTAAGCCATTTGTTTGATAGATTTGTGGAATTTTCCAAACAGTAACTTTATCCTTATGGTACCGTTATTCCACCGGTTAGGGTGACCATAAGCGTTCCCGGGAAACTCAAGATTCATTACCTGGGTCCGAACCCTACATTTCCGATGTTTTTTAAAAAAATAGGTAAAAAATGGAAGGGTAAAAAAAACTCCCCATCCATTTTTATGTTTTTATTTTTTGCGCTGGCGGATGGCTTCATAGATCAATATTCCTGTAGCTACCGAAACATTTAAACTTACTATATTTCCTGCCAGGGGTATGCTCACAAATTCATCGCTGATTCCCATTAATTCATTGGATATTCCGTCCTCCTCAGATCCCATGATCAAGGCGGTAGGAGAGGAGAAATCAGCTTGGTACATTTCCCGGTCTGTTTTTTCTGTGCAGCATACAATATTGAGACCTGTTTTTTTTAAGTCTTTAACGGTATAATAAAGGTTTTTCACCCTGCAGACTGGCAAGAAATTAAGGGCTCCTGCTGATGTTTTTACTGCATCTGAGTTGATTTGGGCCGAGCCTTTTTCAGGAATCACGATCGCGTGTACACCTGCACAATCGGCTGTCCTGGCTATGGCACCAAAATTCCGGACATCTGTAATTCTGTCCAGAATAAGGATCAGTGGATCCACCCCTTTTGAATAACATTCTTCAATGACATTATCCAGTGAGGCATATTGGATGGCAGACATTTGGGCAACCACTCCCTGGTGGTTTTTGCGGGTAATCCGGTTGAGTTTTGCTTCCGGTACCCTTACCACATGCACCCTTTCCTTTTTGGCCAAAGTCAATAATTCCTTAATCAACTCATTGTTTAGTTCTTTATTGACAAGTATTTTATCGATGTCTTTTTGCGCATTCAGCGCTTCCATAATTGCCCTGGTTCCAAAGATAATATCCTTATCATGATCTCCCTTGTCGATCAAAAAGCCATCTTTCCGCTTCTCCATAATTTGATATTTCTAAACCACTCTGGTTGATAGGACCTGGAGCGATTCAATTTGTAATAATTTGGGGTGAATATATTTTTGACTCTGGCAAAGGTAAAGCTAATTTTTGAATTGGAGCCTATTCTGTTATAAATCCAGATTTCTTTTCCTTTTTCGAAAAACACATCATTTGGAGGTCCCATAATAATATAGATCATGCCACGGTCCGTTTTCCACCCCTCCTTAAAATCTGTAAACAATAAATTAGCAAATTCAATTTGTCTAAAATATTCCTTTATGATTTCTTTGGCCTTATCTGCATCATGGGTGAGTTCGAGCCAATATTTGTCCAGGGCTTTCTTTTTATCTGCCGCTTCTCTTAAGGCCTCATGTTCACTTCGGGTAGATATATATACCAACATATCGATCATTTCGCCATAATTGGAAACTCCTGGAAAGGCTTCATCCACGGTTTTGATCAATAGGCCACTTTGGGAAGTGGTGTCTGACTGGATAAAATAATACCCATTTTCGTCAAATGGTTTAGGGGTGTTGATAAGAAATTGGCCGGCATACTGGACTTGAATTTCTTTTGGAACAGGGGATTCACGGGTTTCCATTGGCGGGTACGGAGGGGCAAATTCCCTTGGGTAATAAAAACTGAAAAGGTCCATGGGGCCTTCACTTTTAAATATTAAGGCTTCTTCCTTGTGAATAAAGGTTTGGTCAAAAGGAATGCTGTTGTTGTAATATGCCCCGAAATTCGGATGGTTAATAACATAAGGGCTTATTAAATCTTCATGATAAACATATTCGTCATCTTGTCTCTTGTCTTTGGCCCAAAATACTACATAAGCTTCCTCTTGGTCTTTAGGGACGTTTACTGTTTCTTCAAAATAAAAATGCCTTTCTGTTTCCTGTTTTAATTTTGCTTTTGAAAGGGGGATTAGATCTTCCTGGTCGATTTTATCAGTAAAGCTTTTAACTATGGCATATGAAAATTGGTAGTCCTCAAAATTGGCTTCATCCTCAATTTTTTCCACTGGCATCTGTAGCTTAAATTTCCTGTTTTCAAGTTGAATGGGGATGATTTTAGGGGCAATCCGTGAATAACGGGAATACCTCAAATTCTGGTTGATGTTTTTGAGGGAGGTTTGGGCCTGAGTTAAGGGAGTAACAAGTAGGATGAAAAGGGCAAAGGCCAACAGTATTTTTCCAGTCTTTATTTTTATCATCATTTGGTTTTAAAAATTAACCTTATTTTTGTTGATGTTTATATTTACCAATTGGTCCCCAAGGTTTAACCGTCCGGGTTTCTCAATTTGCCATAAGGCTGAACTGTAAATATATTAAAATATTTATAGCTCTTTTTTAGGGCCATTTTGTATGTAACGGATTTAAGGGCAAAACCAATTGGAAATGGTTTATTTGGTTAAAATAATAAAATAATAAATGGCTACCTATACAACGGAAATTGCCTCAGATAAGTTGGTCAGTGATAATCCCATTCACCAGCGGTTGCTCAAGGCTTATGTAGCAGCACAACCTTTGGTAAAGGGGGATTTGCTGGAAATTGGCTGTGGAGAGGGGAGAGGCGTTCAAACCCTAAGGGATCATGTAAAATCTTATCATGGTTTGGATAAAATAGGGGAAGTGATTGATAAGTTGAAGGAACAATATCCGGGAGTAAAATTCGAACAGGCAGTCATTCCCCCTTTGGAGCATATTCCCTCCAATAGTTATGATTCAGTAGTAAGTTTTCAAGTGATAGAACATATTGAAAAAGATAAACTTTTTTTGGAAGAAATTTATAGGGTCTTGAAACCCGGGGGAATGGCAATTATTTCCACACCCAATATCCGACATACCTTGAGCAGGAACCCATGGCATGTCAGGGAATACACTGCTAAGGAATTGGAAGTTCTTTGCGGAAGAATTTTTGATAAAGTGGAGACAAAAGGGATTGGAGGAAATGAAAAAGTTTGGGTCTATCATGAAGCCAATAGAAAATCTGTGAATAGAATCATGCGATTTGATATTTTTAATCTTCAATACCGACTACCAGCATCTTGGTTAAAGGTTCCTTATGAGTTTTTAAATAGAAAAAACAGGGATAAACTCCACCAACAGCAAGGTAATTCTGTTTCCAATATTTCCCATGAGGATTTTAAATTGGTGGATTACCCGGAACAAGGCCTAGATTTATTTTATATTTTAAAAAAGAATTAAGGGTTATAGATTCCAGGAGTGAAGGGGTTTCCATTTCCCAGGAGGTAAATTGAAATATTGGAAAATAGCAGAGGGCAATAAAACTAAAAGGGCGACAGTTGTAACTGTCGCCCTTTTAGTTTATGAATTGAATTTATTGATCAATTCATCGGGATTCTTCCGGGGGTTGTGGTCCCGATGACCTTGTCCAATTGGTTCTGAATTTTTGTTGCCAGTTCATCATATCCCCTTTCTTGAAGCAATGGGACGAAATACCGCATCATTTCCATAGATACCATGGCTTCCCGGTCCATTGGCCTTCCCTTTTCCCGGTAGAAAGTAAGGGTTTGTACGGACTTTTTGGTCAATTGGTCGATAATATCCAAAGCTAAATCATCCTCTCCCATTTCAAACAACAAAGGAACGGATTGGCCATTGGCCAAATCATATGGGATAGCTTCATGAGGGAATTTTTCCAAACTTAATTTTTGGATATCTACTGCCTTTTCCAGCTCGTTTTCCTCCAACAATGCAATGGTTAGGCTATTGAAAGCGCTCCTGTGGTTGGAAGTAAACCTGCGGTATTCCTCATCAAAATAATTGTCAGGGTTGTTCATTCCCCGGAAGGCAAATTTCTCCATCATATTTTTGTAAGCAAGCTCTGTATTAACGAACTCGTCTCTTTGTTCGGGCTTTCTTACCGGTAATAAACGGTAGGTCAATCCTTCCATGACCACATGGTTTTTTAGGTCGAAACCAATAGTTGCTAGTGAAGTATTGTTGAAATAAATTGGTCTTTCCCAATTATTACTAACAATTAAATCTAACAACATGAGGTTACCTTTGGTCATGTAATTCCCTTTGACCCTCAAGTTCATTTGGTTCAATACCAAGTTTTCCATCCCTTCAGGGATAATTCCTTTTTTGATCACCTCTGCAGAGTCGATGTCCAATACCAAGTTTCTGGAGGGTACCATATTAATGGTGCTTTTATAACTGGAAGAAAGCTTGAGGAAATTACTTTCATTATGAATGAGTTTCAGGTATTCCCTGGCTGAGATGGCTTCTAAACCCTGTTGATCTCGGACATAAAGGACATCATTAGTGCCCTTTTTATAATTTTTCTTTTCAAGGGAAAAGGGCAAAGGTTCTGATTCATTTACCTTCCGGGTCATTTGTTCCACATACCAATCTGTGTCAAAATAACTCAGTACTATTACGCGGACATCAGTTCTGAAACCTTCCACTTCCTGAACATACCACAGAGGGAAAGTGTCATTATCCCCACCGGTAAAAAGGATGGCATTTTCTTCACAACTTGCCAGGAAATTTCTTGCAGAATCAACAGAGAAATACCGGTCAGAACGGTCGTGGTCATCCCAATTTTGCTGGGCCATGAGTACAGGAACCGGGAAGGCTAATAAAGTCGCCAAAATGCCGGATACTGCAAAGTTTTTACTGAGCTTCCCTAAAGCATGGGCAATGGCCATTACCCCCATTCCTATCCAAATGGCAAAAATATAAAATGAACCCACATAAATATAATCCCTTTCCCTGGGCTCTACTGGTGGGGAATTGAGGTAAAGCACCAAAACTACTCCCATCATCAGGAAGAGCATCAAGGTCAGCCAAAACGACTTGGCGTCATATTTGGCTTGAAAGAATATTCCGATTATACCCAGAATTAAGGGCAGCATCAGGTAATTGTTGTGAGCTTTGTTGTTGGTGATGTAATCTGGGAAACTATCAGAGAAGGCATCGGCGATACCTAACCAGGGAGCATCGGAAAAATCACTTTCCCGGCCAGAAAAATTCCACATAAAATACCTCCAATACATATGTCCCAATTGATGGGAAAGCATAAAGTAGATGTTGTCCCCAAAAGTGGGGTCCTCACCCTCCCTTAGGCCTAATTTTGACCGGTAGATTTGTTTATGCCTGGGTTGTGTAGAATATATCCTTGGTAGAATCGTGGTTTTGTCCTCTTCATATTCACTGACTAATTGATAGTCCACGATTTCATATTTGTCCTCTCCTTTGACATAGACCGGAGCCCCTTCTTTTTGGTCCACTACTTTGGCAGTGAAATATTGACCGTGGAGAAGGGGTCTATAGCCGTATTGTTCTCTCTTGAGGTAACTAACAAAGCTTAGGACATCTTTAGGGGCATTTTCATTGATAACAGGGTTGGCATTTGCCCTGATTACGATTAAGGAATAGGAACTATACCCAATTAAAATAAAAGTAAGGGAAATCATAATGGTGTTTAAAACCACCATCTTTTTCCTTTCGGAATAAATTATTCCAAAAATTACCGCAGCAATAAAAATGGCGACAAAAAAGATGATGCCTGACCCAAAAGGTAAACCTAAACTATTTACAAAAAAGATCTCTATGGATCCAGCTATGCTGGGAAGTCCTGGGATAATGATATTGTTTATGGCAACCAGTGCAACCCCCCCAAGTATGAAGGCTATAATGCCTCCAGTAAGGTTGGGATTTTTATATTTTTTAAAATAGACTACAAGTGCCAAAGCAGGTAGTGTGACCAAATTAAGCAAGTGGACTCCAATAGATAAACCTACCAAATAAGCAATGAATATCATGTACCTGTTCTCATCCTTTGGGTTTTCAATGACATCCCATTTTAGAAAAGCCCATATGACGATGGCAGTGAAAAAAGAGGACATGGCGTATACCTCTGCCTCGGCTGCAGAAAACCAAAAACTATCAGAAAATGTATAAGCCAAGGAACCGATAATCCCAGCGCCCATCAAGGCAATGGTATGGCCTTTTGTCTCATTTCCTTTCTCTATTTTAAATAGTTTTCTTCCCAACAAGGTGATGGACCAAAATAGGAAAAGAATGGTAAACCCGGAAAATAAAGCACTTCCCGCATTCATCAAAACCGCTACCTCTAAGGGGTCTCCAAAGGAAAAAAAGCTAAACATCCTGTAAATCAATAGGAAAAAAGGAGCACCCGGAGGGTGGGGAACCTGAAGTTTATAGGCCACTGCGATAAACTCTCCCGGATCCCAAAAACTGGCTGTTTCCTCAATTGTGAGCAGATAGACCAATGTGGCTACCAAAAATACAACCCATCCGGTGAGGTTATTGACTTTACTATAATTTATCATCTTTAAAATCCTATAAATGTGAAAGGCGAAAATAAAAAAATATTCAGGAAATGCCGGAGATTTAACAGTTTTTAAAAATAAGAGGCCAGGTTATCTCGATTTTCAAAAAAAGGAATAGCCCTAACAATATTTTAATTTGGATGCTGGGAAATATTAAGCCTCAGGCTGTCCTAAAGATTTGGGGAATAAAAAAACCAAGCTTTTAAATTGGCTTGGCTCGATATTCGTTTACGTGTTGAGATCCGGGTTGTTATTGGTGGCATCTACAAGTTGCCTTTTTAGTTTCCGCTCTCTTTCCAGGGTGTTTTTGCGATGTTGGTCAAATTCTTCTCTAGTTTCAGAAAGTGTCTTTTGGGTTTCAGCAATCACCTTAAAGCTTTTGGAATAACGGTAAATAAAGTAAAGCAAGGTAATGCTAAGCCCAGCCACCAATCCCCACATCATGGTAGTGTAAGTTCCTTTGTGGATATTCATGCCTAAAAAGGAAAAACTGTCTTTGATTTCCAAAGCTTCCTGAAGTTTCTGTTCAGTATTTTGGATTCCTGTGTTTAATTCGTCAATGGAAGCTTGTTGTTCTTTGATCTGGCCATTTTTTTGGATGATTTCCTCCTTGAAAACCCTTAAGGAATCCAATACATGTCCTTTCAACCTCTCCAAGTGGTTCTTTTTGACAACTTTATACTCTTGATAATCATTGGATATGTTATTTAGGTAGTCAAACTGACTTTCTATTGTCCCGCTATTTAAAGAATTAGCTGGTTGGGCCTCTTCAGTTGCATTTTGTCCAAAAGAAACTGAACAAGCAATAAGAAAGGTGAAAAACGCAATAACGCTGATTTTTCTCATTTTAATTTTCACTTTAGGTAATCCGTTCACACTTATTTTCAACGCGAAAAAAAAAGATTTATCCCACTTATGAAAATATGTTTCGCGAAAAGTGGTTTAATAATTGAAAACTAAAAGATGTTTCGGTGTTAAATAAATAAATCTGGGGATGTGTGTCGTATTCAGGTACTTAACGCAAGTTGGGTTTTTGGCTTCAAAGGACTTTAGGATGGGGATAATCCAGTAATTGGGGAAGCTGGTTTGTTGGGGATATTTTTGACAATTGAATTTTTATTAAAAGATGACATGGGTAGTTTGGTGTGGGGATAAAATACTTTTTTGGGAACAGAAAACCATAATTAAGGGTTAGCAAGAAAGTATAGAATCTGGAATTGAAATTAATCTCCTTAATCTCCGTTATTGTTTAATGTCCTTAGGTTTTTCCTGGTCTAAAAAAATAAGAAAAAGAAAAAAGATGTATGCAGGGGATAAGGTGTAAATTTGTGAAAAAGAAAAATGAAACTTCAACCGCTATTACTGGTATTCCTTTTATTATTTTCTGCTTCTGTGAGTAGTGCACAAATGGACACTACTGATTCGGTTGGGTTTAATAAAAATCCGCGATACCTCCTTTTGGACAAAGGACTTCAATTTAGGATTACGGAGGCAGTGAACAGTTTGTATAATTTTGAATTTGAAAAAGCTGAAAGAGGGTTTGCCGTAATGCGTTATAATTACCCGGAACATCCCCTTCCCTATTTTTTGATGGGTTTGAGTCAATGGTGGAAAATCATCCCGGATATGGAAAATAAACAGCATGATGATATTTTTCTTCGGTTTATGGATGAAACTATTGAAAAAGCGGAGGTGATGATAGGAAGGGATCCTGAAAATAAAGAAGCAGCCTTTTTTCTGGCGGCAGCTTATGGTTTTAAGGGAAGGCTGTTGAGCGAAAGGAGTAGTTGGACAGCAACTGCCTTTGCTGGAAAGAATGCCTTGAAATACATGGAAATGAGCAAAGGCGAGGAGGAGTTAAGTCCGGAATTATTGCTGGGAGATGCCTTGTTCAATTATTTTTCTGTTTGGATTCCCGAAAATTACCCCTTATTGAGGCCAGTGATGGCCTTATTTCCGAAGGGGGACAAATTATTAGGCCTCCAGCAATTGGAAGAAGTTGCCGAAAATGCATTTTATGCAAGAGTTGAAGCTCAATATTTTTTGTTTAGGCTGTATGCTTCAGAGGAAGATAAACCCTATGAGGCCTTACAGATTACATCCTACCTGCATGAAAAATATCCTGATAACCCTTATTTCCACAGGTTTTATGCCCGCCAATTATATGCTGTTGGAAGGGGGGCTGAAGCCAAGGATGTTTCTTTGGATATTTTGGAAAAAATAAAGCAAAACAAAAGAGGTTATGAGGCCAATAGTGGGCGATATGCCTCCTTCTTTGCTGCACAATTCTATGAGCGAATGAACCAAATGGAGAATGCTCGGAAGTATTATGAGCTGACAGTTGATTTTGGGGAGGAATCAGAAAGCCAAGAGAGTGGATACTACCTTTTTGCGCTTTTACATTTAGGAAAAATTGCTGCCCACCAGAAAAAATACGACTTGGCGAAGGATTATTTGAAGCAAGTAAAAAAGCATGCTAAACGAAAACACCCCGCTCACCGGAAAGCAAGAAAATTTTTAAAAGAAAATAAACTTTAGTAAATCCTTGGCCGTATTGCGGAGGTGATTTCAAGAGAAAATTTGAATTTTTTAAAGATAATTTCTTTAATCAGGTGAAAATTTTCAATATACCAGTTGATGAATAAACAATGTTTTGCCATTTGGCAGGTTTTTTGTTTTAAATTGCTTTAAAATAAATTAAGAATATATTACCTTTGCACAACATAATATTTTGCAAAAACTACTTGACATGGATAATAGCGTAAAAGTGAAATTCGACAAAATTGACCGTAAAATTCTAGAAATTCTCCAAGCCAACGCAAAGATTACCAATGCTCAGCTTTCTAAGGATATTGGCCTTTCACCAGCCCCTACTTTGGAAAGGGTAAAGAAATTGGAGCAGTCCGGAATTATCAAAAGCTACCATGCGAAACTTGATCCAGAAAGAATTGGACTAGGGGTAAGCACTTTTGTTTTGGTTAGCCTGATCGGTCATAACAAAGCCAATATTGATGCCTTCATGAAAGAAATTAATTCTGTTCCTGAAGTGATTGAATGTCATCATATTACAGGTACTGGGGATTTTATTTTGAAAATCATCTCCAAAGATATTACTTCCTACCAGAAGTTAATGTTGGAAAAAGTGAGTGAAATTAAGGAAGTGGATTCTATGCAGTCCATGGTAATTCTTTCTACCTTTAAAGATAGCAAGGTATTGCCCATCCCTGCTTAAGAAAAGAAAAGCATTAAAATACAGGAGGGTGGCTGATCGGTCACCCTTTTTTTTTAGAAGAAGATGAAAAACAATCCCTGGAAGACAAAGAAAAAAAGATTGGTTTATTCCAATCCCTGGATAGCCTTGGAAGAACATGATGTGGTTACTCCAGGTGGCACAGACTCCGTTTATGGTAAAGTGGTGTTTAAAAATAAAGCCCTGGCAATCGTTCCTGTTGATGAAAACCTGAACACCTGGCTTGTGGGGCAGTTTAGGTATACCATCGACGAATATAGCTGGGAAATTCCCATGGGAGGTGGGCCTTTGGATTTGGATTTTCTCGATAGTGCCAAAAGGGAACTGAAGGAGGAAACAGGCCTGATAGCCAACAAATGGTCTAAGGTAATGCGATTTCATACTTCCAATTCTGTAACAGATGAAGAAGGGTTTATTTATTTGGCCGAAGAACTTACTCAAGGGGAGACTGAATTTGAAGACACTGAAAAAATAGAAATCATTAAGCTTCCTTTGGCTGAAGCCGTTGAAAAAGTGATGAAAGGGGAGATCACTGATGCCATTAGCATAGCAGGACTTTTGAAAGTGGCAAAAATGAAAGGTATTCTTTGAGGATCATTAGCTTCAATTATTTGGCAGCAATAAAAAATTCTTGCCATTAAAATATTTTGGCGGTTGACCATGTTGAGGAGAATGAATTTTAAAACCCATTTTTCCAGAACTTTTAATCTGGCCTATCCGGTGATGTTGAGCCAGTTGGGACAGGTGTTGGTAGGGGTGGCAGATAGCATGATGGTGGGGCGTTTAGGTGCAGAACCATTGGCAGCGGCTTCCCTGGCCAATAGCATCTTTTTTGTTATTTTGATGTTTGGGATAGGGATTTCCATGGCGATTACTCCCTTGGTTGCTGCCGCAGATGGAGAGGGGAAAGTAAACCGAATTTCCCGGCTTTTTCGATATGGTTTTGCCATCAATACTATTGCTGGAGTTTTGCTTTTTTTGCTAATAATATTGGCCTCCCCCCTTTTGTACCAAATGGGCCAACCTCAAATTGTTGTAAATTTGGCCATTCCTTATTTAGGGATTATTGCCTTTTCTTTGGTACCCTTTATGTTTTTTCAACATTTCAAACAATTTGCAGAAGGTCTTTCCCAAACCAAGCAGGCCATGCGAATCACCCTTTTGTGCAATGGGGTGAATGTATTTCTTAATTGGGTTTTGATATACGGGAACCTGGGATTTCCAGCAATGGGGTTAAATGGCGCCGGTTGGGCGACCTTGATATCCAGGGTGTTGATGGCATTGATAATGGGTTATTATGTGTGGCACTCCAAAAGGTACAGGGGCTATGATTTGGCGATGAGTTTTAAGGGCCTGCGTTTGCCCATGGTTTCTTATATATTAAAAATTGGATTACCAACAGGCTTTCAGTTCATATTTGAAGTAGGGGCCTTCAGCTTTGCTGCCATTATGATGGGTTGGTTGGGAGTTAATGCACTCGCAGCCCATCAAATAGCCATAAATTTGGCTTCCATTAGTTATATGATGGCATCAGGGCTATCGGCGGCAGCTACAGTAAGAGTTGGAAATCAGTTGGGGAGAAATGATATCCATACCCTCCGGGAAGCAGGTTTTACTATTTTTGCTATGGTAGGGTTGTTTATGTTGGTGTTTGCTGTGTTTTTTGTGACCCTGAAAGAGTTTTTGCCTCTATTGTACATTGACAATCCAACCGTCATAAACATTAGCGCTAGTTTATTAATTATAGCAGGGTTTTTTCAGATTTCAGATGGAATTCAAGTAGTGGGATTAGGGGCCCTCAGGGGGATGGCTGATGTTAAAATCCCTACCTGGGTGACCTTGATAGCCTATTGGGGCCTTGCCCTTCCCTTAGGTTATATGATGACTTTTCACTGGGGAGTTGGTGCTCAGGGTGTTTGGTTTGGGCTTTTAATTGGCTTGACACTTACCGGAGGGGTTTTATTGTACCGGTTTCATTACCTCAGTTTAAAATTGCTATATAAATCCCAAATTAAATGACGGGGTTTTTGGTTTTTGTTTGATCTGGGATTTCCGTCAAACAAATAAAAGGGACTGCTTTGTTGATTATTAACAATTTGTAATACTTCTGAATTGTCGAAGCGGGTTTTAATGAAATCCAAATGTCCAAACCAATATCGGTATCAGCTTTTATTCATTTATATTTTGTCCGTTAAGGAAACAAATGTGGGGCGTAGTTGGACTCCAGGTGACTCAATAACCTATTAAAGCTTAAGTTTTTTTCTAAAATAGCCTATCGATGGTTCCTGCTTTATTTTTATTTTATATTAGTTTTGAATATAATTTTTCATAAAACCGAGCATCAATATGAATGAAAATAATGAAATGGCCAGACCGGCCAGTTTTTCCCGGACCACCATCACAGAATTGATGATTCCCTCTTACGCCAATTTTGGCGGGAAAATCCACGGGGGTATTTTACTTTCCCTAATGGATAAAGTGGCTTATGCGACTGCCACTAAGCACAGTGGGGCCTATTGTGTGACAGTATCTGTTGATACGGTGGATTTTCTTCAACCTGTAGAAGTTGGAGAATTGGTGTCTATGAAAGCATCCATCAATTACGTAGGGAACAGTTCCATGGTGATCGGTATCAAGGTGGTATCTGAAAATGTGAAAACAGGGGAAATCAAGCATACCAATACCTGTTATTTTACCATGGTGGCCAAAGGTGAGGATGATAGGCCTACGAAGGTGCCGAAATTAATCCTGGAAAGTGCCACGGAGGTAAGAAGGTTTGTTGAAGCTATTTACAGGAAGAAATTCAAGCAGAATTATGAAACCAATCTTCACGAGATTAAGAAGAATTGGGAAAAGCAGGATATTGAGACTTTGCTCAAAAACCAGCGTTGTATAAATACCACAAAGGAAGTGGGCTGATTTTGTTTATTATTTAATGGTTGAATTTTTTGAGGGGACAATTCTTCTTTTTAGGAACAGCCCAACAAAGGCGACCAAGGCACCACTTGTACCCATTAAGAAGACTAAAGGGAAATTATTGGCATCATTTGCATATACCCAGCCGGAAAAAAGGGCTCCCAGCCCAATACCTGCCTCCAGGGATATGTACATGGTAGCTAATGCCCTTCCCCGGAATCCATCAATTGAAAGGTCAATGGTCCAGGCTGCTACGGTTGGAGAGGTCATCCCCACAGCACATCCAAAAACAACAGCGGAAATGATCAGGGCCAAGCTGGTTTCGGCCAAGGCAATTCCGGTCATGGAAATAGCCAAGCAAAGGGTGGCAGCTTTTAATACAGGAACCCTTCCAAATTTATCGGATGCTTTTCCTGCTATGATCCGAATTATCAGGGAACTTAAAGTAAATACTGCAAAAAATAGTCCCTTGTTTTGAATGCCCAGATGGGTAGAAAAATCAGGGATAATGGTTAGGATGATGCCAAAAGATAATACGCTAAAAAATAAAACCAGTGATGGGGCGATCACTCTGGTTTCAAGTATTTCATTTTTTTTTAATCTCAGATGATCAAATTTTAAGCTTTCAGGTTCTGAGTGGGTTTCTTTTAATCGCATCAATAACAACATGGTCAGTACTGCCACTCCTGATGATGTATAAAAAAGGGGAGTGGTTCCGTGCAATTCTGCAATAAAACCACCCATGGCAGGCCCTGCTGCCATGCCCAATGAACTAAAAAGGGATTGAAGTCCCATAGCCTCCCCTCTTCTGTTAATAGGGACCAAGTCCGCCACATAAGCTGAAATACCAGTAGGAGTAAAGCCGGTTGAAAATCCATGGAAGAATCTCAAGCATAAAAATCCTGCGACGGATGAGATGATGGGGTAAAGGAGACTAATGACAAAACAAACCCCCGCTCCAAAAAACATTACCGGAATTCGGCCAATTTTATCGGCCAATTTCCCGCTAAATGGACGGGAAAGGCCAGCAGTTAAGGTGAATAGAGAAATGATAAGGCCTTTATAATCCTCCCCACCCAGACTGGAAAGATAAGCTGGAAGCTCGGGGATGATCATGTTGAAGCTTGCAAAAAACAAAAACGAGCTTGAGCATAGTAAGAAGAATCGCAAAGTAAAAAAAGGAGGTAAGATTTTCATAGCTTTCCAGTGTTTGCTTTGCTCAAAATCAAAGGGCACAAAGAAAAATCCATAAAGATGCTCTTTGTGCCCTTATTGGGGAAATTAATTTTTAACCTGACTAATCTTCTTTTGCTTCTTCCTCGCTTTGGGCCAGAAGGAAGGCTTTGATAAACTCATTGATACCCCCGTCCAGTACCGACTGTACATCAGAAGTTTCGTATCCGGTTCTTGCATCCTTAACCAACTTGTAAGGGTGAAGGACATAGTTCCTGATTTGGGAGCCAAAGTCGATTTTCATCTTACCGGCTTCAATTTTAGCCCGCTCTGCATTCCGCTTCTCCATTTCCATTTGATAGAGCCTGGATTTAAGCATTTGCATGGCTTTTTCCCTGTTGGCCAATTGGGAACGTTCTACCTGGCATACCACCACAATTCCAGTTGGCTTATGGGTCAATTGGACCTTGGTTTCTACCTTGTTGACATTCTGTCCCCCAGCACCACCAGAACGGGATGTTTGCAATTCAATATCCGATGGATTTATATCGATTTCTATACTGTCATCTACCACAGGGAAGGCGTAAACAGAGGCAAAGGAAGTATGCCTTCTGCCCCCACTGTCAAATGGAGAAATTCTAACCAGTCGGTGTACTCCAATTTCTGATTTCAGAAACCCGTAAGCCAATGGTCCATCAAATTCCAATGTCACAGATTTGATTCCGGCAACATCGCCTTCCTGCAGATCCACCTCCCGGACTTTATAGCCATTTTTTTCGCCCCACATGATGTACATCCGCATCAATATGGATGCCCAGTCATTACTCTCAGTTCCACCAGCTCCAGGGTTGATTTCTAAAATGGCACTAAGCTGGTCTTCCTCGCTGCTGAGCATTTTTTTGAGCTCCAGGTCTTCCAGTCCAACTAAAGCTGCCTCATAATCGGCTTTTAGGTCCTTTTCTTCCACTTCTCCAGCGGAATAAAATTCGAAAAGCACCTCAAGGTCCTGAATTTGACTGTCTACTTTCTCATATGATGAAGTCCAGGACTTTTTGGACTGGATCAACTTCATGGTTTTTTCGGCCTCCTCAGGATCGTTCCAAAAATCTGGTTGGGCAGAAACTGCTTCTAGGTCTTCTATTTCAGCTTTCTTTCGATCGTAGTCAAAGATACCTCCTTAAGGCCGATACACGAGCCTTCAAGTCTTTCAACTGTTCTAATGTCATAAAATATTAATTTGTTTAATGAATTTAGGAATGCAAATTTCGGTAAATTTTATGGGTTTACCTAATTGAAAGTTTAGCCGTTTAATTCAGGGATGGTTGCCTCCGTTTTCAGAATGGTGAAATGAAAAGGTTGTGCCCAGAAACTTAATAGCCAATTATCAATTGCCTTCAATTCCAAACTGGAAAACTTAATCCGGGACTTTTTAGCGAATGAAAATAAAGATTACTCTTCCTCTGGACTTAGGTAAATGATTTTTATTTGTTTATTACCTTCGTTTTTGAAGAACTTGGGTTTCAATTGAGAAAATAAAATGCCAGCTCCTAAAAGGGAACCGCCCGTAATTAGCACTCCACGGTCATAAGAGAGCTTTTGATCCTGATAAATTCCATTAATAGTTTCTGCAGTCAACAACAGGAGACCTGCCCCAAAGAAAATGGTTTTTAACTTATCAAAAGTTTGATTTTGAGGATGATCTCGAATGTCGATTTTTTCTATTTGATCTGGAAGGAGGATGTTGTCCTCTAATACGATTGCCTCAGAAGTAATTTCAATAATTTGATCTTTGATTAAATAATCAAAGCCTTTTTGTTGATAAACTAATTGATCTCCAGTCTCATAAAACATGACTTTTTCTGGTTTCCCAGATTTTTGTAATATCAGAAAATTTTGAGCCAATAGGGATTTGGGTGCCAGGCAAAGAAGCCCAATTAGTACAAAAAAAGAAAAAGTACTGGATTTCATCCTAAGTTAATATTAAATGGTTAGTTAGGGAAAAGGAGATAATATTTGGATCTCCTTTATTATGCAGTTAAAACTAATCCAATAAAAAAGGCTTCCTCATTTGTTGAAAGCAAATCCGGAAGCCTTTTTTTAAGATATTAAAGATAGCTAGACCTTTGTAATCCAGCCATGTTTATCTTCTATTTTGCCGTATTTGATGGCATCCAAAGTTTCCAGGACTTTGTATGAGAAAGCGTCCAAGGGTTTTTCTGGCAGCGTGTAATCTTTATCCCCAACATTAATTTTGGAAATGTGGGCTATGGTTGCTGCGGTCCCTGTACCAAAAGCTTCTTCAAGGGTGCCATTTTCCAACGCCTCCTGGAGTTCGGAAACAGCAAGGAATCTTTCTTCCACCGGAAGCCCCATTTCTTGGGCAAGGGTCAATACACTGTCACGAGTAATTCCCTTAAGAATGGTGCCTTTGGTTGTAGGGGCGGTGATCAATTTCCCGTTTATAATAAACATTACATTCATGGTACCGCTTTCCTCAATGAACTCATGATTTTTCGCATCCGTCCATAGCAACTGGTCATAACCTTGTTCTTGAGCCAATAGGGCAGGGTATAGGGAGCCTGCATAATTTCCTGCTGCTTTGGCATATCCGGTTCCTCCTTCAGCTGCACGGGTATATTTGGTTTCCACCTTTACGCTAACTGGTTTAGCATAGTAGTGTCCCACCGGACAGGTGAAAATCATGAACTTGTAAGTGGCAGATGGCCGGATGCCCAGATAATCATCTGTGGCAAAGATAAAAGGCCGAATGTATAGGGAACACCCGGGCTTATTGGGTATCCAATCCCTGTCCACCTCCATTAAGCGGCTCAGTCCTTCCATAAATAAATCCTCAGGAACAGGAGGTATACACATTCTAATGGAAGACTCTTTTAATCTTTTTTGATTGGCATCCGGTCTGAAAATGAGAACATCCCCATTATCGTTTTTATACGCTTTTAAGCCTTCAAAGACGGATTGCCCATAATGTAATGTGGCATTGGCCGGGTTGAGATCCAATGGGGCATAGGGCTCCACCCTGAAGTCCTTCCATTCACCATCCTTGTAGTCTGCCACAAACATATGGTCACTGATTGTTTGGCCAAAGGCTAAATTTTCAAAGTCTGTTTCTGGCAGTTTAGACGCTTCGGTCTTTTTTACTTGGATATCAATTGTCTTGTTCATGCTTTTATACTCTAGGTTCCCAAGTGACCTCTTCTGTATTCAATTCCTTGGAAATCATTCTTCCCAATACAAAGAGGTAATCTGAAAGTCTGTTTAAATATTTTATGATAGCTTCGGCTACCTGTTCTTGTTCATTTAGGCTGATCACCCTTCTTTCTGCCCTTCTGCAAACCGTCCTGGCAATGTGACAATAAGAAACCAAGGGATGTCCGCCCGGAAGGATGAATTTTTTTAAGGGAGGTAAAACTTCCTCCATTTCATCAATGGCCTTTTCCAACTCGGTAATATCTTTTTCCAGGATGACCGGGTTTTTGGCTTGTTTATCCCTATTAGCCAAGTCAGCTCCTATGGTAAATAGCTTATCTTGAATGCTTTTTAAAAAGGTCTTTCGGTTTTGGGATTCCTCATAATCCCTGATCAAACCCAAAAAAGCATTGAGCTCATCAACAGTCCCGTAAACTTCTATACGAAGATCTCCTTTGGACACCCTTTCTCCTCCCAATAAGGAGGTAGTTCCTTTGTCACCGCTTTTAGTGTAAACTTTCATGCTCAAGATAAAGCTTTTCAGTATTCCCCCGGATTAAATAAAAGGCTCCTTTTATCTTAGCTTTTATTTTGGTCTTAAATGAAAACACCGATTAAAGTTAACCATCTTTCCCTTTATTATAAGGAAAATTACCTATTGATCTTATGCTATTGTCATTGAAAATGACAATAGCATAAATGGATTATTCCAATTTCAATATTCAATAATAGAAATTAGGACACAAAAATAACGATTTACTTTTACTTTTTATAGCCTTATTCTGAGACCGTTTGAAATTTGTTTGAGGTAGGGTGAGGGTTCATTTCATCTGATTCTACCAACCCATCCCTCAATCTGACAATTCTATGGGAATAGTGGGCAATGTCATCTTCATGGGTCACCATGATAATGGTGTTGCCTTTTTGATGCAATTCATGGAATAACTCCATGATACCAAGGGAGGTTTTGGAGTCCAGATTACCGGTGGGCTCATCTGCTAAAATAATACTTGGGTCATTTACCAGAGCCCTGGCAATGGCCACCCTTTGCCTTTGGCCCCCGGAAAGCTCGTTAGGTTTGTGCCGGATACGGTCTTCCAACCCAACACTTTTCAGTGCCAAGAAAGCCTTGTCTTCCCGGTCAGGCTTGTTATAGCCGGCATAAATCAAGGGCAAGGCCACGTTTTCCAAGCAACTGGCTCTTGGTAGTAAGTTAAAAGTTTGAAAAACAAAACCTATTTCCTTATTCCGGATCTCCGCCAACTCATTATCTGTCATATCACTGACATCCTTATTATTGAGGATATAAGTGCCATCAGTGGGGGAGTCCAAGCAACCAATGATATTCATCAGGGTGGATTTCCCGGAACCCGAGGGGCCCATAAAGGAAACATATTCCCCTCTGTTGATTTCTATGGAAATGGACTGAAGGGCATGAACTTTTTCCGAGCCCATGGTGTAGGTTTTTTTGATTTCTATTGTTTCGATAATTTTGCCCATATTACAAAAATATTAGGTATTATTGATCCTAAAGATACAGTTTTAAAAATTAAACCCTTAATCAAAAAAATTAAATTATGTGAAAGGAAGTTAAAAGGTTTGAAGTTGAAGTTTTTCAAGGGTTTTTGGCTCCACCCACTGAGATAATTGTTGAAGGGCTGCAGTGCCGTAATGAGCCAATCCAATTTTTCTGCTGTACTTGATCATTTCTAACCATAGCAAGGGGTCTCTGTTGAAGTCCGCTGCCTCCCTAAGTATTTTGTATTTCTCTTCATCACTCTGGGCATTATTCATAGCTTCCATTACCATAAATGTATTGTACGGATTACTGTCCATTTTGCCAGAACTAGGGATCATACCTTTGTTTAAAAGAAGTTGGGCGTTTTCTGGTTTGGTTTTTTTCAGCATCACCTGGTTCATTTCCTGAAAAAAAGCCTGGCCCTCCTGAGACTTCATTCCTGTTTTGACCAAATTGATCATTTGTTGAATTTCTTCTTTTTCCAGCCAATGGCCTTTTTTCCATAATATTTCATTGGCCAAAATGGCTTTGAGCTTTGGGGTATCAATGGTTTCCAGAGCAGGTAAAATATTGCTTTTTACCTGCTCGATTAAATGGGCAAGGAAATTGAAAAATTTGCTTTGTTCATTTTCTTTTAAATCTCCATTTTCATCAAATATCATCCAGGATGGAAATTCCAACTCGTATTGCTTTTGGATCCTGAAAGCCTCATTAGGTTGGTTTCCAAAATATAGGATGGGCAAGTGCTTTTGCTGGAAATTTTCAAACCCCTTTTCTTCAGCCAATAACAATTCAAGGGCTGCTCTTTTAAAGTCCCCTTGGCCAATCAGGATATAGGCGGATAAGCTATGGTAATACCCAGCAGAATTAGAAAAATTAAAAGCTAGGCCATTGAGGTATTTTAGAGCAGAATTGATGTCTTGACTTTGGTAACTCCTGATCACCCTGGTTATGCGAAGTTCCTCTTCAGCATTAGGGGTTGAAGGGGTTTTTAGCAAAGTGTCTACCAACCCAATGTCCTTTGCTAAGGATTGGTGGACCTTGTTGGTCCATTGATTTCTCAATGCTGCCAAGGTGATCAGTTCAAGATGCCGGGATGTGTCCGGAGAAATCTGAAAATCAGAGAAATCCCCTAATCTGTTTTTGTAAGCAAGGTGGTTGGTTTGGGAAATAGGGTCATTTTTTGTAGGGATTTCCACCTCCAAGTGCCGTAAATGCTTAGCTTGGATTCCAATGGTATTGGCCAAAATAGTGTTAGAAGGAGAGGCTATTTGGGAAAGCAATTGGTAAGCTTCTTCCCCTTTATTGCCTTTGCTGAGCATTAATGCCAGATTGTTTTTTAAAATTGGGGAGTCAGGAAAAAACTCTAGTCCTTTTTCTAGGTAAAAAACAGCATCAAAATATTCACCTCTTTTATGGACAAGAGAGGAAAGCAGGATAATGTCATTTATATTTGGGTTTTGCGCCAAGCTTTCATTGAGGTGCTCTAGGGCTAATGTGGGTTGTTTTTCTATCAAATATAAATGGGCAACAGCATTTTTGGCTTTGTCATTTCTCCTGTACCTAGCCCAACTGTTTTCATAAAGGATCCTGGCTTCCAAAGGCCTATTGGTTGCATAATAATAATCTGCAGAAAAGTTTGTGGAACTGGTAGACAGTTGGGGTGCAATGATCCCATCGGTATAAACTATTAAACTCAGCAGGGCAATTGCTGCACCTAATCGCATATGGTAATAGGCAAAAAATTTGGGCCGGAAGATTACTTTTTCAATCGGGTTTCCCGAATCCATATAACCTGAAAAATTGGCCATGGTATAAATGAAAAATAACAGGGAAAGGGAAATTTGGGTGTAAGTAAACCAGTGGTTTAAGAAATCCATCATGGGACGGTTCTGGGAAAATCCTGCTTTCCAAAAAACAAGAGCACTGATGCCAAATCCAATCCAAAATAGAGACTGTCCTACCAATGGCGATTTATAAGGCTGGGAAAATTGTTTGATTTTTTTTCTGGTTTCAATCCATCCCAAAAAGCCAACAAAAATAAAGAACCAAAACAAGGAAGGTATGGCAAAAGGAAGTTCTATGCTACCATTGAGGTCTAATAAAAATAGGACCATTGCCCCAAGGTATAGCAAAGTAAAAAAAGTAAGGTGAAGGGAAATTTTGATTCCAACATCCTGATTTAGATTAGCCAGAAAAATAAAAAGTGCACCTATTACAGCATGGCCTATGTATAAAAGGAAAAGGGAAGTGATCCCCAGGCCCATAAGGGTAATGTTTTCCGCAAAAAGAAGAGCAGGGTCTTGAACCGGGCTGAAATAGATTAATGAAGCTATTGTTAAAAGTGAAATGGGAAAGACTAAAATCAGTCTTCGAAGGAGGGACCAATTTTCTCCAAAGACATGGATAAACATGGCGGGGGCCACCAATCCAATGATCAAAATAATCAAAGCAAAATTACTGCTAATGCTTCCAATGTTTAATGCATTGACTCCACTGAGAGTAAGTAAGATGATGACCAAAATCATGGAGGCAATAAAGTACCACCTTTTAAAAGTGGAAATTAGCGTGGTCCCCAAACTTACCAATACCCAGAATAATCCACCGAAAACTAAAACCTGGGTAGTGTGCGAAAGGGGTGGAAGTGATTCGAAATTTTGGAAAAGTAGGTGATTGTTGACTTCTAAGGAATAAGTATGGGGTGGCCATTGGAAATAATCCAGGGGAACTTTGACCATTTCAGTGAAAACACCAGGTTCAATGGGCATGCTATGCCCCAATTGGAAAAAATACTGATAAACTAAAAGAAAACTGCCAATAACCGTAATGATAATTGGCAGTCCTTTAAAAACTGTTTTGTTAATTTTTTCAGGGGATATTAATGGCATTATTCAAGAACCTTTGGCACGCGGAAATAATCTGAATCCCTTTGGGGCGCATTTCTCAATCCTCTTTCATGGGAAAGGTGTTTTCCCACTTTATCTTCCCTGATTATATTGATTTCAGAGGACATGGTGGTGATAGGTTCCACTCCTTCAGTATCCACCTGGTTGAGGTGCTCGACCCAATCCAGAATTTGCGTCATATCCTTAGTCATTTTTTCTGCACTTTTCTCATCAAATTCCAGTCTGGCCAAGTGCGCGATTTTTTTCAGGGTATTGATATCAATTTTCATATTTAATTTATTTCTGGTAATAAGCGGTTAAACTCCAGGGGTGGATGACTTTTGAGTCCTTTGTCCTTTTTGGGAAATAGGTTTGCCATTGTCCTTCCAAAGCTGATTTTGAATGGTCTTGAAACATTCATCTCTAACCTTTGCAATAGCGTCTTTACTTTCATTTTTCACCTCTAAAGGAGGGTGGATGACCACTTTTACCGATTTATGATTCAATAAGAACTTTTTGTCGTCGGGCAAAATTAAATGATTATAGGATAAAGTTACAGGAATTACTGGGATTTGTTTTTCCTGGGCTATATGAAATGCCCCATCTTTAAAAGCAGCCATAGTGGGAGGCTGTGTGGTCCGGATTCCCCCTTCAGGGAAAATTATGATATTGAACCCCTTTTCTATGACTTCTTTTGTCCTTCTTAAAGTTTCGCCCCGGCTTCTAAAGCTGGACCTGTCCACCGCAATATGTAATTTCCGGAACATATACCCAAAAAGTGGTAACCTGCCAAGGGAGCTTTTCCCCACAAATATGGCATCCCTTGAAATCAAACCGATAACTGGAATGTCCAGATAGGAAAAGTGGTTGGCTACAATTACATATTGCTTATTGGATTTTAAAATTTCCTTGTTTTCGATTTTTACCCGGATAAATATTAAGTTGAAAAATATTTTGGCCCATACCTGATTTAGCCGTCTACCGTATTTATGCCAATTAGGAACTTCTATGGTGATGATAAAAAAGGGCAATAGGATCAAAAAAGATAGCGTAAAAATAATTAATCCATAAATAGAATATATTCTTCTCAACAAAACCATGTGGGTGTCTTATTTAACGATTAATCATATGATTGGCCACTTTTACAAAGTAACCCATCATTAATTCTTTTGTGTTTTGTTCCACATTGATTTTATCCAAAGCGGTAAACATATTGTTGAGCCAGTGTTTTCTCATTTTACCGTCAATGGCCCAATCTAGATGACGCTTCCGCAAACGGGGATGACCTCTTTTTTCCGAATAGGCAGCAGGCCCACCAAATACCTGCAATAAAAACAGGAAAAGCCTTTCTTCTGCTGGTTTTAGGTCTTCCGGGTAAAGTGGCCTTAAGGCCTCATCTTTGGCTACTCCCTCATAGAAATATTTGGTAAGTAATCTTATTTTTTCTTCTCCTAATGCTTCGTATATCGTCTGAAATTCGTTCATGGATTCTTTATTGTGGATTCAAAAATAAAAAACAATCCTGAAAAACTTAATTTGGGAAAGGATATGGGTAAAATTTGATCCTAAATATGCGTAATACTTTAATGTTTTGGGTCAAAATTGCTTCAATGCAAGGTAAATTTAGAGCCCTAATAGAATCCCTGGTTATATTATTTTTTTCACCCTAAGAGAAGTCCCCTCTGCACTGATTACCTTGATTTTTTCTCCCTTGTCAATAAACTCCCCCCTGGAATGAGCATCATAAACTTCATCCTCTACAATAATTTTCCCACTGGGCATAAGCCGGGTCTGGGTAACACCTTCCTTTCCTACCAAATCTTCTGTGTACCAGGAAGAAGTGTACCCCTCTTTTTTGCTTTGGATATCCGCAAGTGCAATATGGCTAAACGCCTTCCATTGATTGACTTTTGGGGCCATGATAAATATCAAAGTCACCGCAATAATAGCCGAAAGTACAACAGTAACCAGAGCTATAAACAACTCCCCAGAAGGGACAAATGTAAAATCAAAAATGTCATTAGGGATCATGCCTAAAGTAAGCCCGGTAAGGATTCCAATTATCCCCAAGATGCCAAGCACCCCAAAGCCCGGGACGACAAATAACTCCAGTCCCAACAGGATAATTCCCAGAAAAAAGACAAATACTTCCCAGTTTTCAGCCAATCCAGTTAAATAATAAGGTATAAAATATAGTATTACCGCTAAGGTAGCAGCCGCTAGAGGAAATCCAACACCAGGCGTTTGGATTTCGAAATATATACCTGCAAAAATTATCAGGATCAAAAAGCCACTAACCGCTGGGTTTAAGAAAAAAGCAATGATGCCTTCTATAGGTGTCTGATGGTAAGAAATGACTTCGTAATTTCCCACGGTTTGCCTTTGGATAATTTCATCAATGGAGTTGACCTGGGCTTCACAAAAGCCGTATTTTAAAGCCTCTGATACCGAAAAAGTAATAACAGAACCTTTCTCGGAAATCCCTTCCACTTCGATATTTTCATCCACCATAGCTTCGGCAATTTTTGGGTTCCTGCCATTGGCCTCCGCAGTGCTTCGCATCATGGAACGCATATAGGATTGGTATTTGTCGGGGGCAGCTTCCCCACCGCCTCCCATTACAACTGTGGCCGCGCCAATACTAGCCCCAGGGGCCATATAAATGCTGTCGCAGGCAATGGAAATCAATGCCCCGGCAGAAGCGGCATCTTTGTCAATAAATACCATGGTAGGGATAGGTGCTTCCAGTATTCTGGTTCTGATATCATCGGCATCATTTACAGCTCCCCCATAAGTGTCCATATGGATGATGAAAAAATCAGCTTGCTGAACTGTTGCGTCCTCCAATGCTAACATTACCTTTCGGTTCATCCTTGGATCAATATTGTCTTTGATTTCCATGACATACACTTTTTTGGTATTCGTGGAATCCTGATTGGAATAACCCAAATAGGGAAAACATAGAAAAGGAATAAGTAAGAAAATAAAAATGCCTTTAATTGATTGATAAAAGCTTTTTTCTTTGGAAGCCAATGCTTTATCTTTTTTGGGATTTTTCATTACCTAGGGAAATGATATTTTGTGTTAATATTTTTATATGAATATACTGATAAATATAGCAGTTTTGGAGTGAGGGGCTGGTTTAAAAGCTTGAAAAATTGGAGGAAATAAATATATGGGGGTAGAGATTTGCTTGTTTGAAGAACATAAATATGACCGGTTCCAATTATGTAGGTGAATAACCAGTTAATTATTGATTTGTTTGGGTTTTCCAATTTGGAGTTCATCTCAAAAATAAAAACAATAATCCTTTTTTCGGCCATTACTTATATGGGGTTTTAAAACTTAATATGTATATCCGCAATGACACCAGTAGCCAAATAAATTAAAAGTGACAGTTAGTGTCAATAGCTTTAGTTAAGTTATTACTCTGTATAAATTGGGTCAAAATAAACGGTTTTGACCATGAATATAATCAACTTCATTAATCGGTTTCCTGACGAGTCTTCCTGTATTAAGTTCATTAGAGAACAAAGGACAAAATCGGGCATCATTTGCAAACGGTGCAGCTGTAACCGTCATTATTGGCTTGAAAACAAGAAGTCCTTTCAATGTGCTTCATGTGGGTTCAGGACCAGCATCAAGAGTGGTACTGTTATGGAAAACAGCAACCTTCCAATTAGGACCTGGCTGCTGGCCATGACCTTCATAACCGCCACTAAGAAGAGCTTCAGTGCCTCAGAGCTACAAAGGCAGCTTGGGATGAAGCGGTATGAACCTGTTTTCAGGATGTACCATAAACTCAGGAAGGTCATGGGACAACGCGATGATATCTATAGGCTTGAGGATATGGTAGAATATGATGAGGCCTTTGTAGGAAAAGCCACCAAAGCCAAATCCCAAAACAAGCTCAAAAGAGGCAGGGGCAGTCAAAAACAGTCCATTGTAGCGGTAATGGCCGAATCGACAGTTTTAGAAAACCCTGAATCCGGAAAGCTTGAAAAGAGCTGTAGATATTTTAAAATGAAGAAGATAAAGAACTTAGAGGCAAAAACAGCCCAAGGTCTGGTCAAAGAATTCATTGATCAGGACTCAGTGCTTCAAACAGATAAGAGTACCACCTTCTCAGATCTGGGTGACTGTATTGAGGTTCATGTCAGAGAGGTCTCTGGAACTGATAAAGGCCATTTTAACCTCAAATGGGTTCATATAGCCATAAGTAATTTAAAGAAACAGCTGCAGACATACCATATGATAAGTGAAAGGATGATGCAAAACTATCTTGATGAGTTTAGTTATAAGCTCAACAGAAAATATTTCGGTCAAAAACTTTTTGACCGGCTCATTATTGCTTCCATTTATCCTTACTGGCATGATTGCGGATAATCATAAAACTTAATATCCCATTTGAAACATTGATAATTTTTCCTTGTCATAATTCTTTAGTTTTCCATTTATGAAGGGGTCGTTTTAGCCCTTCCAATCAATAAGCCAACTCCTGCACCTGGAATGATCCCATAAGAAATATTGGAAACATAAAAATAAGCGCATAACGCAGAGAAAACATAGTCAGGATCACACTCTTCATCAATACCTTTGGCTATTGATCCGGTAATGATTCTGCCAATCAGTCCAGCCAATGTTCCAAGGATGATGCCTTTGCCTATAGAACTCCTTTTGAGAAATTTCAGGCTTTCTATTTCATTTATCTGGAATTCCCAATAGGTTAGGTCATATCCTGAAGTGAGGCTTTGGCTAAAAACTATTTAGGAATACTTTAATTCATAAAGATATCCTCGTACTATGGTATTTGGCCTTTCTATTACGACCCAAGCATCATATATCCTTGATTTGTCCTTGAATTGACCATTTGCTGACAGAATGAACAGTCCATAAAAAAAAATAAATAATAATTAAAGGTTTCAATTGAAGGGGATTGTAGCTTTTCAAAGCTGCATTTAGAAAATGTCAACTGACCTATTTCCATTTACTGACCTACTTTTTAATTAGATTTATTTATGGGTTTTATAATGTTGGTTTAAATTTTTCTGATATTTAAAATTGATGTTTTAAGTGCTGAGCGCTCGTATAAACTTATTGCAACTCCAGATTCCCCTTTTTTAAGTTTTCTCGAAATAAAAACTTTTTTTTTACGTTCCTTTATATTTGAACACCATAATACAAATTGGGTACTATTGTATGAACTTTTTTGCTTTATACCTATTGTAAACCAATTTGGAAAATGATAGGTAGTAAGCCCCAGGTTAAGTTGTTTTGGGCTACTTGACTTTGGGTTTT
Organism: Echinicola jeungdonensis; assembly: GCF_030409905.1. NCBI lineage: Bacteria > Pseudomonadati > Bacteroidota > Cytophagia > Cytophagales > Cyclobacteriaceae > Echinicola > Echinicola jeungdonensis. Next base: position 2,701,088 of record NZ_JAUFQT010000001.1, read on the forward strand.
TCCCAACTGGAAAATTAACCATTTGGGGGAAGAGGTTCTGATAATTTTTTTGAGCAAGAAAAAAATAGCAACATTTTTGTGGTAATTTGCGGCAATTCCCGTTTGCATAAAAAAGGCAAATTCCTGAAAATTGTAATTGAATATAAAAATGAATTTTGCAGACCATATGGTGTATTTGAAGATGAAAACAAGTGTAATGATCTTAGGGTTTTTGATGGTGATGGGTTTTGCTCATGCTGCCGTTGGTGTGGAGATGGATTCGGTAGGGATCGAGAGGATCGATGGTAAAACCTACATAATCCATGAGGTTGCCTCCAAGGAAACCCTTTTTGCCATATCCCGAAGGTACGAAACCCCTGTTGGTGATATAATCAAGAGTAATAGTGACCTGAAGCAAGGGCTGAAAATTGGCCAGCGGATATTGGTACCTTACATTACCAAAACGGAAGTTCCTGAAGGCGCAAAACTCCATAAGGTAAATCCAGGGGAAACCCTTTTTGCAGTGGCAAAAAAATATAATGTCTCAGTTGAAGAAGTAAAAGCCTGGAATGATCTGAAAGGTAATGACCTAAGTGTTGGGCAGGGCTTGATCATCAAAGGGGTGAAGCCTGCGGAACCAAAAGAGATAGCTGAAAAACAGGTCAAGGAAACCGCAACTGAAGCTAGTAAGAAGGTTAAAGAAATGCCTGAAAAGGCTAAAGAAGCTACAGAGAAAAAAATAGCAAAAGCGGAAGAGAAAGCTGCTGAAAGAAAAGAGGCTAAGGAAGAGAAAGCCAAAGAGAAAATTAAGGAGGAAAAAGAAGAAGGTCCAACAGAAGCTCCAAGGATTGAAAATATACCAGAAGGTGCAGAAGTGGGATGGATCAGCCATACTGTGGTTAAAGGTGAAACACTATTTTCCATTGCCAAACAATATGATGCCAAGGTGGAAGATTTAATTAATTGGAATGCATTGGCTTCCAATAACCTGGCATTGGGGCAGGTGTTAAAAGTTGGAAGAAAAGGAGAGGCAAGGTCAATTTCAACTTCCGAAAAGGAGGGTGGAGAAAAAATTGAAAAAGTGGCAGAGAAAAAGCCTTCTTATAATGTAAATGAAAGTGCAAGTAATACTTCTACTGCCTACAAAAACATCAAAGAATCCGGTCAGGCAGAAGTGATCAAGGGGACTGGAAATCATAAAAAATACTTGGTGCTTCACCGGGATGCTCCTGTTGGGACCATTATGCGGATCAGAAATGAGGAAAATGATGTGATGATTTTTGCAAGGGTTGTGGGTAAACTTCCTGATACGGGTGACAATGGAAAACTCCTGATCAAGGTCTCTCAAGCAGCATTTGATCAATTGAGGGCAGTCAATACCAGGTTTAGAGTAGAAGTATCTTATTAATAATATTTATCCCGCCAATTTGGCGGGTTTTTTTTGCTAATGAATCAAGCTTTCAACTTTATATAAAATATAAATTCAAGTGAGATTTGGCGATTGGAGGTGAAATCCTTGAAAATTAGGAGAAATAAAATAGCTTAATTTGACCCTCCGTTTTAAAAGTTATTGACCATTCAATAATAAAAGAATTCATTAATCATTTTGTATGAGTTTGATTATTAGGTAGAATAGGCTATTTTTGCAGGATAGTTTACTTTCTGCATGAATAAAATACAGCTAATATTTCATCACATTTTCAAGTTTATCTGGAATTTGATTTTTGTGATTTCTTATCCCATTTTGGCCACTTTTGGGCTTGTTTTTATAGGTTTTACTTATTTTTTCTCGGGCCTTTCCAGGTTATTGACCAGGATAAAGTCCAATGAATCAATTAAGGAATTTAACCAACCGGAATGGGAGATAATTTCAAAGCAAACCGATCTCATTGAAGGTAAATTGCACAAACAAATCATGTTTGGGCCTTCCTGTTACCATTTGCGAAGAAAAGATGGCGTGCCATCCATTCTGGAGGATTATTTATTTGGAAGAAAAATCAGGGTTTTAGATGAAGGCTATCTGATGGAGAAATGGAATACCGTAGATTCCAAAAAATTGCCTGACTTCGATGTCTGTCTATATCAACCTGATGAAGATAAACTGACTTCCCTAACCACCATTAAATGTTTTGATTGGCATTTAGCAGAAAAAGAAGATAATAAATTGTCCTTCAAATGGTTTGATGGTACCCAAGGTGGTGAAGTGAAAGTGGCCCTTTGATTTATGGATTTAAAAGATTTTCTGGAAGAAAAAACTGCTTTATATAACCAACCGGACTTTATTGAACTGGATCCTATTTCCATTCCACATCAGTTTAACAAAAAACAGGATATAGAAATTGCGGGTTTTTTTGCAGCTACTCTTGCCTGGGGGCAAAGGGCTACCATAATAAAAAAATGTCGGGAATTGTTGTTCATGATGGATAATGCCCCTCATGATTTTATACTTCACCATTCAGACCGGGATTTAAAACCTTTTTTAAATTTTAAGCACCGGACTTTCAATGATATTGACACCCTATATTTCATAGAATTTTTTTCTTCCTTTTACAAAAAATATGAAAGTCTGGAAGAAGCTTTTACCATTGGTTGGGATGAAAGCCCAGAGGTAATGGGATCCCTGCTGACCAGATTTCATGAATATTTCTTTGAACTTCCTGATGCTCCTAAAAGGACCCGGAAACATGTAGCCACCCCTAAAAGAAAATCGGCTTGTAAACGCATCAATATGTTTTTACGATGGATGGTGAGAAGTGATGATAATGGAGTGGACTTTGGTATTTGGAAAAAGCTTAAGCCCTACCAATTGGTTTGCCCCTGTGATCTGCATGTGGACCGGGTCGCACGTAGATTAGGGATGATCCAGAGAAAACAAACCGATTGGTTGACGGCAATGGAGCTTACCCAAAAGCTCCGGGAAATGGATCCAAAGGATCCCGTCAAGTATGACTTTGCTTTGTTTGGAATGGGAGTGGAGGAAAGAGTTTCTTGAGTTAGGGAGATTTTGGAATGAAAGGGGGACTTTCATTTGAAAAAGCCTTGAAATAATTTATACTGATAAATGTGGAATTTAAAATTCTACGTTACTTTCTCTATTTTTTTAATCAAATGCCCTAAATACCCTGTCTGGCCGATTGTTCCTGACGTAGTTAATGTAAAAAGCCCCAAAATACTGGGGTAACAGCATGGGGCTTTTTAATGGTGTTAATATTAAAATAGGATTTAACCCCAAGTGTCAGGTGATTTTCTCCATTCAGCAAGGGAATTCAAGTCCTGGTCATTGGCATAATTAGCGTTTATAGCCTCTGGAAGCATGGCCTCATAATCACTTAGGCAGATCAGTTTTACTCCTGCATCTTCAAAGTTTTTACGTGCCAATTCAAACCCATAAGTGAAAATAGCTGCCATACCCAAAACCTCAAAGCCTGAGTTTTTCAATGCTTCAATGGCTTTAAGAGAACTTCCCCCTGTAGATACAAGGTCTTCGATTACCACTACTTTTTGTCCACTAGTAACTTTCCCTTCGATCATATTTTCCATTCCATGTCCTTTCGGTTTGGACCTGACATAGATGAAGGGCAAATCCAAGGCGTCAGCGATCAGGGCTCCCTGAGGGATTCCTGCAGTAGCTACTCCTGCGATAGCTTCTGCATTTGGGAAATTTTTTTGAACAACCTCTACCAATTGATTTTTGATAAAAGTCCTTACATCTGGAAAGCTAAGCGAAAGGCGGTTGTCACAATAAATGGGAGATTTCCAACCAGATGCCCAGGTGAAAGGGTGCTGAGGTTGAAGCCTGATGGCTCTAATGTCCAATAATTTTTGGGCCACTTTTCCGGCCGTTGCTTTGTCAAATAATTCCATGGCCCAAAATTAATTCATAAAATTGTATTGACGGTTGTGATGGCTGATAATTTTGTGCATTTTTGATTTGAAATGAATGGAATATGAAAATTTTCATCAACGATAAGCCCTTGGATATTTTGTCGCCAGGGGAATTGAGAAAGGACAAAAGCTTCGAATGCATTTATGACAATCCAGAGGATTTACCAGCCTACGTGGATTTTCATGATGATGTGCTAATCATCCAACCTTCCCATGACATTATCATTAAGTTGTTGTACCTCCTTCGAACCCGGAAATTGAAGGACCTGGATTCTATTACCATTGTTTCCGAAGATATCAAAGGCCTTAAAAAATTCATCAAAAGCAGGTTTAGCATTGTAAAAGCTGCTGGAGGAGTGGTAACCAAAGGGAATAAAGTCCTTTTTATTCACCGTATAGGAAAATGGGATTTGCCTAAAGGGAAATTTGATAAGGGAGAAACATCCACAGAATGTGCTGTAAGAGAAGTGGAGGAGGAATGCTCTGTTAAAGTTAAGCTGGGGGGGAGGATATGCAAAACCTGGCATACCTATACCCGTAACCGTAAAAGCATCCTGAAAAAAACATATTGGTATGTGATGGAGTGCTTAGATGATTCAATGATGGAGCCCCAAAAGGAAGAGGGGATAGAGGATATTAAATGGTTAAGCCATCAGGAAGCAAAAATAGCTTTGGTTAACTCTTACCCTTCGATGAGGTATCTTTACAAGCAATTTTTGAAAATGGTGCCGAAGGTTCATACATCATAAGGTAAAAAATCACTTACACTTCCCCCGTAACGATGGACTTCCCTAATTACCGTTGAGCTAACCGCGGCATATTGCGGGGAAGTAATCAAGAATACCGTTTCCAAATCCTCATTGAGGTAGCGATTCATCTGGGATATGGTATTTTCATACTCAAAATCCGTAGTGTTTCTTAGGCCTCTGATCAAAAAGTTGGCATTGTGTTTTTTTGCAATACTTGAAGTGAGTTCATTGTAAACAACTACTTTGACTTCAGGGATGGCCGCATATATACTTTCTATTTTTTGGACCATGGTATCGATTTCAAAATACCTGGATTTTTTAGTGGAGTTATATCCTATACCGATGATGATTTCATCAAACAAACTTAGGCCTCGCATTACAATGTCGTGGTGGCCATTGGTATAGGGGTCAAAAGAACCCGGAAAAATAGCAGTTTTTTTCATATAACTTCATTAAATCAGTTGGACCAAAAAGCTGCCAAGGACAAGGTCTCTTTAAAACCTTCTGCTCCCGGATGGTAGTTTTGATTGCTTTTTGGGGTAACGATTTCAAGGTTTTTAAAATATTTGTGGAGCAATTCTTTGTCGGTCCCCACCTCATCCAAATCCCCGATCAGGCTGATTTTACAATACATACGGTCAAAGGCCAATTGGTGAAGTACGCTGAAAGTATATTTTAAAAAATCCTGATCTCCGGAAACGTCAAACCGGTTAAAGAGTTTCATTTCGTGGCCGGCAAAACCTGCCAAATAAATATGTCCTTCCTCAACAATTACCAATAGCTCCTGGTTGAGCATGTCGTTTTTTTGAGGCAATAAATAGTCCAAAATCAGGGATACCCCATGTTTTAGGGAAAGATCAGGTATGGTTTCGGCAAAAGTCTCCATTAGGTCCTTTGAAATAGCACTGACCAGTACTATACTGTTATTCTGAATTCCCTCATAAAAGACCACTTGCTCCTCCAACGGACTGCTGAAATTAAGATAAGTCCCCTTATAGTTTGGGTCAAAAAGCATTCCTGGTACCAAGGTGAATTGGTCGGAATAAAGATATAGGAACCCGGAGACTTGGTTCTTAGCCAAAAAGGAATCCTTTTTTAGGATTTCCTTTAAAATTTCCTGATCCTGAAAACGGTGGATATGCACCCCAAGTATGGCTCCATTTTGGTCTTTACCAATAATGGTTAGTTTATGGGGGAACAATAAAAGCGATAAACTGGAAATGTTGTCCAAATCCAATTTATCGCTTTCAAATTCAATGTAATTATTTTTAGCTAATCCAGTCAAAATTATTCCCAATTACCTGAAGTGGAGGCATCCGTTCTGGAACCAACTTTTAATGCTTTTTCATTGTTATTGGCCCTTCTTTCAGGATTTACTGGGGCAGGATCTCTGATTTCAAATACGTCGATGACCATGTTATTGGATCCTCTTTCAATTTTATCCGCAAAAAACTCAAAAGTTTTTCCTCCAGATCCCGGTACTACATTCAAGGTTTGAAGATTGAAATCAGGATATTTCCTTTCATTAAATAAGGAATCCTGTACATTGACAGCCCCCAAGGTGTCATAACTAATGGTGATTTCTTCTTCACCATAATCCAAAAGCTTGGTTTCCTCAGTTTTCTGTACAATGTGGATTTGACCGTTTTTGATGAAATCCTTCAATTCTTGCCAACTTCCTGCGTATTCTTTGTTTTCAGCAATATAGGCCATTTGAGCTTCTCGGAGCATTTGAAGCTTTTCGATTACCCGGGCCTCAATTCTGGCAATTCGCTTCTCTTCCTGCATAGCATCGTCTATTCCCTTGTAGAGCAAATAGCCTACCGCCAATGCGGCCAATAGAAAAACAATGGATAAGATTCTGGTCAAATTCATTTTTTGCTAGGTTTATTCTTATATAAGGTTGATGGTGTATTTTTATTAAGTTGCTATTTTATGCATTTATTTTCAAAATTAAAATATCCTTTCCATATTCTTATCTCATTAATCGATTTAATATCCCAGAAAAGTTGGTGCTTTTCCTCCTTGTTGATTTGATTTATTTCTTCCAGGCTCATAAATTTTACCTCCTCAATGATTTGTTTTTCGGGTTGAAGTTCCGGATCGGTCCCTTTTACCAATTTGCCCGCTCTTTTCTCCACTTCAAAGAATAACTCTATAGCATGGAGAGGTGGCTGAAGGAATTCGGATACATACAAAAATTGATTGATTCCAATTTCCAGGCCTGTTTCCTCCAAAAACTCCCTTTGAAGATTTTCTTCCACATTGGTTTGGTAATGCATCCCTCCCCCGGGCACATTCCAAAATACCCTGTTTTGAGCCATCCGGTGCTTAACCATCAGGATTTTGTCTTTTTCTATCAAAACCCCATTTACCCGTGTACGCAGCCTGCCGCCAAATTTCTCCTGGATTTCTTTTTCTATATTGTGCATATATGCAGTAGATTCGCCATAATGGATAAAGGTAATGAACAAATAGCAAAGCCATCGGATCTGCTTAGGAGAAATTTCCCTTTTTCTCCCACAACAGGGCAGGATGATTTTTTTCAATTAATGGACCGGTTTTTAGACCCGGGTTTTGATCATAAACCTACATTTATATTAAGAGGTTATGCCGGCACGGGTAAAACTTCTGTGATTTCTGCTTTGGTAAGGAGCCTCCCCAAGCTGCGTTATAAGGCCATGATGCTTGCACCCACGGGTAGGGCCGCAAAGGTAATGACTGCTTATACCGGCAGGCTGGGTTTTACCATCCACAAAATCATTTACAGACCCAAAGGGGACAAAGGAGGCTTGGTTACTGGATTTGACCCTCAAAAAAACTATTATCAAAATACCATTTTTGTTGTGGATGAGGCTTCCATGTTGGCTGATGATGCCATGGGAGGCCAAAATCTATTGGTAGACTTGATCAATTTTGTTTTTCAGCATCCATCCAATCGCTTAATGCTGATTGGTGACACAGCCCAGCTCCCTCCTGTGGGGACCCTTAACAGCCCGGGGCTGGATAAAAATTATTTGATCCACCATTACCGGTTGGAGGTAGTAGAGGCAGAGCTTACCGAAGTGATGAGGCAACAACTGGATTCAGGGATTTTATTTAATGCCACTCGTCTAAGACAGGAAGTCAATAAAGAAAAACCTGTGATTTCTTTTCGAACCAAAGGCTTTAATGATTTTTTTAAAATGACCAGTGAAAGGCTGGAGGAAGGCTTGCGTTATGCCTATGATAAATATGGCGTGGAAAATACTATTGTCATTACGCGGTCTAATAAAATGGCGGTCCGGTACAATCAATATATTCGCCATACCATTCATTTCTTTGAGGAGGAGATTGATGCAGGGGATATGTTGATGATTGTTCGAAACAATTACGTTTATATGGCCGATTCGGAAAAGGTGAACTTTTTGGCCAATGGGGATTTTGTGGAAGTGATCAAAATCCGGTCCTTTGAGGAAGTTTATGGTTTGAGGTTTGCCACCCTAGAGCTTAGACTCATTGATTACCCTGATGAACCCTATTTTGAAGCCAAAGTGATCCTTGATACCCTATATTCAGATACCCCTGCCTTAGAAACGGAAAAATCCAAAGCTTTATACCAACAGGTTTTGATCGATTATGAAGGAATAGAAAATAAAAAGGAAAGGATGGAAATGGTTCGGAAGGACCCATACCTAAATGCCCTGCAAATTAAGTTTGCTTATGCACTTACTTGTCATAAATCCCAAGGGGGGCAGTGGAATGCTGTGTTTGTGGATCAGGGCTATTTGCCCGAGGGCCAACTTGACACTGCTTATATTCGATGGCTATATACCGCTGTGACCCGGGCAACCGATGAATTGTTTATGGTGAACTTTCATCCCAGTTTTTTCCTTGCATAAAAGGAAAAGCCCTTTGGTATAATAAAAAAAGTTAAAATGAGGAGTGCAGCTTGATTATTCCCTAAAAAATTAAAACTTTTGGGATTGATATAAAAATTGAAAAGCCAAATTTGGCACGGAGTTAGATACTAGATAAACTGAAGCTAAATATAAAATACAATGAAAAAGTTAGTTTTATTAATGTTTGCTGCCGCGATGGCCTTTGCTGTTCAGGCACAGGAGGTGGAAACTGAAAAAGTCGAATCCCAGAAGGAAGAGGTTAAAAGTGCGGAAGCCGAAAAAACTGAAAAAAAATCAGGGCCTGTCATTACTTTTAAAGAAAAATCAAAAGATTTTGGTGACATCACCCAAGGTGATAAAGTACAGCACACATTTAAATTAACCAATACTGGAAATGAAGTATTAAAGATTTCCAATGTAGCAGCAACTTGCGGCTGTACCGTGCCAAGCTGGCCCAAGGAACCTATTGCACCAGGAGAATCAGCAGAAATCAAGGTAACCTTCAATTCAGCAGGTAAAATGGGGAAACAAAACAGTGTAGTTAGAATTTATTCCAATGCTACCGAACCCATTGAAAAAGTATCTTTGATTTCCAATGTGAAAAGAAAGGGATAAGAATATTTTAAAGGATATAAAATAAGGCAGGCTGTTCAGGTCTGTCTTTTTTTATATAAAAAGATTTTAATTTCTAACTTTAAGTAAGCCCCCTACAAAACTGGATTTAAATTTGAATTTCAATAACTCAATCACCCAATTACAAATAACTTTTAATTTCAACGGGATAGAATAAAAAAATTCATTTCGGCGATAGGGCATTGTTGTGGGTATAAACATTCTTATCCAAATAGTAATTCGGGAAATTCGTGGATTTTCATTTTACTAGAAAATCGTATTGGTAAAATCAATTTTGACCTTCATCTGGAAATTTCTAATGACTTTAAAAATTTCAATGATTGTGACTTTTTCGATTTTGGTAAGACTGTCAATGCTGATGAAATTTTCGGGTTCAGCTTTGTCAATCATTATTTGCTGGGCCTGCCTGTCCAACCTCAGGCCCATCAGGTAATAATAGGATTGTTTGAGTTCCTGGCATTCCTTTTCCGTCAAATGGCCTTTTTCTTTCAATGCATTCAGCCTTTCTCCAGTGTTGGTTAGGAATATTTTATGTTTCAAAGCAAAAACCCGAGTAATGTCGACTATCGGAGTCATGGCTTTTTTGATATCAAAAACTTTTTGCTCCCCAACTGTGAACGTTTTGATGCCTTTAAAAAAGGTCAGAGGGGGTTCATATTGTAAGGCATTAGTGGCCATATTGTAAAAGAACCTTTCCAAAGGTACTTCCAATTGTTTATCCATATAGACATGTAGTTCCTCCAAAATGGAAAAATCCCCATAAATGGCCCTGTTGTCAAAGAAAGTGGAATATTTCATCACCGTTTCCTGAGTGGATTCCGTCATCCAGGCATCATAATTCCTTTTCCAATGCGAAAGGGAATGGGTCCATTTGGGATTTTTTGCCATAAAGCCTCCTTTGCAAAAGCTAAATCCGATGGTGTTCAGGTTTTCAGATACCTTTTCGGCAAATTTCAGAAAATATTTTCTTACCAGTTCCCGTTGTTCATTGGCTTTGTCTTCATAAATAATGGCATTGTCTTGATCGGTTTTGAGGGTTTGTTCCTTTCTGCCCTCACTTCCCAAAGTGATAAAAACAAATCGGGAGGGAGGAGGCCCCACTTCATGTATAACCTGATCTATAACTCTCAGAGCAATGGTGTCTGAAACAGTGGTGACCACTTGATTGACCGTCTCAGATTTTACCCCTCTTTCCAGCAGTTGGTGAACAGTGGCAGGGACCTGGGACCATTTAATTTTAAGTTCCTCAATTGAAGTGGCCTGTTTTACAGACTGGATAAATAGGAATGGCGATTGTGACTGCTCACTAAGCAATTTGTTCCTGGAGATAAAACCAACATACTTTCCGTCCTTGGCGACCAGGAGGTACCTGGTTTTAGTCTGGAACATTAGTAATAGGGATTCATAGATATAGGCATCTGTATCAATAGATACCATATCAGTTTTCATGACTTCTTCCACTGGCGTATGCGTGGGAATATTTTTGGCAATAACCTGATCCCTTAAAGTAATATCGGTGACATAACCCAAAATTTTGTCTTGTTCCCCTTTGATAAAAACACAGCTGGTTTTATGGTCAGCCATTAAATTGGCCACTTCCTGAATGGAGGTGAAAGGTGCACAGGTAACCAACTCTCTGGGGTTGAGGGAAGCTACTTTATGGGAATAAAAACTATCGGAAGTGATATTATTTTGCTGGGGGTAGTGTGTGGCTCCTTTGATAAAATGGACAAATTCCTGATCCAGCATCCTTTTTCCAATTTCCAAAATAAAATGATTCCTGAATTCCGGGTAATCGTCACATAATTTATTAAACAACTTATGACTCAATCGATGCACCTTGGTGTTTTCTTTTACATCCACCGTCTGCAAGGACACCCCTTTATTATACAGGTAAGAAATTCCACCAAACATCTTTCCCGGGCCAAATTTTTCAACCCTTCTTTTGTTTTGATTCCGGTCATAAAAAAATCCTTCATATTCTCCTTCAACAATAAAATCAAAGCCTTCAATGCTGGAATGGTTTTGAAGGTACAAACGTTTGGGTTTTGAATAAAAGACTTCTTGTCTTTGAGCCTTTATTTCATTTAATGCCTTTTCCGGAAGGTCCACAAAAGGCTTGGTACGCTCCATCATGGATAATAGTTGTTTAGTGGCTTTATATTTTGTAAAAATCTAAGATGAAAACTAAAGTAGCAGATAGAGGCGGATTCTACAATTTTTTGCAGAGATAAAATGCTGTTGTTTGTCCTATTAAAAGTAGTTAAATCGATTGAAATTTTTTGAGGGCAAAATTCATGAAAAATTATTGTTATGATAATCCCCAGCTAGAGGAAACCTTTTAGATTTGCAGGCTGTTAGATGGGCTTGTTATGCATTAAACAAAAAGGACTATGAGTGAGAGACAACGGACTTTTATTTTCGATATGAATGGGACCATCATTGATGATATGCAATATCATACCAAGGCCTGGTATCAGCTTTTTAATGAGGATTTGGGAGCCAACTTGACCTGGGATGAGGTTAAAGTGGAAATGTATGGTAAAAATCCCGAAGTCTTGGAAAGGGTTTTTGGAGAGGGGAAATTTTCTGATGAGGAAGCCGAAAAATGGTCTATGATCAAAGAAAAAAGATATCAAGAGGAATATAGGCCTCACTTGGGATTGATTGATGGATTGGATGATTTTTTTGAAAGGGCAAAAAGTAAGGGTGTGAAAATGGCCATTGGTTCGGCAGCCATTCCCTTCAATGTGGATTTTGTGTTGGATAATCTTAACATACGGGATTATTTTCAATCCATTGTCACTGCGGATAATGTGAAAATAAGCAAGCCACATCCGGAAACCTTTTTGCTGGGTGCGCAGGAATTAGGTGTAAAACCTGAGGATTGTGTAGTATTTGAAGATGCACCCAAAGGGGTAGAAGCGGCTCAGAATGCGGGTATGAAATCTGTAGTGCTTACTACCGCCCACCCCAAAAAGGACTTCGAAGCCTATGACAATGTGCTGGCTTTTATAGAAGATTATAATGACCCTTTTATCAAATCCATGTTATAGAGTAACATTGTTAGATTTTCATTAATGATTTTATGAGGGTGATCTGGAGAATGAGTTAATTGTTTTGGGTGATTAGGGATTTGATAATTGTAATCCCAGTTTAATTAAAAATAACTCTCTTATTGAAATTAGGGAAAAATTATTCTAATTGCCTGGCCACCAGGTCAGCCAATTTTTTCGCCCAAAATAAATATACATCAGTTCCTGGATGGAGTTGGTCCTTCACCACCATTTTTGGGAAATGTCCCACTTCCCGGTAATGGGTGGTGATTTCCACAAAATGGACATTACTTTCATTAGAGATTTCCTTTTTGGCCTGATTGTAAGCATCTATTTCACGGGCTATTTTTTCTCCACTTTTGGAATGCTGTTGGCCAAAAGGTGAAACACTCCAATCCGGAATGGAAAGCACAAAAACCTTTTGGGAATCGCCCCCGGCAAATGCTATTGCCTGGTCCAATAGCAGTCGGAATTCGTCTCTGTATTTATCAAGGCTCCATTCCCTATACTGGTTGTTGACCCCGATCAAAAGCGTTACCAAATCAAAGGTTTTGTCTTCTAGTCCTGCTTTTTTGATCCCCTCCAAAAGCTCTTCTGTAGTCCAACCTGTTTTAGCAACTATCTCGGGAGAGGCAAAAGAATAGCCTTTGTCATTTAATAGCTTCACCAATTGGTTGGGGAAATTTGATTTCAGAGGGACACCTTCTCCGATGGTATAGGAATCACCTAAAGCAAGATATGCATTTGGGGTCATAAGCTTGGATTCAATGTGTTCTTGGGAAAATGGGGTGCACAGAAAATTGAAAGCTGTCACCATAATTTTAGCTTAGAAGAAAAGCATTTGATTTTATCCCTTTTGGAAAACAGAATGAGTCATTTCAAAAACACCTTTGTCTGCATCCATTTTAATGTGGGCGCCTATAGGGATAATAAACTGCTTGGAGATATGACCAATCATGGCACCGTAATAGGCAGGGATTTCCAAAGGTTTAATATAATCCTGCAAAATCTGCCAAACCGTCAATGAGCCATATCCATTGGAAGGGGTGCAGTCAGAACATTGGCCAAAAATAAAACCTTTGATTTTATCTAATGCCCCCATTAGCTTCAGGGTGCTCATCATTCGGTCTATCCGGTAAGGTTCTTCTCCCACATCTTCCAAAAACAGAATTTTATTAGTGAAGTCAGGAAGATAGGGAGATCCAGCCAAAGCCGTCAAAACCGTTAAGTTACCTCCAACGATGGTTCCTTCTGCTATTCCCGGACGGATGGTTTGTATCCTATTCTTTTTTATGATCAGATCATCATTTGGAATTTGTTCGTTTTCATACCGCATCAATTGTTGGTTGAAAAATAAATTCTCGAATTGCCCTACATTAAAACTATTCCAGCTTCCCGTTCCATTGGGTCCATGGAAAGTGATAAGCTTGGTTTGAGCATAAATGCCATTGTGTAAGGCGGTGATGTCACTATACCCTAATATGGGCTTGGGGTTGCTTTTGATGGATTCGTAATCCAATAAAGGTAAAATTCTTGCAGCCCCCGAGCCTCCCCGGATGCAAATAATGGCCTTGACTTCAGGGGTGGCAAACATATGGTTGAGGTCAGCTGCTCTTTCCTCATCAGTCCCGGCCAAATGGCCCCTTCTGCCTTCCAGGTGTTGACCTTTGAGCACTTTTAACCCCAGTGCCAGAAGAGTTTCCTCTGCAAATTGAAAAAGAATTTCTTCATTTGTTGCAGCTGAAGGACTTACCAGGCCCACCAAATCTCCCCTGTTTAAGGGCTTTGGAAGTAAAGGGTCTTCAGGTTTTTGGACAGATGAAGCGGAAAAAAGACGGTTTTGACATCCCACCATGGGTATTAAGGCCGAAAGCCCAATGGATTTAATAAAAGTCCTTTTGTTCATGGATTATTGGTTTATGTTCCTGAAATTAAAAATTATCCCTGATATACTGCAGTACCTTTTCCATTTCCTTCCTCACTTGAGTAGCTTTATAGGGATAATTATTGTTCATAAAAGCAAAAGCATATAACTTCCCGGAATCGGTTTTAATAAATCCTGCCAGGGCGTGATTATTACTCATGGTTCCGGTTTTGGCAAAAATATAAGGGCTGGAAGATTTGTAAGAGTTTTCAAGGGTGCCATTGACCCCACCTCTGGGCAATAGGTCAAAAAGAAGATTGTCAGGCATAACCCTATAAATTTTTTCTATTAAAGCCACCATGGATCTTGGGGTAATTAGGTTGTGTCTGGAAAGGCCGGATCCATCCACCCATTGGGGCTCATCAGGTAGGTCTGAGAGGAAATTTTTTTTAAGGAAATCAATTGTTTGGGTAATATCCAGCTCCTTGAATATTTGATCGGAAATCATCAGCAATAATTGCTCCGCCAGAAAATTGTCACTTTCCTGTAGCATTTCCTTATAAAGGGCCCTTAGTGGAATTCCCTTAAGAATATAATGCTCCTCGGGAAGCACTTTTTTTACAGGAATAACTTCCTTACCAAGCTCCTGACTTGCCAACAGGGAAAAGATTTCCGGTGAGGTCAAAAAAGGGACTTTGGATTCCCTTAAGGTACAAGTAGAAGGATTATAATAAAACAGGTTGGTATGTGGATCCCTTTCAACTTTTTTTAGGGGCCTGTTTGTAGGTTTTAATTTATTTTCAAAATAGCCAGGTGAGATAGAAAAATTTTGCCGAATGTTTTTGACCTTGGCAAGGTTACCATAAATCGGGAATGGAGACCTTTCAGCAGCATAGGAATAATAATAATCATCCCATTGCCATCCATATCCCATGGGGGTATCTTTCCAGTTTTCATCTGAAAAATAAATTTTATCAAATTTCTTAAAGAAGCCTTCTAATTCAGGCTGAGGGAGGACCTCATATTTCCAGGAAGGGTCCCCTGTTCCCCAGATGGTTACTTCATTTCCATTTGGGACATAACGGAAAAGGGAGGTGCTGTCATTGAGCACCACATACCCAGCAAAAAAAGTAAAAAGTTTGGTAGTGGAGGCAGGGATAAAATAAAGGTGGCTGTTTTTTTCGTATTGGACCGTTTGTTCGTCTAGGTCATACAACATAACCCCTGTCAGGTGATTGCCAAAAAAGGAATCCTCATCCAATAGTTGGTCCAGCCCTTTGTACCTTTCTGAGACAGTTGATTGGCCAAAAAGGAATAATGGACTGACCAATAATAGAAAAAAAAGAAGGCAATGTTTTCGAGCCATGGAAAAACTTATTTTTTTATGTTGAAAAACAACAGGATCCACCCCAAAATAAATGCCAGGCCACCAAAAGGGGTGATGGCTCCCAGCCAGTTTACTCCGGAAATGGACAGAATATAAAGGGATCCAGAAAAAATGATAATTCCGCCAAAAAAGAGCCAGGCAGAAATGCTCAGTCCCTTATTTTGGGGAAACTGGACTTGTAGAATTCCGACAAGGAAAATGGCAAGGGTATGGTAAAATTGATATTTCACTGCAGTTTCAAAGGTATCTACCCTGCCCATCTTCTCAAGAGTTGGTTCCAGGCCATGCGCCCCAAATGCCCCAATAGCTACCGTTAATGCTCCTAGAGCAGCGGCTAATTTTATATTATTGATGTATGTCATCCCTTTGAATAATTTCTTTTTCCAAAAATGGCACTTCCAATCCGGACCATGGTACTCCCCTCTTCCTGTGCAATTTGATAATCCCCGCTCATCCCCATGGAGATTTCCTTTAATTCAAAATTGGAGGGAAGATCCTTGGATTTTATTTTGTCAAATAATGATTTTAAACTGGCAAATTCCCTTCTTACAACATCCTCATTGTCGGTATTGGTAGCCATCCCCATAAGGCCCACGATTTTTACATGGCTAAGTTCCGCTACAGGCTCGTTTTTGATTAATACCTCCAGTTCATCCTCACTAAAACCAAACTTACTTTCCTCTTTTGCGATATGGATTTGGAGGAGACAAGGAATTGTACGATTGACTTTCCTGCCTTGTTTATTGATTTCCTTTAGCAGTTTATAACTGTCAACCCCATGGATCAAGTGGACAAAAGGAGCGATGTATTTTACTTTGTTCCGCTGCAAATGGCCTATCATGTGCCAGCGGATATCTTTTGGCAGTTGAGGCTGTTTTTCGGCAAGTTCCTGCACTTTGTTTTCCCCAAAATCACGGATGCCGGCATCATAGGCTTCCTGGATATCCCCGATGGGTTTGGTTTTACTGACAGCCACCAGTAGGCAATCCGGATTTGTTAAGGTTTTCTTTAAACGAAAAAGGTTTTCTTTAATATCCATTCCTTTATTTTTACCGATCAAAGATAGAAGCCGGCAAAGCTTAGACAAATATTTTTTTGGACTAATATTTCAATTGTTAAAATAAAAATATGGCCATACTGGGTAAATTGCTCAAAATGGGACCCCTTCAAGGGAATCTCTGGAGAAAGAATACAGCTACCTTTTAGAGCTCCAATAGAAGGGATTAAAGAAACTTTTTATCGAATCCTGAAGGACAAACTTTTGAGACTTTCCAAGAATGATTTGCCTCTCAAGTTATTCAGTGTGGGAATTCTTAAATGGGATATTGGAATCTTAGTTGGTGTCCCGTCCTGTTACAGATTTTGCTGAGAAGATCATTAAGAGATACCATGTCAAATTGAAAAAAAATTTTTTCAGGGATTCATTCTTTTATTATTCCGGAATCTTGATCACCCTATTTGGTATGGTTCTTTCCAAAGCCTGTGTTACCAAAAGCATCGGGGAATTTGTTGCCCCTGCTAAATTTTTATTATCAATAGGTTTGTGGTAATATTACCGCTGTTGTTTGATTTCTATTTGTTCTTTTATGCCTTGAACCCCAATATTTGGGTTGGGTTTTAGGCCAGAAAATGAAAGTTGTTTTTAATCCTTACGATAGTCTTTATGGCTTTTAATGTGTTTGTAGTCAATAGTTTATGTTGTATGATGCTGGGTCTGATTATTTGATACGGTAGGCTTTGCTTTTAATTTTTGTCTTATGATTCTGATATTTCCTTGATCATGTTGAAATGAAATTTCAAACTGTTAATCCAAAAGGAAATTATTGATAAAGGTGTTTTTAAGGGTCAACCAGATAAAGAAGAAAACTATCCCCCAAAATAAATAGGCCCTGTAATAATCCTGAGTTTCTTTGTACCGGGATTCGATAATTTCCGCTTTTTCCAATTTATCAATTTGCTCAAAGATGTTTTCCAGAGCCCCATCATCTGTTGCCCTAAAGAATTGACCTTTTCCTATGCGGGCAAGATCTCTAAGGGTGGTTTCATTTAAGTAACTTTCCACCATTTGAGGTCTTCCAAAAAAGTCTTTGCCATATGGGACCATTCCATCTTTTCCCACAGCAATAGTATATATGGTGATGTCCATGGCAGCCGCCAATTCAGCAGCAAATCCAGGATCCACATTTCCTGCATTGTTGTCCCCATCACTGAGGAGGACCATGACTTTTGATTTGGAGTCGGATTTCCGCATTCTGTTGGTAGCTGTGGCCACAGCACTGCCGATGGCTGTCCCCTTGGCATCCATCATTTCAAAATTTATTTCACCTATGAGGTCGGTAAGTAGTTCGTAGTCTGTGGTTAAAGGGGCTAACGAAAAAGCCTCTCCTGCAAAAATCACCATGCCAATTCTGTCACCAAGGCGGCCGTTAATAAAATCAATGGCTGTTTTTTTTGCAGCTTCCAACCTGTTGGGCTCAAAGTCCTGTAAGTCCATTGATTCAGATATGTCCAATACCAACATAATGTCGATCCCTTCGGTATATTGCTCCACCTTTTCATTGGATCGCTGTGGCCTTGCCAATGCAATTATTATCATCCAAACAATAAGCAAAAAGAAAATGGTGGGGACCATTCTCAAATAAGTCCAGGGGTTGCTTGCTGAAATTTTTCCGGGAAGTGACAGCTCCAGCACCGGTTTTTTCATCAGCTTGGTCAACTTCCTGATCAACAGGATCAAAGGAACGACCCATAATAAATGTAATGCCCAGGGGTTTTCCCACTCATATGACTGGAAGGTCTCCGGCAAAAACCAGTTCCATGATAACCAATCAGAAATACTATTTGCGTTCACGGATCTCTTCGATTTTTTGTTGATACAAGTTGTTGCAGATGTTCTGCAGCTTATCACAGGTCATCTGGAGGTTTTCTCCACCCTTTCCGGCGTAAATGATGATTTCTATTTTCCTGAAATCCTTTACCAATCCAGGTTTTTCCAAATAATTCCCGATTTCCGTTGAGGTCCATTCCGGGTAGGGCTGACCGGTCAAATTGCCCATATAATCTTTCCAAAGCCAAAGCAATTCATCAGCCACCTGCAAACTTGGGGCTTTTTCCATTGTTTCAACGGTGTTTTTCCATTTTTTGGCAAAGAGGGCATGTTGTTTTTTTAGTTTTCTAATGCTCCACTTTTTCCTGATATTTTTGCCGAAGATGACCAAAACCAATACTGTCACTAACACCAAGCCTCCAATTACAATTGCCAACACGGGGTAATTAAATGCTTTATCTAAGTGGAGGTAATTGTTATTCTCCTTAAAAACCAATTCCTGGGGCATGGGATCAATGGTGAATTTCAATACCAACTGGTCTTCGGGGGCAAAATGGGAAATGCTATCATACCTTAGGATCTCAAAAACAGGTAGGGCATATGACTTTACTGAGTCCAGGGAGAAATTTGACAGGTAATACACTGCACTGTCTAGAGTGATGCTGTCTTGGGTAAATGAAGTGAAAGTTTCCTTATCCAAGAAGCTGAAATCCTCATATTGGAAAGTGGAATCAGGAAAAACAATATTCAAATCGGAGGGATAGCTGGCTTTCAACACATACCCTACCTTTTCACCCAACTTGGCTGAGTCTTCTAGAAAATAACCTTCCACCTTCAGCTTTTCCTGGGCTGAAACAAAGGTGGAAAATAGAATTAATAATAAACTGATGGTTACTTTGGATTTACCCACGCTTCATGGTTTTATTCCGGTGCCTAAACAATTCAATTAAGGGAAGGACAATGTCCTCCCGGGTGTCAATAGAAAGGTAGTTGATCTGATTTTTTTTGCATAATGTTTGAAGGGAGGCCCTTTCATTGGTGAAGGTGTCTGAAATTTTTTTGGAAAAATTCCCAAATGCCGTATTAACCCAAGTTGTTTTGCCTTCTTCCTTATCATAGACGGGGATGATACCCAAGGAAGGTAGGGCAGATTCCCTAGGGTCGGTGACTTGAATAGCTACCAGGTCATGTTTTTCTGCCAAGGCTTTTAGCGGTTTTTGATAATTTTCGTCTATAAAATCCGATATGACAATGATGATGCTTCTTTTTTTGATGAGATTAAGGGCAAAGGTAAACATTTCCCTAAGGTCAGTTTTTACGGATTTGTTTTCGTGGTTAAAAATGCCCTTGATCACTTTGACACCTTGTTTTACCCCTTTCCCTGGAAGGATGATTTTTTCTTTTTGATCTGAAAATGAAATCAGGCCCACCTGGCTTCCCTCATGGACGGCGGCAAGCGTAAGGACACCCGCAATTTCTTTGCCCAAATCAATTTTTTTTCTCCTTTCATCCCCGATTTCCTGAGAGCCACTGATGTCCAACAGAAAATACACGGATTGGTCTTTGTCCTCTTTGAAGGTTTTGACAAAAGTCCCGTGACCTTTGGCTGAAACCTTCCATTCAATGGTTCGGACATCATCCCCGTATTGGTAGGGCCGTAAATCGTCAAATTCCAAACCCGCCCCTTTGAAAATGGACTGATAATCTCCTTGAAGGTGATTATTGGCCACTTTCCTGATCATAATTTCGTATTTTCTGAGTTTTTTCAGCAGTTGATTCATGGGCATTTGCTTTCCGAAGGCCTAAATTTAATGTACTCCTTCGAATTATAAAACGAGTTATAAATAACATATTACCTAAATTTCAACGGAATTGGCTAATTTTGGATTGTGAAGAAAGTAATATTATTTATCGTTTTGACTGTTTGGAGTGTTTCCTGTTCAGAAAGGGACCGTCCTGATAGTTTATTGCCCGAAGATAAAATGGTTTCTGTTTTGGTGGATATCCATATGGCAGAGGGGATTGCAAGTTCCCTGCCGCTTTCCTATGATTCTTCCAAAAAACTTTATCCCATGCTGGAACATGAGGTGTTTAAAAAACATGAAATAAATGACAGCATTTTCCGGGAAAGTTTTCAGTATTACTTGAGAGATGCAGGTAAAATGGAAGAACTCTATAGTAGGGTAATCGATTCGTTGAACGTAAGAGAAAAGGTAGGAGAATAATAGTATGCAATACCCCAATAATCTTGAATCCAAGATTAATTTTGATAAAATAAAGGAATGGATTAAAGAAGAATGTACCAGCCAATTGGGTACGGATTTTGTCCAAAAAGTGTCATTTACCCATGATATCAAATTGCTGGACAAGTTGCTTGAACAAACTGAAGAGTTCAGGCAAATACTTATATCTGGTGAGGAGTTTCCCTCTTCCAATTTTTTGAATATTTATCCCTACCTGGAAAAAGCAAAAATTGAAGGTACATTTTTGTATGAGGATGACTTCCATCAAATTAAGCTTTCCCTAATTACACTTAGGGGATGCGTCAATTTCTTTAATGAAAATCAGGAAGAATATCCCCAGCTTTTTCAGTTGTTGGGCTTGGTGACGCTAGACCAAACCCTCTTGAGGGCCATAGAGCGTGTATTGGATGAAAAGGGGAAAATCAAAAACAATGCAACCCGGGAACTGGGGCTGATTAGGGCGCAAATCCTTTATGAGGAAAACAGACTCCGAAAAGTATTGGATAGGATTTTCCGGGAGGCCAAGGCCAAAGGCATGACACCAGACGATGCTTCTATTACAATCCGGGGGGGGAGGATGGTCATGCCTGTATTAGCAGAAAACAAAAGAAAAATCAAAGGCTTTGTCCATGATGAATCAGCCACGGGCCAGACCGTTTTTCTTGAGCCAGCAGAAGTCTTGGACATAAATAATGAACTGAAGGAATTGGAATATATGGAGAGGAGGGAAATCCATAAAATTCTTCTCCAACTTACTGATACCTTAAGGCCATTTATTCCAGAAATTAGAAAAGCTTATCAATTTTTGGGCATGGTGGATTTTATCCGGGCAAAAGCCAGATTGGCTTTGAAAATGGATGCCAGCAAACCTTCGCTCCAAAAAGGAAAGATCATTGAATGGTACAATGCCCGTCACCCAGTGCTTGAAAGTGCCCTAAAGCATCAAGGGAAAAATATTGTTCCCCTTAATATTCATTTGGATCATAATTCCCGTTTATTGGTCATTTCAGGCCCCAATGCTGGAGGGAAATCAGTAACTCTTAAAACAGTGGCTTTGATCCAGTATATGTTGCAATGTGGGATATTGATCCCAGTGGATCCCCATTCAAAGTGCAGTGTTTTTCATCATTTTTTTATAGATATAGGGGACGAACAAAATATTGAGAATGACCTGAGTACTTACAGCTCTCACCTGATGAGTATGAAGTATTTTACTCAGTTTGCCGATAAGAAATCCATATTTTTTATTGATGAGTTTGGAACGGGGACCGAACCGCAATTTGGAGGGGCCATTGCCGAGTCCATTTTGCTGGCCCTCAATCAAACCGGAGCTTACGGAATTGTAACCACCCACTATGGAAACCTAAAACAAGTAGCTGCCAAAAGGCAGGGCATGATCAATGGGGCCATGAGGTTTGATGTGGATAAATTGGAACCGCTCTATCAACTTGAAATCGGCAAACCAGGTAGTTCTTTTGCCTTGGAAATTGCAACAAAAATTGGGATTTCAAAAGATATCATCAGCTATGCCAAAGATCAAATTGGGGAGGAAAGGGTCCGTTATGACCGATTGTTGAATAAATTGGAATCCCAAAAAAACAAATACGAGCAATTGCTTCTTGAGACACAAAAAAAGGAGAGGTTACTTTCAAAAAGGCTTACTGAATACAATGACCTTAAGGAAACGGTTGAAAAGAACCAGAAACGTTTAATTCAGGAAGCCAAAGTGGAAGCAAAGTCCATTTTGGACCAGGCCAACCGGAAAATTGAGGAAACCATCCGGCAAATCAAGGAAAACAAAGCGGAAAAAGAAGCTACCCAGAAGGCCAGGAAAGACCTGGAAAAGTTAAAATCAAGTGTAAAGCCTCAAAAGGTGAAAAGGGTGGATTCCCCGGATATTCAAACTCTGGAGGGGCCCATTCAGGAGGGAGACCATGTTAGGGTGAAGGACCAGGGAGCCATTGCCGAAGTTTTAATGGTCAAAGGGAAGGTGGCTGAGATCAGCATTGGGGAGTTAAAATCTACGGTGAAACTCAACAGATTGGAAAAAATCTCCAAATCTGCAGTTAAAAGAGAAAAGAAATCCCTTTCCAAAAGTTATGGTTTTGACACCATATCCAAAATGCGGGATTTCTCAACCAATTTGGATTTAAGAGGAAAAAGAGGGGAAGAAATACTTCCCATGGTTCAGAATTTTGTGGATGAAGGCTATATGTTGGGAGTAAAGGATCTTAGGATTGTTCATGGAAAAGGTGATGGTATCTTAAGAGATATTACCCGAAACCTGCTTAAGGGGATGTCCAATGTCTCCAAATTTGAAGATGAGCATGCCGATAGAGGTGGCGCTGGAGTAACACTTGTTACTTTGAAATCATAAAAAAACCGGGTGATTTATTACCCGGTTTTTTATTTCGTTGTTTCTTCTGGCAGCTTATAGGCTTGCCTGGCCAAAAGTTTCCAATCCCCGTTTTTTCTCCAAATCATCATCACGCCTATTTTTGCCTTTCCTGCTACTCCTCCATCATTGGTTTCTGCAAATAAGAGATGGCGAGCAATACCAATATTATCCACTACTTCATATTTTTGGTTTTTGAGATGGATGGATACGAAATCAGATTTTCCACTTAGAAGGCTTTCAAGGAAGGTTTCCTTGTTTTCCAGATTTCCGTTGGAATGTCCATAGGATAACTGCTTTTCAGTTAACTTTTTCAATTTCTCTTCATTGGCATCAATCAAAGCCTGGTTAAATTCCTGAACAGCTTTTACAAGATCAATTGATGTCTCGGATTGGGCGTGACAAGTTGGTTTGATCAAGAAACAGACCATTATCAATAGCATGAATATTTTTGCTTTCATGAAATTAGTTGTTTAGTAGTCAGTGGTTTACTTGGTCAATTATGGTGCCTGATATGGATTTTGGGCTGAAGAAGTTATTCCTTTTTCAATTCAAATCGATAATCACCTGCAAGGGCATTGACCCTTGCTTCCTCAGGAGCTGGCACATTAAATTCCAGGATCAAGGTCCCTGCTGCACCAGAAAATGACATTTCCTTGCCTGCAGCTGGAGAGCCGCCAGTTAACATGATTTTTCCATACCCATCACCGGAAAAAGACCAACTTCCACTTTCGTCAAATAGGTAGCCTCCATTGGTGGTGGTGTAAGTTCGGTTACTGCTGATTGCTGAAAGTGTCAAGGAAAAATCTGCATATTCACTGGTAACATTAGAACCCTTATGTGTTACGGACCCATCACCGGTTACAACCCAGGTAGTACTGCTGGATTCCCCTGTTAATTTTTCAGTGGCAATTTCTTCCTGAGTTTTTTTTGGCTCTGGTTCACTTTCTTCCCCTCCTCCACAGGAGGAAAATAAAAATAGGAAAAAGCTAAAGATAATAGTTTGAAACAAATTCATTGCTTTCATAGGGTTAGTTTGGTTTTTTTAAGTCCATAAAATTACAGAAATCCAACTGAAATCAAAGACAGTTATAGGATAGTGTGTGGGTTTGTATGGGAAGATGAAGGTAAGTGCCAACAAATATTAGGCGGCAATTACAACATCAAGTAGTAAAAAGAAAAAGAAATGGTGCAAATAAAAAATGGATTGAATTTGAAAACAGGGGCTAATAAATCATAAAATCTACCTTCTGTTTTACATCATTCTTTTGGTAGTTCTTTGTCCAGAAATCTTGAAATCCTCGATGCTTAATTCTTGGTCGCAAAAGGAATATTCCTTTGGGTCATTTGAACCAATAAATACCATTCTGTTTTCACCGTATTTATCTGCCAATTCGAGGTACCATTCGCGCCCTTTCTGGTCCAGGTTGGAGGTTGGCTCATCCAAAAGGACCAAAGGAGCATCAGAAAAAAAGCAAAGGCCCAATTTAAGCCTTTGTTTCATTCCGCTGGAAAAATATTGGATTTGCTTATTTTTTGCATTTTCCAGGTAAAGTATTTGGATCATCTTATTTATATCCAAACCTGGAATTGGATTTTTAAATTTGAAGTGAAAAGTCAATAATTCTTTAAGCGTTAGTTCTTCAAGTAATTCCATATAAGGGGCACTGAAGGTCAAATGCTTAAAGTAATCTGTTTCTGGAATAATTTTATCGGATAGTTTATATTGGATTTTGCCTTCTGTCAAGGGAATGATTCCGGCAAGGCATTTTAAAAAAGTAGACTTGCCGGAACCATTGCTGCCAGTTATGGCTATTTTAGCTTGAGCAGGTGCCTGAAGGTCCAGGTTTTTAAAAATCCATTCGTATTGATACCGTTTACTTGCACCCTCAAGCTTTATTTCTAACATTTTTTAATTGATATACCCTTTCATAACACCTCTCTCAGAGGATCTGATAAAATTGACAATTTCATCTCTTTCTTTGGTGGCAGGTAGGTTGATTTCTATTTCCTCCAGAGCCCTGCTATTATTTAGACTATTTAGGAAGAGGTAACGGTAGACTTCCTGGATATGGCCAATGGCTTCGCTGGAAAACCCTCTTCTTCTCAATCCCAGAGAATTGACCCCTGCATAACTCAATGGTTCTCTGGCGGCCTTAGTAAACGGGGGGACGTCTTTTCTTACAAGTGATCCTCCAGAAACCATGGAGTGCATGCCCACCTTTACAAATTGATGGATAGCACTGCTTCCTCCAATGATGGCCCAATCGTCAATGGATACATGACCTGCTACCTGTACGGAATTGGCAATGATGACATGGTTGCCCACATAGCAATCATGGGCTATATGTACATATGCCATCAAAAGGCAATTGCTGCCAACTTTGGTTGTTCTTTTGTCAATGGTGCCCCTGCTGATGGTAACGCATTCCCTGATGGTGGTATAGTCCCCGATTTCCACGGTAGACTCTTCCCCTTGGAATTTTAGGTCCTGAGGAATACCGGCAATGACGGCCCCGGGGAAAATTTTACAATTTTTACCTATTCTGGCTCCTGGGAATATGGTGACATTGGAACCGATCCAGGTACCTTCTCCAATTTCTACATTTTCATGAACTACCGTGAAAGGATCGATGGTAACATCATCTCCAATTTTGGCATTGTCATGTATTTGCGATAGTTTACTAATCATGCGTCTTTTCTTACAATACTGGCTGTCATTACGGCTTCACATACCAATGTGTTACCAACATAAGCTTCACCTTTCATTTTGGCAATCCCTCTTCTGATGGGGGATAGTAATTCACACTTGAAAACCAATGTGTCACCCGGAAGTACCATTTTCCGGAATTTGCAGCTTTCAATGCCCAGGAAATAGGTCCAATAATTTTCCGGGTCTTCCACTGTACTTAACACAAGAATTCCGCCAGTTTGTGCCATTGCTTCCACTTGCATTACCCCAGGCATTACCGGATTATTGGGGAAATGCCCCATGAAGAATGGTTCATTAATGGTTACATTTTTTACCCCTGCGACTACTGTATCATCCAAGTATATGATTTTATCCAATAATTGGAATGGGTACCTGTGAGGCAATATATTGCTTATCTGATTGATATCAAGGACAGGAGGGAGCTTAGGGTCATAATGAGGGATATGACTTGGCCCCAATTTTTCCATTGACCTTTTTAGTTTTTTTGCAAAGGCAACATTGGCAGCATGGCCAGGTCGGGCTGCTAGGATCTGGGCTTTAAGTGGTCTGCCCACCAATGCCAAATCTCCAACCACATCCAATAATTTGTGGCGGGCAGGCTCATTTTTGTAGCGCAATTCTACATTATTGAGAATACCTTCTTTCCTGACCTCCACCTTGGGTTTGTTGAACATTTGGGCTAGCCCTTCAAGTTCTTCATCCGTTACAACTCGATCAACTACCACAATGGCATTATTAAGGTCGCCGCCCTGGATAAGGTTTTGATTATAGAGCATTTCCAGCTCATGCAGGAAACAGAATGTCCGGCAAGAGGCAATTTCTGATTTGAACTGGCTGATATCCATGATAGAGGCGTGCTGGCTACCGAGCACCGGGGAGTTGTAATCTACCATTACTGTAACCCGGTAATCGTCAAGTGGGAGGGCAGCCATTTCCACTTCCCGGTCCGAATCCCGGTAGTGAATGCTTTCCGGAACCTCAAAAAATCGCCTAAGTGCATTTTGCTCTTTTAATCCGGCATCTTCAAGAATGTCTATAAACTGAATGGAACTGCCATCCATGATGGGTGGTTCAGGTCCGTCCAATTGGATCAATACATTATCGATTTCCAAACCTACCAGAGCTGCCAGAACGTGTTCTACGGTGTTAACCCTTGCGCCACTTTGTTCGATGGTGGTTCCTCTGGAGACGTCCACGACATTGTCCACATCTGCATCGATGATGGGAGCTCCTTCCAGATCCACCCGTTGAAATTTATATCCATGATTTGGGGAAGCAGGGACGAAGGTCATATTTGATTCTACGCCTGTGTGCAATCCTACCCCAGAAATCGTAACCTGTTTTCCTATGGTATGCTGTTTGACTTTCATTAAAGATGATTTTTGCGCATCAAGAATTTTTCTGGCACAAATTTATAGTTTTTTTTCCAGTTCTTTGACTTTGTCCTGAAGAGAGGAGAGATTTCTGAAAATAGCGTAAGATTTCAGGAAATCTTTGAGATCCATACCTATATAACCAAAAATAGTTTTTCCTGGGGTCAGGATAGATTTGGAAATGCCGGTATTAGCCCCAATAGTAGTGTTGTCGGCCACTTTGATATGACCTACTATCCCTGCTTTCCCTGCGATGATACAATTTTTGCCTATTTCTGTAGATCCCGAAATCCCCGTCTGGGCTGCAATCACAGTATTTTCTCCAATAACGACATTATGGGCGATCTGTACTAAGTTGTCTATTTTAACACCACGCTTGATGATCGTGGACCCCATAGTAGCACAATCTATGGTGCTGTTGGCCCCAATACTTACATGATCCTCAATGATGACATTGCCAAGTTGGGGGATGTTTTTGTAAGAGTTGTCCTCTTGTGGTGCAAAACCAAACCCATCAGCTCCAATAACCACATTGGACTGGATTTCACAATGACTGCCTATTACGGTGTCCTCAGATATCCGCGCACCGGAATGGATTACCGTATGGTCCCCTATAGTGACATTATCTCCTACAAAAGCATGGGCATGGATTTTTACATGATTTCCGATTTTGGTGTTTTTGCCTATATAACTAAAAGCTGCCCGGTATCCATTTTCTCCCATCTGGCTGGAATCATCCATATAGGAGGGCTGTTCTACCCCGGAGTAGGCTGTTTTTTTCATTTGCGCATAAGCTTCCAAAAGCTGGGTGAATCCGGAATAGGGGTCTTTTACCTTGATCAGGGTGGTTTTTACAGGTTTGGTAGGTTGAAAATCATTGCCCACTATCACCGCACTGGCCTCGGTGGTATAAAGAAAGGGTTCATACTTTAAGTTGGATAAAAAACTTATGCCCCCTTCTGATCCTTCCTGGATTTTATCCAATCTGCAAACCTTCCGGGAACCGTCTCCTTCTACTTTTCCATTTAAAAGTTCAGCAATCTGACTGACGGTAAATTCCATGAGCTTCTAATTATAATTATCGCAAAGTTAATTTTTTAGCACGACAAGCATAGTACTTTTTAACAATTTTGCTCATTGCTTTAATATTTGGTAAATCCGCAGCCTGCGCTACATCGATTACATTTCCCTTTTTGGTTAGTATCAAAATGCGTTCCTTGGCAACATAGGCATTGTTGCTAATGGAACCATAGGAAAAAAAGTAGGGGAGGTCTTCCTTTGGAATTTTTAAAGATTTTAAGGCTTGATGCTCCATTTCCTGGAGCTCTTCTTTTGGGAAGGGGTGATTATTTAAGTTTATTTTAAATAAATTCCTTAAAAGAAACATGTTTGAAATATTCCTCAATATGTAGTCTCCATTTCCCTTCCAAAGCTTGATGGCACCCCAAATATCAAAATCATCAAGGCCTGCAAATACTTCCTGTAAATCCTTGGAAGCTTTAAAATCTTCTAGGGTGAAATTGTTTTCCAAAAGATAAACGAATTCATCGGATCCTTTCAGCTTTGTTCCAGATTGCTGCAGGTCTTTGGCTCGTGAAATCAAGTTGATCAACATCTTTTCTGCACTTACCGTGGTTTTGTGGAGGTAAACCTGCCAGTACATTAACCTCCTTGCGCTGAGAAAATTTTCAATGCTGTACAACCCTTTTTCTTCCACTACAATCTGGTCATCTATGATGTTCATCATTTTGATGATCCGGTCGGCTCCGATTGTGCCTTCTGATACCCCGGTAAAAAAACAGTCTCTTTGCAGGTAATCCAGACGGTCAATGTCCAACTGGCTGGAAACCAGCTGATGGAAAAATTTTCTTTCATATTTATTCTTAAAAATTCTTAAAGCCAGATTCAATTGGCCATTTAATTGGTAATTTATAGACTCCATCAGAAGTAAGGACAAGTCCTCATGGGGAACTTCCTTAAGTAAGGTATATTCCAGTGCATGTGAAAAAGGCCCATGGCCAATGTCATGCAATAGAATGGCAATCAGGCAGGCCTCATATTCCTCATTACTGATTTCATGACCCTTGTTCCTGAGATTGTCCAGGGTAATGCTCATTAAGTGCATGGCTCCGATGGCATGGTGAAAGCGGGTGTGAAGGGCCCCTGGGTACACTAGGTCAGTCAAACCCAGTTGTTTGATTCTGCGTAGCCTCTGGAAATATGGATGGTCAATTATTGTGAAAATAAGTTCACTGGGGATGGATATAAAACCGTAAACTGGATCGTTAAGTATTTTGTGGCTTTTCAATTGCCTAGGAATTAGTTGATCAAAATCAAAAGTAATTATAAATTTAAAAGATTTAAACCATCGAATATGCAAAAATTTAAAATTCTCTGGGCTGATGATGAGATCGACCTTTTGAAACCTCACATCATGTTTTTGGAGCAAAAGGGCTATGATATTACCACTGTTAACAGTGGCAATGATGCCATTGAAAAAGTGGAAAACACCAATTTTGATGTAATTTTTTTGGATGAGATGATGCCAGGAATGACCGGACTCGAAACTCTTCAACAGGTCAAAATCCTGAAGCCCCAGACCCCGGTGGTCATGATCACCAAGAGTGAGGAAGAGCATATTATGGATGATGCCATTGGAGGCAAAATAGCTGATTACCTTATCAAACCGATCAACCCCAATCAGATTTTACTTTCTGTAAAAAAGATATTGCAGAATAAGCAATTGATCAGTGAAAAGACCAACCTTTCCTATCAGCAGGATTTTTCCAAAATCAGCATGGCCTATAATGACGCTATTGACCACGATGAATGGGCTGACATTTATAAGAGGTTGACTTATTGGGAGCTGGAAATCGATAAAACAGAAAATAAAAGTATGCAGGAGGTCCTGGATACTCAAAAAACTGAGGCCAATGCCAATTTTGCAAGATTCATCAAGGACAATTATTTGGATTGGCTCAATGACCCTGATGTAGAAAAACCAACGCTCTCCCATCAAGTATTAAAGCGGAAGGTCTTTCCAAATATCCAAAAGAATAAGCCCCTGTTTTTTATTGTTATTGACAACTTAAGGCTGGATCAGTGGGAGATCATTGAGCCATTGATCAGTGACTATTTCAATGTCAAAACTGAGGATACTTATTATAGTATTCTCCCCACTACTACTGCTTATGCAAGGAATGCACTGTTTAGTGGCTTAATGCCTTTAGATATGGCAAAGTTTCACCCCGACCTGTGGGAAGGGGAAGATACAGATGAAGGGAAAAACAATAATGAAGCAGAATTTTTGGAAGCTAACCTGAAAAAAAATAGAGTCGAGGCCCGGTTTAGCTATCACAAGATTTTGCATGCTAACCAGGGAAAGGCAGTATTGGAACAGTTTCCCAATATGTTGAAAAATGAATTAAATGTATTGGTGTACAATTTTGTGGATATGATGTCTCATGCCCGTACCGACATGAAAATGATCCGGGAACTTGCCCCTGATGAATCTGCATACCGGTCTATTACAGAAAGTTGGTTTTTGCACAGCTCTTTATTTGAGCTTTTTAAAAAAATTGCAGATTCCGGACATGAGGTAATTGTTACCACTGACCATGGAACAAAAAAGGTCAACAGACCCTATAAAATTATCGGGGATCGAAAAGTCACAACTAATTTAAGGTACAAGCAAGGCAAAAATCTCAATTTTGAATCAGGGAAGGTTTTTGAAATCAGTAAACCTGAGGAGGGGAAATTACCAAGGTTTAATGTTTCTACCAGTTATGTTTTTGCCGTAGAAGATTATTTCTTTGCATATCCGAACAATTACAATTATTATGTAAATTACTATAAAGATACTTTCCAGCATGGGGGAGTGTCCTTGGAAGAGGTAATTGTTCCTATTATTCATTTGATACCAAAGCAATATTAACAGATTGGAAAAAATCATTTGTGAAAATCAGGCACAATTGCCCGAAGTGGCCAAGGCGGTAATCTCAATATGTAAAGGGTTGGATGTCTGGGTTTTTATGGGAGACTTAGGAGCTGGTAAAACCACCTTGATCAAAGCTATTGCCAATGAAATGGGTGTAGAGGACCTGGTAAGTAGCCCTACCTTTTCCATTATCAATGAATATCAAAATGGAAGTGGACAAAGATTTTACCATTTTGATTTTTACCGGATTGAGGATCCAGAGGAAGTTTTGGAAATAGGAGTGGATGAATATTTTTACAGTGGAAATTATTGTTGGATTGAATGGGCAGAGAAAATTCCTGAGTATATTCCGGAAAGTTTTTATTTAATATCCATAAAAGTGGAAAACGATCAAAAGCGAGAAATAACGATAAAAAAGGTTCAAGATGGGGGCGAAAATTGCTGAGTTGAGTAAAGAAGCGAAGATTTATCCAAAGGAGGCACTAGCAAGAGTAAGGAATTCAGATCATTCTATTTTAATAGGTTTGCCCAAGGAAAGTGCAGCCCAGGAAAAAAGAGTGGTGTTGACCCCCGAAGCAGTTGCTCTTTTGGTTAATAATAACCAAAGGGTAGTAATCGAATCTGGAACCGGTAGGCCTTCCAAATTTTCCGACAAGGAATATTCAGATGCTGGGGCAAAAATTGTTTATTCCCCTAATGAAGCTTTTGAAGCGGAGGTAGTCCTTAAAGTAGAGCCTCCTAGTGGGGAGGAAATAGATTTGATGAGGCCAGGGGCTTGCTTGATATCAGCCTTGCAATTGGGCAAACAAAAAGCTGAATATATTCATGCCCTAAATAGAAAAAAGATAACAGCGGTATCGTTTGAGAACCTGGAAGACAAAGTTGGAGGAATGCCCGTGGTGCGGGCCATGAGTGAAATTGCCGGAAGCACGGTCATGTTGATCGCTGCTGAATATCTTACAAATGTAAAAGCAGAGGGTAAAGGTTTGATTTTGGGAGGAATTACCGGAGTTCCACCTACCCAAGTTGTAATCATTGGTGCAGGAACTGTTGCTGAATATGCTGCCAGAACCGGTTTAGGGCTTGGGGCTTCCATAAAAATTTTTGATAACCATATTTATAAACTTAGAAGGATCAAGCAACTATTGGGGCAACAGGTTTATACTTCTACTATTGACAATTATTCCTTGGGGCAGGCATTAAAAGAAGCTGATGTGGTGATTGGGGCTTTAAGGGCAGAAAAAGGGAGAACAAAAATCGTCGTTTCGGAGGAAATGGTTTCGGCTATGATGCCAGGAAGTGTATTGATTGATGTAAGTATTGATCAGGGTGGCTGCATTGAGACCTCTCATATGACCACACACGATAAACCTACTTTTAATAAATATGATATCATTCATTATTGTGTCCCCAATATCGCTTCCAGGGTATCCAGGACTGCATCGGTTTCTTTAAGTAATATTTTTACGCCAATCTTACTTCAGATGTCTGATTTGGGAGGGTCGGAAGAAATGATTTTTAATTACAAATGGTTTATGAAAGGGGTATATACCTACCGGGGTAGTTTGACCAATGCTCATTTGGCTAGAAAATTCCAGATGAACCATAAAGAACTCCAATTGCTATTGGCAGCAAGGTATTAGGAAAGCAAGTTTTGTCTCAGCAAAAATTCCAATTGATCATTGGCCTTGAGCAAGTCGGCAGTTAACTTTTTGTTTTCCCTTCTAAGTGACAAGACTTCAAATGCATTTTTGATCACGGTCCTCATATACTCTTCCTCCCAAGGCTTGGTGAGGTAGTGGTAAACTTGACCTTTGTTTATAGCATCTATTACCGCTTGGATGTCTGTATAGCCCGTAAGCAGGATTCTAATTGGATCAGGGTAATCAGGGATTATAGATTCCAAAAAATCCACCCCAGTTTCTTCCGGCATCCTTTGGTCTGTGATAATGATGTCAACTTCCTGCTCCTTCAAAATATCCCGCCCCTCCTGGGCCGATATAGCAAGGTAAACCTTATAATCCCTCCTGAAAGTGGCTTTAAAGGCTTGTAGGTTGTTGGATTCATCATCTACATAAAGTATCCTTATTTTATTATTTGTAACGTCACTCATTGGGTAATGAAATTAGGCATACTTATTTGTGTTTTTAGGGATAGTTTCTTGAATTTTACCACATAGAATTGGAAAAATCAACTTTCAAGGATTTTGAATGGAATAACAATTCACTCACTTGAAATAGACTTGTATTATAAAATTAGCAAAAATAATAATTTAATTTGTAGGGAGTAGTGATAAAATTTCACCTTTTGTATTAAATTATAAATGCAAAAATATAACTTTACCCATATTAATATATTCATAAAGCCGTGGAATTAAATGAATTTTGAAAAGTTAGAAGGCATTTGTGCTGATTATGAGCCTTTAATTTTGTCTGGCAAGTCAGAGGAATCTTTTAGTCTGTTAGAGGAGTTTCAAAATGATCCTGCCGTCCAGGTGGTTGACACTATAAGGGGGCAGGTTGCGGAATTGATAAAAATTGATCATCCCAGTCAGAATTTTACCGAAAAGGAACTGGATTTCCAGGTGAAACGATTTTTTGAAGAACGGCTTAATAGGGAATATGGTAATTGGATATTTTATCCTTGGAAAAATCAACTTGTCCATACCCTACCGGAGTCAGATTTTATCAGGCTCCGTACCTCCAGAAATAAATATAAGATCACCCCAGAGGAACAGGATATATTGCAAAGCAAAAAAATTGGAGTGATTGGATTATCTGTTGGACAAAGTGTGGCGTTGAGTTTGGCTATGGAGCGGAGCTTTGGTGAGTTGAGGATTGCTGATTATGATACATTAGAGTTAAGCAATATGAACAGAATCAGGACAGGTTTGGAAAACCTCGGACTGAAAAAAGCTTGGATAGTTGCCAGGGAAATTGCTGAAATTGACCCTTATTTGAAGGTGAAGGTATTTGAAGATGGGATTCATGATGGGAATATGGATGATTTTTTTGAAGAAGGTGGTATATTAGACCTTTTGGTGGAGGAATGTGATAGTATCCCTGTAAAAATAAAAAGTCGAATAAAAGCCAAATCTCTTGGAATACCTGTATTGATGGATACAAGTGATCGGGGAATGTTGGATATTGAAAGGTTTGATCTGGAGCCGGAAAGGCCGATTTTTCACGGTTTGGTTGAAGATTTTGGTCCGGAGGAAGAACTGGTGGTTAAATTGCCTGAATTAGGCAATGAATTGATGATGAGTATTATAGAATATAAAAAATTATCACCTAGGATATTAAAAAGTTTTGCGGAGATCGGCAAATCCATCAGGACTTGGCCTCAGCTGGCCAGTTCTGTTTTTTTAGGTGGAGCTGCATGTGCCCATTTAAGCCGGACTATATTACTGGCCCAACCACTTAAATCAGGAAGGTTTTATTTGGATGTTGACCTATTACAATCAATAACCTATGAAAGTTAGGGTAAGGGTTGTAAGAGCGGTTGAGGATGTAGGGGCCACTGAAAAATACATTATGGGCCACCATAAGGTATTGGAGTCCTATGGTGTGACTAAGGTGACCTCTGCTGATCGGTCTTGGACCGCAAATCCAAATGTTTACTTGATTGTATTTGAATCGATGGATGATTTTAGGGTGTTGGGCGGTGGCCGAGTTCAACTTCGAAGTGAAGGTTATCCCCTGCCACTCGAAAGTGCCATTGAAGAAAAGGACCCTAGTGTAAGGAATTATATGGATCAGTTTGGTGATTTGGAAGTGGCGGAGTATTGTGGCTTGTGGAATAGTAAGGAAGTAGCAGGCTATGGAATCGGTAGTATATATTTGGTTAGGGTAGGAGTTGCCATCACCTCTCAGTTAAAATTAAAAAGATTATTCGGTTTAAGTTCCCCGGCCACTTTAGGGATATCACAAAAGGTTGGTTATGAGATTATTGAAAGCTTGGGGGACAAGGGAGTGTTTTATTACCCCAAGGAAGGATTGGTAGCCACCGCTCTGGAGATAAGGGATGTCTTTAATCTTCCTACCGCTGCCTGCCCAGAAAAAGAATATATTTTTAAATTGCGTTCCAATATTGTTCTAAATACAAAAGAAAAAGGCCCCAGAGGGGAAATGGAGGTTCAATTTGAATTGCAAATTCCATCGCCAATAAAATGAAGCATTTATTGATGAATTATAGAGGGTGGGTTACTGTTATTTCCCTTGTTTTACTCCTAGCATTAGCTATATTTTCTTTTTTAAGCATTTTTGATAATTCAAATTATTCCATCAACAATTATCAAGTACTTAACTGGGAACATGTAGAGGAAGATGGTATCCAGGAATCAGAAATAGTTGAAACTGCTGGAAAATCAGGGGTTAACCTTGGTGTTAAAAAAGATACCACATTTATTTATGTGGAAATTGGTGAGGTAGAAAACTTGAGGGATCGTTTTTTTCTTGAAGTTGAGAATCCGACTTTTAGGGTTGTGCAACCCTATTTTTTAGGAGATGATGGGGTGGTTGTCCCAGGAGCAATCCGGGGGATCTCGAGTGGTTATGAAAATAATCTCATGCAACCCAACCCGAATTTTGAATTTCCGGATTCAATAGGAAATATAATTGGGGTGATATTTAAGATTTATGGAAAAGAGCCCTTAAAGTTTCGGGCCCGGCTAAACGAAAAAAGTGATTTTAGGAAAAGCCTGGGGAATAAATTACTTTTTGCAAGTGTCTATGCAGGGATCATGTTGGCCTTATTCCTGTATAATATGATCCTTTTTTTCATGATTAGGGATAGGGTTTACTTTTATTATTGTTTCTATATTTTATTTATTTGCCTGGCCCAATTATCCCTATCTGGTCATTCTTTCTATTTTTTCCTGGATAAAAATGTGAAATTGTACGAACTGAGTATTGTTGGATTTACAGCCATGTCAAGCATTTTTGTGGTTCCTTTTATCCAGTTGTTCTTGAAAACCAAAGCCTATTTGCCCAGGGTAAACCGGTTTTTCCCCTTGATAATTGGTTCTTATTTGTTGGCCTTGGTGCTCAGGTTGTTGGGGATGGTGGAAGTCAGTTACCAAATTACGGACCTGAATGGACTTATTGTAGTAATTGCTTTTGTTTCGGTTGGAGTATATGTTGCCAAAACAGGATACCGTCCAGCGGTTTATTTTCTGATTGCCTGGGGCGGTTTTTTGTTTGGGTTGATGATTTATATCTTCCAAAACCTAGGGGTTGTAAATCTTGGATCTTATGGCAATATCCCGATGCTTGTGGGAACAGCAATTGAGGCAGTATTACTTTCCCTGGCATTGGCTGACAGGATCAATATCCTCAAAAGAGAAAAAGAAGAAGAACAACATGCCAAACTCGAGGTTTTAAAAGAAAATGAAAGGTTGGTCCGGGAGCAAAATGTGATGTTGGAGGAAAAAGTGAAGTTGAGGACTGAGGAATTAGAGCAAACCTTACTCAATCTTCAAAATACCCAAACCCAGTTGGTCAACCAGGAAAAAATGGCTTCTCTCGGTCAGCTTACTGCGGGTATTGCCCATGAGATCAATAATCCTATTAACTTTGTGAGTTCCAATATTTCCCCATTAAAAAGGGATATGAAGGATATGCTTGAAATTCTTGACATGTACCGGAAAAAAGGGGAGGATGAATTCACAGAAAACACAAAAAAAGAATTAAATGAATTGGAAGAGGATTTGGAATTCGACTATTTGGTAGAAGAAATTGGTCTTTTATTGAAGGGTATGGAAGATGGAGCTAAGAGAACTGTAGAAATCGTAAAAGGTTTAAGGTTGTTTTCCAGGGTAGATGAGCAAGATGTGAAGAAGGTGGATATCCATGATGGGATCAATAGTACATTGGTGCTGCTAAATAATTCCATGGGGGGAAATATTGAAATAAAGAAGGAGTATGGCCATCTTCCAATGGTAGAATGTTTGGCAGGTAAGATCAATCAGGTTTTTATGAATATAATAAGCAATGCAGTTCAAGCTTTGCAGGAAAAAACTGATAACAATTCCAAACCAACCATTATTATCCGAACCACATCAAATGAGGATGAAGTACAAATAGAAATAGAAGACAATGGTCCGGGGATGCCAATTCATGTTAGGGAAAGAATTTTTGAACCGTTTTTTACCACAAAAGCAGTTGGAAAAGGTACTGGTCTGGGGCTGTCCATAGTTTATAAAATTATTGAAAACCACCATGGGCAATTAAATGTTGTGTCCGAAGAAAATAAGGGTACTACTTTTATTATCAAATTACCTATATATCAAAACGTAAATAGTAATGAGCAATAAAATTCATGTATTATACATTGATGACGAACATAATAACCTGAATTCTTTTAAGGCAAGTTTAAGAAGGGAATTTAAAGTTTATACTGCTTTGAATGCGGAGGAAGGGTTGGAAATGGCCAAATCGAATGAAGTCCATGTCGTAATTGCTGATCAAAGGATGCCTTGCATGACAGGGGTGGAATTTTTTGAAAAGCTGGTGAAAATTAAACCTGATCCCATAAGGATTTTGCTTACAGGTTATTCAGATATTGCCAGTGTCATTGATGCAATCAACAAGGGGGAAGTTTACCGTTTTATTGATAAACCCTGGAATTTAGAGCAGATAAAGAATGCTATAAAGAATGCTGCGGATATATATTTTACCCGGAAGGAATTACAAGAAAAGAATGAAAGGCTGAAAAAGATGCATTCTGAAATGAACCAGTTTGTTTATAGTCTTTCCCATGAATTGAGAGGACCATTAATGAGTATTTCCGGAGTTTCCAAACTTGCCAAAATGGAGACAAATGACAGGGCAATACTAGAGTATTTCGATATGATTGATTCTGCTACAATTAAGCTGGATGATTTTATCTATAAAATGCTGGATTTTTACCGGTCTACCAAAATTGAAAATGTACTTACCTCTATTTCCTTTAAGGAGTTGCTTGATCAACAATTTGAAGCTTACAGGAGCAAATGGATTGGAATAAAGGAGGTTACTACCAATATTAAGATTGAACAGGAGGAGGCCTTTAGATCTGATGAAGCAAAGCTAAGGGTGATTTTTAATAATTTATTCAGCAATGCCTATAAATTCCAAAAAGAAGGTAATGGTGAGAAGTATATAAACCTGGATATCAAGGTAAGAAATGGAGTGGCCAATATTGAGATAGCGGACAATGGGATTGGGATAGAGGAAAAGCACCAAAAAGATGTGTTTAACCTTTTTCACCGGGCCACTCAAAAAAATGTGGGCTCTGGAATAGGGCTTTATATGGTAAAGGAATCTATTGAACAACTAAAAGGGTCAGTGGAGGTGGATTCTGAATTGGAAAAGGGGACGACCTTTAAAATCAAAATTCCTAGTTTATAAAAAAAACACTGCCTATTAATTCGGGCTGTGTTTTATTGTTGGATTAGTTTTCAAAACTAAAAGTAACCAACACCTCATCAGTTAATTGTTGTTCTTCGGGTTGAAAAACGGGTGCTTCCCGGTCTTGGGATTTTTGGAGCCTCATTGCTTCCATCTGAACAGGTCTTGGATAGTTTACATTATCTCTGTGCCCATAATTTACCTTTTTTACCATTAAATTTTCTAATTTCATCACCTTGCCAATTTGGTCAGCTTTATTTTGAGCATCCTCCAAAGCCATTTTTAATAATTGTTCCTCATAGGATTTCACCATTTCTTTCGAAATGCTAAAAGAAACATTAAAGGTTAAATCATTACTTATATTGAGAAGTTCCACTGCTTTTGGAAGGTCCTTTTCCAAGTTATAAAGCTCCAATTTTAAATTTTGGGAGGCAACATATCCACTATCTTTGGAGGTGCCTTTCCGGTAAACCCGGTTGATGTTGACATAATAATTATTGGCAGTAAACTTATAATCCTTGAATTTTTCCTTACGGATCTTTTTTTCGATTTCACTGGCTTTTGCATTGAGCTTTTCGGTGGCATCTGCCACTTTCATTGCCTTTTCCTCTAGATGGATTTGAATGATGGCCTGATCGGGTTTAACTAAAAGTTCACTGGTTCCCTTTACTTCAATTTCACGGGAATTTTGAGAATATGCCAGAGAAGTAACTGAACAAAGCAGGGTAAAAATTAAAATAATGTTTTTCATATCGATTTGGTATTTATTAACTATTACGGTAAAACTTGCATCAATGAGACAAAAGTGTAAAAAAAATATTTCAAAATCCCCTAAATTACTTTTTAAACTAGGTATTTGGCAGTAATTTGCAGGCCGTTTCATTTTAGCAAAAAAAAGTTTTTAATATGATTAATCCATGGCATGATGTCCAAATTGGTAAAGATGCACCTGAATTTGTAATGGGTGTTATTGAAATCACAAAAGGAAGTAAGGGGAAATACGAGCTGGACAAAAAAACAGGGATGTTGATGTTGGACAGGGTTCTTTTTTCTGCTGTTCATTACCCCGCCAATTATGGGTTTATCCCACAAACTTTTTGTGAGGACCATGACCCTTTGGATATCCTTATTATTTCCCAAATTGACATTCCTTCCATGACCTTGGTAAAGGCAAAAGTAATTGGTGTAATGAGGATGATTGATGGCGGAGAAGCTGATGATAAAATCATTGCTGTGGCAGCTGATGATCAATCAGTTAATTATATCAATGATATTGACGAGCTTCCTCCCCATTTGATGAAAGAAACCCATCGGTTTTTTGAAGACTATAAAAAATTAGAAAATAAAGAAGTAAAAGTAGAAGACTTTTTGGGTAAAGAAGATGCAATGAGGATTATAAAAGAAAGCATTGATCTCTACGATAAAAATTTCAGAACTCAAAAATAATTTTAAGCCCGAATTTTATTTCGGGCTTTTTTTATATTTTTTTGGGCTATAAAATATTTTTTTGGATTAGGAGGGGTGAAAACTTATCCAACCATTAAAAATAAATATCCATGAAATATTTATGTTTGTTTTTTGCAGTAATATGTCCTGGTCTGGTTTGGTCACAGGAAGATGATGGGCTGCAGTTTTCAGGGTATTTGGAAGGCTACTATAGCTATGACTTTAATCAACCTGATAACCATGAAAAACCTTCATTTATAAATCATTACCATCGCCATAATGAATTTAATATCAATCTGGCCTATCTTCAGTCCCAATATCAAAATAAAAATGTAAGAGCTAACTTAGGGCTAATGCTTGGGACCTTTGGCCAGAAAATTCGGAAAGAAGAGCCACTTTGGGCCCAAATGGTTTATCAAGCTAATATGGGGGTAAAGTTAAGTGAAGGTTTTTGGCTGGATGTAGGAATAATGCCCTCTCATTTTGGGGGGGAAGGGCAAATAGGAATGGAAAATGTCTCCCTGTCCCCCAGTATATTGGCAGAAAATACACCTTATTATTTTACTGGTGCAAAGTTGACCTATGAAAAATTAAAACAATGGGAATTTTTGCTTTGGTTAACAAATGGTTGGGGAAACATTCAAAAAAAGGATCGTTTTCAGTCTCTAGGTCTTGGGGCAGGAGTTAGTTATTATCCATCCAATCAACTTAAAATAAGCTATAATAACTATTTGGGAAATGAGGCACCTCAAACCATGAAACTTTTCCGGTTTTATAATAATTTGTGGATCCAATATTCGAGGGGGCAATGGGGCGGAAATATAAGGTTGGATTATGGCCTGGAAGACCATCCGTTTTCTACCTTTAATGAATGGTGGGGGGTAATGGCTCAATTAAAAAGATCTTTGACTGAATCTTTTGCACTTGGATTAAGGGGGGAGTATTTTAGGGATGATAGTAAGGTTGTCATGATGGATATTTCAAGGTTAAGTGGATATTCAATTAATCTAGATTATTATTTAACTAAAGATGCAATGGCTAGAATGGAGTTTAAAACCTTTTATAGTCAAGGTCCTCATTTTGAAAGGCCCGCAGGAAAATTAAGCCAAAGTAATTCCGCAATAACCCTAGTCCTTTCAATAACAATTTGATTTTGGAAGGTGTTGTTATCGAATTTATTGAATGGATAACAATAAAATAATAGAACTTCAGAAAATTTTGATTTTTTTATAAAAAGGGAAAAAATAGGTTTGAATTTGAGGGTTGGTGTTATGAAATGCTTATAGGGGTTTGAAATGAGCTTCGATAGGGAATTTTACGCGTGCTTAAAGAAAATTTTGGGTATAAAAATTATGATTAATTCATTATCTTTGCCCCTAATATCAAATTATATTAATAATAATGGGGCAGGGTTGCTGATTTGTAGATTTTGTCAGTGATTTTATTGAAGTTTAAAAGTAATTGGTTTTTTAAGTAATAATTTTTGTATGCTACTAATATTTTCTGTTTTAACCGCTTTTTTTATTGGGGTGATAGTAACTCCTCTTTTAATATTTTTAATTAAAAAAGGGAATATACTTGATATCCCCGGGGGAAGAAAAATCCATAAGGAATCCATCCCATCCATGGGTGGAATTGGAATGATGGTGGCTTTGATGGGAGGAATTCTCCTTTGGCTTAATTATAATCAATTGGTAGAGATTCGGTTTTTTTTGTTAGGAATGGGGATTATGTTTATCCTGGGTTTGAGGGATGATTTGGTTGAACTCACCGCCTATCAGAAACTAATCGGGCAATTATTAGCCATTATTACGGTGGTGGTTTTGGGAGATATTAGAATAACCAGTTTTTATGGCTTTCTCGGGATTCAAGAATTGCCATTATGGTTTAGTTACAGTTTAACCGTTTTTGCCATTGTAGGCCTTACCAATGCGTTTAATTTAATTGATGGATTGGATGGCTTGGCCGGTACTTTAAGTCTGATATCCTTTTTGTTTTTTGGTAGTTGGTTTATTTATTCAGGCTTTACCACATATGGATTTATAGCCTTTACCTTTGTTGGAGCTATTCTTTCTTTTATGGTTTATAACTGGCATCCTGCTAAGATTTTTATGGGGGATACCGGCTCATTAACATTAGGGTTTGCCCTATCAGTATTGTGTATCCTTTTTATCAAATCTAATGGGGTGGTTCCGGAAAGTTTGTTCAAGTTTGAGGCTCCCTTGACCGCAGGTTTGGTTTTAATGATTGTACCTTTTTATGATACCTTAAGGGTATTTGTCAAGAGGGCTTTAAAAGGAAAATCTCCCATGTCTGCAGACAAAAGCCATGTGCACCATTTTCTTTTGAGAATGGGGTATAGGCATGATCAAGTGGCCTTGATCCTTGGCGGAATTAAGGTGTTCTTTATCGGGCTTGTGTTTGTATTGTCCCCATTATCCGATATGATCATGCTACCTGTCATATTGGGTTTGGTAATTGTTGGAGGGTTTGTATTGGATAAAGTTACCCTGAAAAAGGTGAAGAATATAGTAAAGGATTCTCCTCGTGTATTGTCCCAGAAAAAATACCATGGGGTGAAGGCTAAAATCAATATAGATGAAAAAATCCTGGAAAAGGAAAAAGTGAACCTTAATTGATGTAAGGCCCTGCTATATTCTTATTTCTCTTCACCAAAGGGTACAAATTTTGAAAAAAAATTAGTAAGCCATTCCCCTCATTTTTTTATACCTTGACTTGGGAGTCAAATTGATTTTATTTATTTGTACTAACATGATTTTGGTATTATTTTCATAAAATAATAATCCAATTTTGATAAAACTTATTTTTTAGAGATTTCTTGAGGTCCATTTCAAATAGATAAAAAAGTTGATTATTCTGTAAATATTGTAGATTTTAAATCAAAGTTGAATAAAATAATTTGCTTAGTTAAAATCCCCCTATTTTATTGTTTATTTGTAAGGCGATTCCTTAGTTTTATTATAAATGAAATGGATTAAACTTTCTGAACCTGATTTATCTTGTAATATTCAAGATGATATTTCTAGAGCACTGGAGAACAAAGAGGTAGGGTATGTCGGCAGTTACGTGGATAGTTTTGGGAAGAAAATAAGGGATTACCTAAATCACCCATTTGTAGGATTATTTTCTTCTGGAACTGCCTCCCTTCATTTGGCTATGATATTGGCAGGAGTAAAAAGGGGAGAGGAAGTGATTTGCCAATCAATGACCTTTGCTGCATCTGCCAACCCGATCGTTTATCAAGGTGCAAGGCCGGTTTTTGTAGGAAGTGAATCTGAATCTTGGAATATGAGCCCTAAATACCTTGAAAAAGCATTAGAAGGCCGGCTTAAAAAAGGAAAAAAGGTAAAAGCAATCATCCCTGTTCATCTTTATGGGATGCCTGCCAAAATGAAAGAAATCCTGGAAATTGCAGCTCATTATGGAGTGCCTGTTATTGAAGATGCAGCTGAAGCTCTGGGTGCTAAGTATGATGATGATTATTGTGGGACCCTGGGGAATTTTGGAGTACTTTCCTTTAATGCCAATAAGATGATAACATCTGGTGGGGGAGGGGCTTTGTTAACACAAAGCGAAAAAGAATTGGAAAGGTCAAAGTTTTTCGCCCTTCAAGCCAAGGATTTAGCTCCCCATTATGAGCACAGTCAATTGGGGTTTAATTATGCTTTTAGTAATTTAAATGCCGTATTGGGTAATGGTCAAATGGATTTCCTCTCTAGAAATATCAATAAAAGAAGGAGAAATTTCCATATCTACCAATCCGAATTAAAAGAGACCTGCCCAATTGATTTTCAAAATGGTGAGGGAAGTAATTATAGCAATAGGTGGCTTACGGGGATTTTGTTAAAAAGCCCGGAATTACAATTGCGATTGAGAGAGCAATTAGGGGAGTTAAAAATAGAAACAAGACCATTGTGGAAACCAATGCATAAACAACCCTTTTATAGAGATTGTCCCTATTATGGCGAGCAAATAGAGTATGATCTTTTCCTAAGAGGGCTATGTCTTCCGTCGGGGAGCGGACTTCTCCCTGAGGAGGTGAATTATGTGGCAAAGCAAATAAAAAATATTATTTCCTAACCCAAAAGGATGTACAAAACTCTGATAAAACCAATATTTGACAGATCAGTTGGCTTGTTTGGAATTATTTTTCTGAGCCCACTTATTTTGTTTTTGATCTTGGTTTTGGGAGTTCATTTTAAAGGGAATCCATTTTTTTTGCAAGAAAGGATAGGAAAGGATAATAACGTATTTACAATTGTGAAATTCAGAACTATGAATACCAGGAAAGATAACTTAGGTATTTTATTGCCAGATTCAAAAAGGCTTACCTCTATTGGTCGATTTTTGAGAAAATTTTCCCTTGATGAATTGCCTCAATTATGGAATCTACTCAAAGGGGAAATGAGTTTGGTGGGGCCTAGGCCCTTATTGGTTGAATATTTACCATTGTACAGCTCTGAACAGGTGAAAAGACATTGGGTTAAACCTGGGATTACAGGTTTAGCCCAGGTGAAGGGTAGAAACATGATATCTTGGGAGGAGAAATTTAATTATGATGTAATGTATGTGAATCGACAAAGTCTTAAACTTGACCTTTGGATTGTAATCCTGTCCTTTATCCAAATATTTAATACTAAAGAAATTTATGGGGAGGGAGGAATTGTGA
This sequence comes from Echinicola jeungdonensis, assembly GCF_030409905.1. Lineage (NCBI taxonomy): Bacteria > Pseudomonadati > Bacteroidota > Cytophagia > Cytophagales > Cyclobacteriaceae > Echinicola > Echinicola jeungdonensis. The sequence continues at coordinate 2,745,534 of NZ_JAUFQT010000001.1, forward strand.
AGAAGTTTGAAGGAAAAAGATATAAATAATTATCGGTAGCAAATGGATTTTTTTTATATTAGTCATAGTCCTAATTTTCAATTTGCTAAAAGTCACCCGGAATCACCCTTATTTGTTTTGATTAGCAAAAAACATGATTTAAAATACAAAAAAATCTATATAAAAATTACGTTTTGTTTGGATGTATAGGGTTGAATTTTTTATATTAGATTAATGGTATTGTTAGCTTAATCCTCCGCTTATGGAATTTTTAAAGAAACTATCAACTATGCCAAAATGGATTATCAAAATATTTGATTTTTCCATTCTTTTCCAATCTGTTGTTTTAGGCTTTTTTATCAGGCTAAACTTTGAAATGGAATTAATGGCCAATTATCAGGTGCTAGAAGCAGGGCTGTTTTATGCTGGTGTGGGCTCCGTCTCTATTAGGGCCATAAGTGGCCAAAAAGGAATTATCAGTAGGACAGGGTTGAATAATAGTGTGATAGTTATCAAAATAGTAGTCCTCACCATGGCCCTTGTTTTGATGGGGGATTATTTTATTAATGAATTCTATCTCAATAGGGATTTTCTTCCCTTATCTGTATTGGTTATAGCCTCATTGACCTCTTTTTTTGGTTTGGTTTTGTACAGGTTATTGGGCAAAGAAATCTATAATTTTTATTGTTCCGGTCAATATCCCCAAAAGAATATTGTGATTTTTGGAGCTGGGGAAGCCGGAAGTTTATCCAAAACTGTACTTCTAAGGGAAGGGGGGAAAAGGCAAAAAATTCATGCTTTTTTGGATGATGATACTGAAAAAGAAGGTTCGAGGATAGATGGTATTAAAGTTTACAGGGGAGTTGATAAATTAAAGTATCTAAAAGAGAAATATGGAATTACTGATTTGGTAATTTCTGTTATGAGGGTTTCTCCAAAAAGAAAAAGAGAAATCATCGATGAGTGTTTTAAATTAAATATTCACGTCGGGATTATTCCTTCCATTGACGAATGGATCCAAGATGGCTTTAGTGCAAGTAAAATCAGGAAAATCAAAATTGAAGACCTTTTGTCCAGAGAAGAGATTTCTCTGGATAATCCTGAGGTATATAAGCATGTAAAAGATAAGGTGGTATTGGTTACGGGAGCTGCGGGGTCCATTGGCAGTGAGCTGTGCCGTCAACTGGCTTTTAATGAACCTGAATTGGTGATTATGGTAGATCAAGCGGAGTCTGCTTTGTATGATTTGGAACAGGAGTTTAAATCAACCAATTGGAATGTTTCCATAAGGCCTTTGTTAGGGGACGTAAGGAATAGGAAAAAGATGGACCAGATCTTCAAAAATTACAAACCTGACATTGTATTTCATGCTGCTGCCTACAAACATGTTCCTATGATGGAGGAATACCCTGAGGAAGCCATTCGAAGTAACGTGTTAGGAACAAGGAATATGGCCGATTTGTCAGTGTTGAACAATGTGGGAAAATTTGTTCTCATAAGCACCGACAAAGCAGTGAACCCAACAAGTGTAATGGGTGCTTCCAAAAGAATTGCTGAAATTTATGTTCAATCCCTTGGGGCCTATTTAAATACCAAAAAGGGAATTGCTACCAAATTTGTTATTACCCGATTTGGAAATGTTTTGGGGTCCAATGGCTCGGTGATCCCATTATTTAAAAAGCAAATTGAACATGGGGGGCCTGTAAAAGTGACTCACCCATTGATTACCCGCTATTTTATGACTATTGGGGAAGCTTGCCAATTGATTTTGGAGGCAGGTGCCATGGCAAAAGGAGGGGAAGCTTTTATTTTTGATATGGGAGAACCTGTGAAAATTGTTGACTTGGCCCGTAAGATGATTGTATTAAATGAAAAACAGGTTGGGAAGGATATTAAAATTGTTTTTACGGGGCTTCGTAATGGGGAAAAATTGCATGAAGAATTGATCGGTGTAAATGAGGAAGTTTCCATAACTCATCATCCAAAAATCAGGGTGATAAAAATAGGGACGATTCCTTATAATAAGGTCAATAACCAAATCGATATTTTTGAAAAATTATTGGAACAAAATGCTGAAGTAGACATTGTAAGGCATATAAAAGCCATTGTACCGGAATTTATCAGCAGTACTTCGAGGTTTGAGGTACTGGACAGGATGAATTAGCGTTTTTTGGTTATATAGAGGTGGGATTTCAATGATTGTTTCATATTAATTAAAGCTGACTAACAGCTATTTATTTTTTTAGTGAAGTAATTTATTTTTATAAGCAAGTCGAAATTCTAAGAATTTTATATCTTGCGGCAATGGAAAATTTCGTTGTTTCAGCCAGGAAATATAGACCATCAAATTTTAAAAGTGTTGTTGGACAGCAACACATTACCACCACGTTAAAAAATGCCATTAAAAACAATCATTTGGCACAGGCATTTTTATTTTGTGGTCCTCGGGGTGTGGGGAAAACCACGTGTGCTAGGATTTTGGCTAAAACCATCAATTGCGAAAACCTTTCCGATAATTTTGAAGCCTGCAATGAATGTGATTCTTGTAAGGCTTTTAATACCAACAGCTCTTTTAATGTTCATGAGCTGGATGCTGCCTCAAACAATTCGGTAGATGATATAAGAAACCTGGTAGATCAAGTCCGATATGCCCCACAAAAAGGGACCTATAAGATTTATATCATAGATGAGGTGCATATGCTTTCCACCCAGGCATTTAATGCATTTTTAAAAACCCTGGAGGAGCCGCCAAAATATGCGATTTTCATTTTGGCCACGACTGAAAAGCATAAAATTATTCCTACCATACTTTCCAGGTGTCAGATTTTTGACTTCAACAGAATTCAGATCAAAGACATTGCCGAACATTTAAAGTATATTGCTACCGAGGAAAATATATCATTTGAAGAGGAAGCTCTCCGTTTGATTGCAACAAAAGCGGATGGTGCCTTAAGGGATGCCTTATCCATTTTTGACCTCATTGTTACCTATTCGGCAGGTAATATGTTGACTTATGAAGAGACAATCAATAATCTACATATCCTGGATTATGATTACTATTTTAAAGTAACGGATTTCTTGTTGGAAGAAAGTATATCCAATGTGCTTTTGACCTTTGATGAAATCCTCAAAAAAGGATTTGATGGGCATAATTTTATAGTAGGATTGAGCGAGCATTTTCGAAACCTGATGGTCTGTAAAGATGCAGCCACTGTAGAGTTACTCCAAGTTTCTGAAAATGCTCAAGAGAGATATGTTGAGCAAGCTTCCAAAGCTAGTTTGTCATTTCTGCTTTCTGCTTTAAATATTTGCAATCAATGTGATATCCATTACAAAGGCAGCAAAAATCAAAGGCTGCATGTTGAATTGGCATTGATGAAACTGGCCAAGTTGCCACAAGCCATCTCTCTAGCGGCATTGGCTCAAGAGGAGTCAAAAAAAAAAGCCTGAAGGAGTCCATACCTGAAGGTAAATCATCATCCGATAGTTCCAAAATTGACCCCAAGGCTGTTCATTCAAAAAGTTCTCCGGTCAAAAAGACGATTCCTATACCTTCCAACGTTGATTCGGTAAAAGAACAAGTCCGTTCTCAGGCAGAGGAGCCAAAGGTATCCGCAACTCAAAAAAACAATGTTCCTGCTGAGGAGGAAGATAACTCGGAAAAGCTACGGAATCCATTTTCAATTGAGGAGCTGGAAGGTGTCTTAAAGGAAATCACGGCAGATTTTAAGCATCAGGAAAAAAACATGGAAAGTGCCATGCTTAAGCAGCCTGTCAAGCTCAAAGATGAAATTGTTACTTTTATTTTAAACGGGGAACTTCAGGAACATATTTTTGCCCGATTAAAGTCAGAATTGACTGGTTTGCTTAGAAAAAAACTCAATCATTTTGGATTGGAAATTCAGTTTGAGATACAGGAAGAAGTGGTAGAAGAAAGTGATAAACTCTATACTTCAACGGACAAATTGGCCTATTTAATAAAAAAATCCCCTGCATTGAAGGAACTTCAAAAAAGGTTTGGCTTGGAAACGGATTTTTAGAATTCCACTCCAAGCCCAAAATTAATGAGGTTTTGTAATTGGACAGCTCTGGACTTGCTGCCATCATCCATTTCTATGTACACATTTTCATCATATATCAAGGTGGTTTCTATACGGGTGCTAATGTATTTGTTGACCTTCATACTGATGATGGAGTTAAAGTTGACCACCATATTCCCGAATTTACCATAATTGGAAAAGAGATTAAGGTCGGTTTTCCATTTGATGTTTTCCAAAATTTCTGCTTCTACTGCTGATCCAAAAGATGCCCCTGCTTCTGGCCTGACCTTTTCTCCAGTTGAAATTCCAAAGGCACCAGCTTGACTGAGAGAATCATTTAGGACGATGGTAAACCTACCCGTAAAAGGAGAGAGTATGGCAGAAATTTTCACATTATCCAATTCTTCTTCAAAATTTAGACCAGTAGAGGATTGAATATAGCCCGGGCTTAAGAATTCCGAAATCAAACTTCTGGTTTCCCTTTCTGATCCAGAAGGGGTGAAGTATTTGTGTCCACCCAATAATTGGGTTCTTGCTTCTATCTGAGTGGAAATATAAAAGCCTCTGGAAAGTTCCCGCCCGTATTTAGAAACAAATTTAAAGTTATCATTGGTCTTTCGGACTTTGTAAGCTCGGTCCGCCTGTCTGTTAAAACCATAGTTTACAGATAGTTTGGTTTCCCAAATTTTACCTTCCTTTTTATAATTGGCAAAAAGATTTACACCGGTATTTAAAGCAAAGGAACTGGCTCCACCTCCAGACCAATTGGAAAGGCTTACTTGCTGGATGCTTACATTGAAATTTCCCCCTGTCTCCCAAAAAGTCTTTTTTACGGGTTCCTTTAAAATCAATGAATCACCTAGCATGATTAAAGTATCCCCATTGATCAGTACCGTATCCGGTTCAATGCCCAATTTCCTGTCCTGTGCCTGTAGGCCAGAAATGCAAAATGTTAATAATAAAATTAGGGTGAAAATGGACCGAATCATTCCAGATGGCTGATGGTTTGATGGATTACAAATATACAAATCCTTATTAAATGCATCTTACTGATCCTGTATGATTAACTTTTGCCCCACATGAATGGTTGTTTGATTTCCCATATTGTTCCACTGCTGAATATTTTTTACACTGACCTCATATTGTTTTGCAATAGCATACAGGGTCTCCCCACGGCTAACAATATGGGTTTGGGTGGTTGTTGGGGGATTATTATAATTGGCAGGTTTTGTAGGAGTGGGGATTGGATAACTCGTGGTTTTTGCTGGAGAAACTTGAACAAATTCAAAACCTTCATTTCTCCTCCTGTATTCCTGTAATTTCAGCACCATTCCCGGTTTAAGGTCTTTGTCTCTGTATATTATGTTTTTGGCCATAAGGGAGTGTAACCTAATTCCATAGGCCTGGGAAATTTGCCATAGGGTTTCTCCTTTTTTGACCACATGTTCCGCTACCTTGGCTTTACTTTTTTTTCTTTTGGTATAATAATACCTACCACCAATTACTTTATCTGATTTTTTAAGATCATTAACCCTTCTAAATTTCCCTTCCCTAATGCCAACCTTTTCGGTAAAAGCTTCCTGGCTCATGGTTTGGGTGACCAATATGCCCTTAATACCATTGATCTTGATCATTTCAGGTAAATGGGAAAACGCTTTATTTCCGGTTATTTTCGGAAAGCCTTCATGATTTTTCACCACTTCCGGGCTTTGCATAGACGGTTCTTCAGGAAAGGAAACCAAAACGGGCCTATCCGGGGTAGTATCCTCTTCTAAATAGGTAAGGGAATAGGGCTTGTCTCCCGGGATTTTTCCGTGTGAGACCCATTTGTTATATGTTTCCAAGTGGGATTCAGAAACATTAAGGTCCCGGGCCAATTTCTTTAAGGATGTCGGTCCTTGAACTTTAACTTCTTTTAGGTATTGATTGCTGACCAAAGTGCCGATATGGTCTTGAAAAGCTATTTTATGGGCCAGGTATTTTTTAAAATACCAATGGGTGTTTTTGGTGATTTTCATTTTCCGGTCTCCATTGTACCGGTTTCCAAAATATCCCTGAGCTCCTCCCGGTCCCATTTGGTAAGCTACAACAGCACAAACCCAGTTATCAAAGCGACTATTGTTTTTCTTCAAATACAAGGCTGCCCCACGGGTAGAAGCCACGATATTTTTTCTTTCATCAATCTGGTGGTCCACTTGGAGGAAAACCTCCTCAGCAGTTCCTTTCTTAAATTGCCAAAACCCGACTGCATTGGAAGAAGAAACGGCATCTGGAATTAATCCGCTTTCCTGTATGACCAGGTATTTTAAATCATCAGGGGCTCCCTGTTCTTGGAGGACCCTTTCTATAATGGGCATGTACAAATTGACCCTTTCCATTTTCTGGTTAAAATATCTGGGATTGCGGTGGAGGGCATTTACATCCAGCTGAATATCCCTTTGAGCTCTGCTGTCCAGATGGAGGGTCATGTTGGCAAATGAAATGGTTTCGGGGACCTTTGGAGCTTGGGCAAAGATCTTAAAAGCAAAAAAGCTAAATATCAGAAAAGGCAGTGAAAATTTTTGGAATCTCATGAGCTTTTATAACCATTTCCGTCTGCAATCAAAAGGGATGAAGTTGGGTGAAATATCAATGCAATCAAACGATTTGAGATGACCTTTTGTTTTGGGTTTCAATTTGTTGAAAATTTGGGGCAATTTATAATTTCCTTGCCAACATTATGCCATCCCTAATGGGAAAAATCACATTTTCTACACGAGGATCCTTATTGACCATTTCATTAAAGACTTTGATGGCTTTAGTGTCTTTGTCTATTTTTTCCCCTTCCTTTTTTAGCACCTTCCCTGACCAAAGGACGTTATCTGCAAGAATCATTCCCCCGGCAGGTACCCGGTCTATAACCATGTCATAGTATTTGCTGTAATTTTTCTTATCCGCATCGATAAATACCATGTCAAATTTCCCCTCCAATTCTGGGATTAAATCCAAAGCATTTCCCAGTCTATAATCAATTTTATGCCCTAATCCCGATTCAGAAAAATAGCCCCTTACCATATCTTCCAATTCATCATTGATATCCAATGTGATGATTTTTCCTTCAGGTCCAAGCCCCTTGGCCATCCATAAAGCAGAGTACCCCGTATATGTACCTATTTCCAAAATTACTTTTGGTTGAAGCATTTTCGTAAATAATTCAAGGGTTTTTCCCTGCAAAGGCCCCGAAAGCATCCTGGGCATAAGTACTTTGGCATGGGTCTCCCTATTTATTTTGGCCAATAATTCATCCTCAGGGCTGGTGTGTTCTTGGCAATAATTTAAAAGTTCTTCGTTGATAAATTCCATTATTTATTTGGGTAAATAAGTGAGAAAACTCAATTGATCTTCCTGAAATAATTCCTGGGCTATATCCTGTAAGTCTCCAGAAGTGGTATTTCTGATGGTTTGAAAGATGCTGTCCAGGGATTCAATATAGCCTTTGTCCAGCATACTTTTGGCATAAACCAACATCAGAGCAGCGTAGTTCTCCTCTGCCATGGCCATTTGACCGATGGCTTGTTCCTTGGCCATATGAAGCTGCATTGTCCCCAGCTTTTTCTCCCGTAATTTTTTAAGTTCAAGTAAGGTGATCTTTTGGGCTTTGGAAAAGGTCTTTTCTTCCGTTCCATAAAAGATTCCAATAAATCCAGTATCCGTATATACCTGATAAGCCGACTCCACACTGTAAACATACCCGTATTTTTCCCTTAGGGCAAGGTTGAGCCTGGAGTTCATGCTGGGACCGCCAAGGATATTATTCAATAAAAAAAGTTGAAAACGTTTGGGATGGTAAATAGAATATGCTGGTTTCCCTATGGCACAATGGGCCTGAGAGATTTCTTTGTAAAGGGTTTTCCTTAAAGGCTTATATTTGGAAAATTTACTTCTGGAAAACAGGCTTCTTTTGGTGGGGATTTCTTCCAACGGTTTTTCCAATTGGCGAAGGACTTTTTTAAAACTAATATTCCCAACCACCGAAAATACAATTTTTTCTGTATCCAATCGAGAAGCAATAAAGTCAAAGAAATCTTGCTGGGTGAAACTGGTCACTGTTTCTTCACTTCCCAGGATATTCCTGCCTAATGCATGATTTTGAAAGACTACCTCATCAAATTCATCTTGAATAGCATCATCAGGAGAGTCCCGATACATGGCCATTTCCTCAAGAATTACTTGCCTTTCCTTTTCAATTTGCTTCTCGGGAAAGGTACTGTGGAAGGTAATATCGTAAAGTAGTTCTGCAGATTTTTTGAAATGTTCTTTTAGGACACTGGAATAAAAGCACACCTTTTCCTTAGTGGTATATGCATTAAGCTCCCCACCAAGGGATTCCAGGCGGTTGATTATATGAAAAGCTTTTCTCTTTTGAGTCCCCTTAAAAGCCATGTGCTCCCAAAAATGGGCCAGGCCGGCTTCTTCTAATTTCTCATCCCTGCTTCCGATATCCAGGACAAACCCACAATGTACCAATCTTGTATGGGGGATTTCTTGATGGATGATCCGGATACCATTTGCTAACTCCTTAATATTGTATGGCATTTACTTTTTTACTTTCTAAGTATGAAATTACAAAATTAATGCACTTTTTCCGGATATTTTTTTGAGGTTGATAAATATGTTAATTTTATACATTGCAGAAATCACACAAACTACTTGAATTAGTGTTTACAGGGTGAATCACCCTAACTCTTTAAATTTTAATTGCAGTAAGCAAATCGATCAGATTTTAATAATATGAGATACAAACCACTGAGCAAGTCGCTTTACGTCAAAAACCGTGAAAAATTGGTAAAGAAGATGAAGCCTAATTCTATTGCGGTCTTTAATGCAAATGACTTGATGCCCTCCAATGCGGATGGGACCTTTAAATTTAGGCAAAATAATAACCTTTTTTACCTAAGCGGAATTGACCAGGAAGAAACCCTTTTGGTGCTTTGTCCTGATTTTCCCAATAAAAATTTAAGAGAAGTTCTTTTTGTCAAGGAAACCAATGAACACATTGCCATTTGGGAAGGGAATAAATTAACCCAAAATGAAGCAAAAGAAGTTTCCGGGATAAAAAACGTCCATTGGACAAAAGATTTTGATCGGATATTTTCCTCTTTGATGACATTTAGTGAACATGTGTATTTAGATACCAATGAACATCAAGGGGCTGCAAGAGAAGTGGAAACCAGAAATGACCGGTTTGTGAAAAGCTGTAAAGAGCTTTTTCCCTTGCATGATTACCAGCGTGCTGCTCCATTGCTCCAGGAGTTAAGGGCTGTAAAAGAAGGTGAGGAAATCGATCAGATACAAAAGGCTTGTGAGATAACAGATAAAGCTTTTAGAAGGGTGTTGAAATTTGTTCGTCCCGGAGTGATGGAATATGAAATTGAAGCGGAGTTTTTGCACGAATTTATTCGTCATGGGAGTAGGGGTTTTTCTTTTGAACCTATCATGGGATCTGGGCCCAATAGCTGTGTGCTCCATTATCTGGATAATGACAAGCATTGCCAATCTGGGGACCTTATTTTAATGGATGTTGGAGCGGAATATGGGAACTACAATTCAGATATGACCAGAACTATTCCCATCAATGGGCGGTTTTCTCCCCGGCAGAAGGAGGTGTATAATGCAGTATTACGGGTAAAAAAAGAAGCTTCAAAGATGCTGCGACCAGGGATTAGTGTCCAGGATTTTCATATTGAAGTTGGTAAGATAATGGAGTCTGAACTAATTGGATTGGGCTTGTTGGATAAAACAGACATTAAGCATCAAAATCCCAATCAACCGCTTTATAAGAAGTATTTTATGCATGGGACTTCTCATCATTTGGGATTGGATGTGCATGATTTGGGGCCTGTTTTCAGCCCCATCCAGCCAGGGATGGTATTTACCATTGAGCCGGGGATTTATATCCGGGAGGAAAATATTGGGATCCGATTGGAAAATGATTGGGTAGTTCAAGAAAAGGATAATCTGGACCTTATGAAAAATATCCCCATAGAGGTGGAGGAAATTGAGGAAATAATGAATACTAATTAAGAGAAGGATTTTGAGGTTTAAAAGAAAGAAATTATTGTCCCTTTTTAATGGTTAGGAGTGGCAATAACAAGTAGGGAAGAGCATGGAAAAAAGAATTCTATCAGACTTTTTTCAATCAGTTCCTAAATAAAAAAAAACCGCATTTTTCAATGCGGTTTTTTTTTATTGAAAATCGGAATTGCTTATCCGATAGAAATTCTCTTAAAGTTGCTAACCGTCATTCCTTTCGAAATACTGTCCAAGTACTGAGCAATGGATTTGCTGTTATCCTTAACAAATGTCTGACTCAAAAGGGTGTTTTCTTTGTAGAATTTGTTCAATTTCCCCATGGCAATTTTCTCAAGCATGGCTTCTGGCTTACCTTCGGCCATAGCTTGTTCTTTTCCTACCTGGATTTCTCTTTCTACAACAGCAGGATCAACATCCTCTTTGTCAAGGGCAACAGGGTTCATAGCGGCAATTTGCATGGCTACATCTTTACCAGCTTCTTCCACTTCAGCACCGTTGGTGTTTTTCAAGCCTACCAATACACCTAGTTTTCCATTTGAGTGGATGTAAGGAACTACTGTTTCACCTTTCACAGCTTCAAAGTGGCTGATTTCAATTTTCTCACCGATTTTACCAGTCAATTCGATGATTTTTTCCTTGATGGTGATATTTTCAAATGGCAGTTCAAGGATTTCCTCAATGCTGTCCACATCTTTTTCCACGGCGATGTCAAGGATGTCATTGGCAAGTGCTACAAACTCTTCATTTTTTGCAACGAAATCAGTTTCGCAGGTAAGGGAAAGTAGGATTCCCTGTGTTTTGTCAGCATTTACTTTAGAAACTACTACACCTTCTTTAGTTTCACGATCAGCACGGGAAGCAGATACCTTTTGACCTTTTTTTCTCAAGATATCAACCGCAGTTTCAAAATCGCCTTCAGCTTCGGTAAGGGCTTTTTTACAGTCCATCATACCGGCACCGGTTTTTTGTCTTAGTTTATTTACCTCTTGTGCAGTAATAGCCATGGTTAAATATTTTTGAAGTGATGATTTAAATTAACATGTGTGAATTTTGGAGCCACCTTATTCAAGGATAGGGTGATGCCCTATAGACTGCCAATAACAAAAAATTGAACATAGGTAGTTTACCGTATGTTCAATTTTTTGTTATCAATAAGTCATAGTGGAATTACTCTTTTGTTTCAGCGTCAGCAGCTTTTTTTGCTTCTTCCTCTTCAGAGAGTTTAGCCTCTTCTTTATCTTTCTTTCTTTCGGAAAGCCCTTCTTCAATTGCTGAGCCAACAGCCTTAACCAATAGTGAAATTGATTTGAAGGCATCGTCATTGGCAGGGATTGGGAAATCCACTTCTCCTGGGTTGGAGTTAGTATCTACCAATGCAAATACAGGGATACCAAGCTTTTTAGCTTCGGCAATGGCTATATGTTCTCTTTTGATGTCCACTACGAAAAGTGCAGCAGGAAGACGAGTAAGGTCAGAAATACCTCCTAGTACATTTTCCAATTTCTGGCGCTGTCTGGTGATCATCAAACGCTCCCTTTTAGCAAGGCTTGTGTATGACTCATCTTTCATCATTTTGTCGATGGAAGACATCTTTTTCAAGGATTTGCGGATAGTTGCAAAGTTGGTCATCATACCACCCAACCATCTTTCGGTTACAAATGGCATTTTTAACCTTGCAGCTTCTTCTGCTACTAAGTCCTTGGCCTGCTTTTTAGTGGCTACGAACATTATCTTTTTGCCGCTGCGAACGATTTGCTTGAGTGCGTTGGATGCTTCTTCAAGGCAAACAAGCGTTTTGTTTAGGTCGATGATATGGATACCGTTTTTCTCCATGAAGATATACGGCGCCATTTTCGGATCCCACTTTCTTGTTAAGTGTCCAAAGTGAACACCAGCATCCAGTAAGTCTTTATATTCTAATTTTGTCATTAATTATGTAAATTTTAAAAGATGTACGGAGTAAATGCTCCAAATTAACGTTTGGAGAACTGGAATCTTCTTCTCGCTTTTCTGCGACCTGGCTTCTTACGTTCAACCATTCTTGGGTCACGAGTAAGGAAACCTTCTTTTTTCAATGGACTTCTGTGGTCTTGGTTAAATTCACAAAGGGCTCTGGAAATCGCCATTCTGGCGGCTTCTGCTTGGCCTTTGATTCCACCACCGTCTACATTGATTTTTACATCATAAGCTTCTCCTTCATTCACCAAAGTAAGGGGTTGCTTCACCACAATTTGGTGAAGGTCAAAAGGGAAGTATGCTTCTAAACTTCTGTTATTGACAATAATCTCTCCTTTGCCAGGCTTCATATAAACCCTAGCTACAGATGTTTTTCTTCTACCTATTGTTTTGATAATTTCCATGGAATGATCAAATTATAAATTAATTTCTTTTGGTTGCTGTGCAGTATGAGGATGCTCGGTACCTTCATATACGTGTAGGTTGGTGAACAACTTGCTACCCAATTTATTTTTGGGCAACATTCCTTTTACTGCTTTTTCAATAAGAATGGCAGAAGACTTTTCTTTCAATAATTTTGGTGTAGAAATTCTTTGTCCTCCTGGAAAACCGGTGTGACGAACGTAAACCTTTTGGTTCCATTTTTTACCGGTCAGTCTGACTTTGTCTGCGTTGATGACAATGACATTGTCTCCGCAGTCCACGTGAGGAGTAAAGCTTGGCTTGTTTTTGCCTCTTAGAATTTTTGCAACCTCACTGGCAACTCTACCTAGTACTAGTGCCTGGGCATCCACTACAACCCATTCTTTTTGTACGGTAGTACGGTTGGCTGATACGGTCTTATAGCTTAAAGTATCCACTGTGTAAATGTTTAATTATTAGCTTGTTAAATACATTTCACCTTCAAAAAGGGACACAAAGATAGAAGGAATCTAATACATATGCAATATATCCCCCTGTTTAGTGCCTGATTTTTATACGGATAGCTCCTTTGAGTCACTTGGTGATTGAACTTTTATTCCTTCATCAAGTTTCTTTTTGGTTCCTTTTTTAGAACCGGGAGTTTGCTTACTTGTTTTTCTCCAGTTGATGGATCAATACCGCATAATCTTTAGGGTAGGGGGCAGAAACCTCAATAGGTTTTCCATCCCTTCCCTCAAAGCCAATCGAATAGGCATGCAGGGAAACACGCTGCATAATAGGTAGTTCCTCTGTTCCTTGTTTGAGGTTAAATCTTCTTTTTAATTTGGACAGGTAAAGCGGTTTTCCGCCATATAATTCATCCCCACATATCGGTGACTTGAGATAGGCCAAATGAATCCTGATCTGATGCAACCGTCCTGTAACAGGGCGGCACTCAACCAGTGAATGTGCCTGATAGGTACTCAATGTCGTAAAATACGTGGTGGCCGATTTTCCGTCTTTACTGATTTTGGCCATTCCTTTACTGCTGGCAATCAGGTTGCGGTCCACCAGGAGATCTTTGAATTCATGAATTCCATCTATGACAGCATGGTAAACCTTATTGACTTTTCTGTTTTCAAATTGGATAGCAATGTTTCGGTAAGCCTCCTGGTTTTTGGCAATTACCAAACATCCGGAAGTTTCCTTGTCCAATCGGTGGCACACCTGGGCATCGGGAGTGTGCTTTTTGGCCAATTGCAAAATGTTTTGCCTTTCATGCCTATCGTCTAAGGTCGATAGGTATGGGGGCTTGTTGATTACAATGTAATCCTCATTTTCAAACAGAATAAGTTGTTTAAAGTCTATTTTCTTCATAAACCTTGGCTAATACCCACCAAATCAAGCGGCAAAAATAACTAAAAAATGCGGGGTAAAAAATGTCTGGCCAAAATATTATTTTGTAGTTGTTGGTTTAGGGTTTCCTTTGGTCAATTTATTTTTGGCCAATGGGAGAGAAAAAGTGAAAATAGAGCCTTTTCCGACGGTGGAAGAAACGGAAATTTTGCTTTTATGCCCCTCCAGAATGTGTTTTACAATGGCAAGGCCCAATCCTGTCCCCCCTTTTTCCCTTGACCGGCTTTTTTCCACCCGGTAAAAACGTTCAAAAATTCTTTTTAAGTCCTCAGCTGGAATTCCCTGCCCATTGTCCCTGATCTCAATGTTGAGGTGATTCTTTTTTGTTTTTAAATTGATGTGCGCCTCCCCACCTTCGTGGTTGTATTTGATGGCATTGGAAATAAGATTTTGGCAGACACGGTAAATCTTATCCTTGTCGGCCTTGGTCCAGTGATTTTTGTCTTCGTCAAAAGTAAATCGGATGGCCACATTCCGCTTTTCCGCTTTGTTTTCCAATTGTTCGATTACTTCCTGAATCAATTCCCTTACATCAAACACCTCATAATGGAATTTGACAACCCCGCTTTCCATTTGGTTAAGGGTAAGCAAATCCTGGACAAGTTTGTCCAATGAATTAAGGCTTTTTGCAGCCCTTTTCAGGAATTTGTCCCTGACCTTTTGGTCATCCACCGCACCGTCCATTAAGGTGTGGACATATCCCTGGGCGGCAAATATTGGGGTTTTTAATTCATGGGAAATATCAGCAATAAATTCCCTTCTAAAAGCAGCGTTTCGTTGTAAGGTTTCTATTTCTTTGTTCTTGGCCTGAGCATAGGAATTGATGGTGTCATTGATTTTCCTTAATGGGGAGATAGAGGATTTTTTGGGTTTTTCGGCCACACCTGATAAGTCCTTTTTTTGGATTTTTTCCAATACCGTATAAATGTTGCTGATCTCTTTAAAAATCAAAAATTCCAAGGTGACATAGGTAAGCAAATAGGATACAGAAAAGGATAGCCCTCCTGCTACGACCAATAAGGTAGGGGTCGCGTCATCCAGTAATGACAAAAACGCGACCGTAAGAGTAGCAATGGCAATAGCCAAAACGAGGGAAATCCCCCTTGAAGTGGTCAGCATTATTAATTTAACTCAAATTTATATCCTACGCCCTTTACAGTAGTGATGTAGTTATCACCAATTTTTTCGCGGACTTTCCTGATGTGTACATCCACAGTTCTTGCCAAAACAAAAACGTCTGTCCCCCAAATATTTTGCAACAATTCATCCCTGCTAAAAACCATATTAGGGTTTTTGGCCAAAAAATACAATAATTCAAATTCCTTTTTGGGTAGAGTGATGGTCTTACCATTTTTATCAATAGTAAAACTTGTGCGATCAATGACCAAATCCTTGATTTTGATCTGAGTGTTTTCCGGTTCCTTTTTGGATTCCCGACGAAATAAGGCTGCAATTCTGCTTACTAATGCTCTGGGTTTAATAGGTTTGGTAATGTAATCATCCGCCCCCACATCAAAGGCTGCCACTTCAGAATATTCTTCTGACCGGGCTGTTAAAAAGATGATAAAGGTGTTTTTCAGTTCTTCCAAATCCCGTATTTGACGGCAGGTTTCCACCCCGTCTTGCTGGGGCATCATAATGTCCAACAGGATAACATCTGGTTTGAATTTTACTGCTGTCTTGACTCCTTCCATTCCATTTGTGGCAGAAGCTACTTCATAACCTTCTTTTTCGAGGTTGTAAGTTAAAATTTCAATAATATCTGGTTCATCATCTACAACCAGTACCTTGATTTTTGGTTTGTCACTCATTTGAGTTTTCCTGTTTGTTGTTAACTTATAACACCGCTAATTTATAAAAACTATGAAAAGAAATAAGTTGTAAGGGTGGAAATAGGGAATGGTTTGATATAAAATTTTGTAATTATAGCTATTTGTTAATTTTAGATTAAGGGAGGTTCAATTAATTGTTACGTAAACCCGTAGCCTCAGTAATTTCCATGTTAAGGGCACCTACTACCAGATCAGCTTCAATTTTAACGGGAATTCTGTTTTTATCATCCGTTATCCATACTTTGATGGGGTTTTTCCCGCTGAATAGTTTGTTGTCAGGCATTATAGGAGAAAATACATAGGTGTCGAATTCCCCGATTTTTGTAGAAACCCTGTCCTTTCCTTCGTATATTAATTTTAGGTTATATGATTTTTCATCAAAAAATCCCCGGATGTTAATAACATCCTTTTTATTGTACTGATCCAGGTCCATAGTTCGTAAATAATAAAAACCACTGACGATGTCCTGAACACCTGGAGGGATGTCATGATTATTTGTTTTGACCACTTTTTTATTTTCACGATCATAGAGATTAACCGTAGCGGTTTTATTTTTGTGGTCAAAGTCGATCACTTCATGTTTCCGGTATCCGCCCTCTTCGATATGGCGGTAAGATTTGTAGGGAATGTGCATGGAGGTGTCCATATAGGTACCCCAATTATCTTTAACATAAAAAAGGCTGAAAATATTCAGGGTCCTGCCATAAACGTCGATCTTGTAACTTGGGCGGTTATTAATTAGGTGGATTTGGGGATCAATGACCATTTTGGCTTCGGCCGCATTAAAGAAAAGGTATTTGACCTTAAAGGTAAGAGATTCTCCATTGTCATACGGGGGGACGGAATGGGATTGCGGCGATGCATCCGATAGGGGAGACAGGAGGACAAAAGCCAATAACATTAATTTGGAAAGTAAATGCATAAGCATTTTATTGGTTTCTTGGTTCTTTTCAAAAGTTATACCAATCCACAAGGACAACATAACCGAAATTCCTAAATTAGTAAAACGGTAATATAAAACAATGGTTGTTTATTAAGTTGATATTCAATTTTCGAATGTTTACTTTCACAGCATATTTATAAATTGAATAAGTTTCTACCTAAATAATTTATGAGCGTAAATACAGAAAAACTTAAAGCGCTTCAGCTCACCATCGATAAGTTGGAAAAGACTTATGGAAAGGGGACTGTGATGAAGCTGAGTGACAATACCGTACTGGATGTACCCGCAATCTCCACAGGTTCCCTGGGGCTGGATATGGCTTTAGGTGTTGGAGGGGTGCCCAGAGGTAGGATTATTGAAGTGTATGGACCGGAATCTTCCGGTAAGACGACCTTGGCCATGCATTGTATTGCTGAAGCCCAAAAATCCGGTGGATTGGCTGCTTTTATCGATGCAGAACATGCGTTTGACAAAGGATATGCGGAAAAGCTGGGGATCGATACTGAAAACCTGCTTATTTCCCAACCGGATAATGGAGAGCAAGCCTTGGAAATCGCTGAACACCTGATCCGTTCCGGGGCTATTGATATCATCGTAATTGATTCCGTGGCGGCATTGGTGCCAAAAGGTGAGCTTGAAGGAGAAATGGGAGATAGCAAAATGGGCCTTCAGGCGAGGTTGATGTCCCAGGCATTGAGGAAGTTAACTGGTGCCATTCATAAGACTGGATGTTCCTGCATCTTCATTAACCAGCTTAGGGATAAAATCGGTGTGATGTTTGGCAACCCGGAAACCACTACCGGTGGTAATGCCTTGAAATTTTATTCTTCTGTAAGACTGGATATCCGAAGGATTGGACAGATCAAGGAAAGTGCTGATAATATCTTGGGAAATAGGACCAAAGTAAAAGTGGTTAAAAACAAAGTTGCTCCTCCATTCAAAGTTGTTGAATTTGACATTATGTATGGCCAGGGAATTTCCAAAGTTGGGGAAATCATTGACTTGGGTGTTGAGTTTGAAATCATTAAGAAGGCCGGTTCCTGGTTCTCCTATGAAGGCAATAAACTAGGTCAGGGCAGAGATGCTGTGAAAACCCTGATTCAGGATAATCCTGAATTGATGGAGGAATTGGAATTGAAAATTAAAGAAAAAGCCGGACTAAGCGGTGTGGTTGAGGAAGAGGTTTCCGAAGACTGATTTTCAGAATAGATCAATAAATCAAAAGGGAGGCAATATTGCTTCCCTTTTTTTTAATAATGCTTTGGCAACCTGAATTTCCTTAATAAACACTGAAGTACTAATTCGGAAAGGCAAGTGTTAATTCAAAAATTAGCCAGAGGAAAAGAGGCTAGAATACCTATTACATTTATTAATTGGAGCGGATTGCTTCCACGGGGTCCATTCTTGAGGCAATTCCTGCCGGGATAAATCCTGAAATTATTCCAATGGATGAGGAAAGAAGCAAGCCTATTATGATGTTTTTTAGGGAAAGGTACACTTCCAAAGCTCCTAAAGGAATAAAGGTAAGGGCGAAAACCAAGCCGATACCTGCCAAACCACCAATTAAGCTCAAGAAAGTGGCTTCAAATAAAAACTGCAAGAGGATAAAATAATTTTTGGCCCCCAGGGATTTTTGAATCCCGATAATAGGGGTTCTTTCTTTTACGGAGACAAACATGATGTTGGCTATTCCAAATCCGCCCACCAAAATAGAAAAACCACCGATTACTGCCCCTGCAATGCTGATTACATCAAAAATCGACCCAATGGCATTTTGGATGAATTCCGATTTGTTCAAGGCAAAATTATTTTCCTCAGTTGGCTTGAGGCCTCTTTTTGCCCGTAAAAGGCCCGTCATTTCGTTTTCCAGGGATTCCAAACCTTCATCTGAGTCCAGGCCTTTTGCAGCGATGGTTGGCTCCACTCCATTTCTGCCCAGGTAATACATCTTGTTAAAAGACCCATATGGAATCAAGCAGGTATTGTCCTTGGAAGGTAGGTCAAATAATCCTGCTCCTTCTTCTTCCAAAAGGCCAATTACTACAAAATTTTGCCCTCTGATTTTGATTTTTTGGCCAATGATAGGGGCGGCGGCGGCAAGGGCATTTGAAATTTTTGAACCTATAACAGCGACATTCCGGGCAGCTGAGATCTCCATTTCGGTGAAATAGCGGCCTTCAACTACTGGGACATCATATACTTCCTTGTGGTCAAAGATCACCCCTTGGAGAGTGGCTCCTTCAAATGAACTGCTGCCGCTTTTGAGGGTAGAATTGGAAGATGCTGAAATAGTTATGGCTTCCGCATTTTGAAGCCTTTCCTGTAAAAACTCATATTCGGAATAGTTGCCTGGTGGTCTCCGAAAATACTTCCACCAGGGATATTCACCAGGCCCGGAAGAGAAGGGAAAACGGTCCACCCTGAGGACATTGGTTCCTAAAAAGGTGAAACTAGACTTGATGTTTCTTTCCAGTGAATCCACTAATGTGAAAACTGCAATGATGGCAAAAATGCCGATGGTAACCCCTAATAGGGAAAGTATGGTTCTTGTCAGGTTAGCTCTCAAAGCCTGCCATGCAAATCGAAAACTTTCCCAAATAAGCCTAAAAATGATCACCTATTAATTATGTTTGAAACTATTTGTTAATATAGGTAGTTTTACCTATAATTCTTATTATCTTTGCAGTTTTTACGAGCGTATCGTAAAATCAAAATATTCAACGCGTTTATCTCAAAAACATTTATGAAATTATCCGATTTCAAATTCGAGGTTCCAAAAAAATTAATTTCCTTATATCCATCCGATAATAGAGACGAGTCTCGATTAATGGTAGTCCACAAGGATACCGGTAAAATTGAGCACAGAATATTTAAGGATATCATTGAATATTTTGACGAAGGGGATGTGTTTGTAACCAATAACACTAAAGTTTTTCCAGCCAGGTTATATGGCAATAAAGAAAAGACTGGAGCAAAAATAGAAGTATTCCTGTTAAGAGAATTAAACCGGGAATTACGACTTTGGGATGTGTTGGTTGATCCTGCCAGAAAGATACGGGTAGGTAACAAGCTTTATTTTGGGGATAGTGATTTAGTGGCAGAAGTTATTGACAATACTACTTCCCGAGGCCGAACCATCCGTTTTCTTTTTGATGGTACTGATGAGGAATTTTACAAAACCATTGATGCATTAGGGGAAACTCCGATACTTAAAGAATTCATCGAAAGAAAAGTTGAAGAGGAAGACCGTGAGCGTTATCAAACCATTTATGCAGAACATGTAGGGGCTGTGGCTGCACCTACTGCAGGTCTGCACTTTACTCCTCATTTATTGAAAAGGTTGGAAATCAAAGGGGTGGAAGTAAGCCCGATTACACTTCATATTGGTCTGGGAACCTTTAGACAGGTGGATGTAGAGGACCTGACCAAGCATAAGATGGACTCTGAAAACTATGATATTCCACAGCCTACTGTTGATTTGGTTAATGAAGCTCTGGAGGAAAAGAAAAGAGTAGTAGCAGTAGGCACTACATCCTTAAAAACTATCGAATCTTCAGTAACGGCTAGCAATAGGTTAAAAGCATCCAGTGGTTGGACTGATAAGTTTATTATTCCGCCTTATGATTTTAAAATTGCCAATGCTTTGATTACCAATTTCCACATGCCCGAAAGTACGCTATTGATGACTACTGCAGCATTTGGAGGATATGATCTGATTATGAAAGCTTACCAGGAAGCAGTCAAAGAAGGTTACAGGTTCTTCTCCTATGGAGATGCCATGCTGATAATATAAAATTTTGAAAGGCTCTTCGGAGCCTTTTTTATTTTTTTTAATATTTCATCTAATCATAATGTGGAATAAACGGGCTATTCTGCCTGGTTAGTTACATTTGTGCCTTAATATTTGTGAGTTTTATGAATAAAGCAGCGATAATTGTTGCGGGAGGCAAAGGATCCAGAATGGGGGGCTCCATTCCCAAGCAATATTTGGAAATCGGTGGAAAGCCCATTTTAATGCATACTTTGGAAGCATTTTTCAATTATGACCCTAATCTTACTTTGGTATTGGTCCTTCCAGAAGTGGATTTTCCTTTTTGGAAGGAATTGTGTAAGAAATTTTCCTTCGATATTCCCCATGAAATGGTCGTTGGAGGTAAATCCAGGTTTCAGTCAGTGAAGCACGGTTTGGATTATTTGGATTGGGAAGATGGCTTAGTGGCCATACATGATGGGGTTAGGCCTTTTGTTAGCCAGGAAGTGATTTCCAATGGTTTTGAGGAAGCGCTTCACTCAGGAAGTGCCATAGCAGTGGTTCCCCTTAAAGATTCTATCAGGAAATTAACCGATGATGACCGTTCTTTTTATCAGGAAAGAGAATATTTCAGGTTGGTACAAACCCCACAGACTTTTGACTTGAAGCGCATTAAAAAAGCTTTTGATGTAACCGAATTGCGCCACTTTACTGATGATGCTACGGTGTTTGAGCATCAGGGCTGGCAAGTAAGCCTCATTGCAGGTAATCCAGAAAACATCAAAATCACTACTCCGGAGGACATGGAGTATGCTTCATTTTTAATTCAAAAAAAGAAAGACAAATATAATTTCCCAAGATTCAAGGGGTGATAGGAACAAAGGGTATTGGAAATGGGAGATAAAACACAAAAAGCCCTAAACATAGGGCTTTTTGTTAATATTCGTCTTCGTTAAAGAAGAAATCATCTTTTGTTGGGTAATCAGGCCAGATTTCTTCAATGTTTTCATAAGGTTCTCCATCGTCTTCCAACTCCTGAAGGTTCTCGACTACTTCAAGAGGAGCTCCAGAACGAATAGCATAATCGATTAATTCATCTTTTGTTGCTGGCCACGGAGCATCTTCCAAATAAGATGCAAGTTCTAATGTCCAATACATAGTCTCAATATTTTAGTTTATTCCGTATTGCACGGGGATGCAAAAATATAAATACTTTTATTTTTTAAAACTCAAACTGACTAATTGTTTGAAAGTTCCTTTAATATATGATTTTTTACATCCAATTTCCTTTTAAACGCACTTAATTTTCTATGAAGCATTACTTCAAAATCCCCTTCATTAGACCGGAATTTTTCAGCATTTTCCTTTACTGTATCAAGCTCTTTTTGGTCTCTTCCAATTAAATCCTTTATAATGTTGATTTTAATCTGATTTTGTTCTTTTGGATCCTTTTCACGGAAGTCCTGGAATTTTGAATTAGCTAATTTGTCCAGAAAGGACTTTTCAAATACCACATCTGCAAAAAAGACGAATGTGCGTGAATATAGTTTCGCTTCCCGCGGTTTTTTGGGCGGAAGGGACTTCCATTCACTTTGGAGTTTTTTTGCTTTGGAGATTTTTTCTGGAGACATCGGGCCTCTGGATAGGGATTTCATTTCCTCAGCGAGCTTCTCCGATTTTTTGACTATTTCAAAAGGTTTTAGCCTTGGCTTTGACTGTAAAGTCCTTTTGTAGCGACTGAAAATTCTATTGTTCAGCTTTGAAAATTCATCCCAGAGGGGTTGACGCCTTTCGGCTGGGACTTTTCCGGACTCTTTCCACTGTTTCTGGATTTTTTTGCTTATTTCAAAGGCTTTTTTGGCATCATCCATTGCAAAGGCCTCCCTAGCTTGGACCACCAAGGCTTCATAAACTTTAATGTTTTCTTCTGCCTGTAGGGCAAGGCCTTCAAAATAGTTTTTACGGTTTTCAAAGAAGGTATCCACTGCATCTTTGAACTTGGCTTCTATTTCTTCTTCGATTTCCTTTTCTACCGGGCCTGTTTTGATCCAGCGTTGCTTGAGTTCCTTGAAGGCTTCTGAAGTTTCTTTCCAGTCAGTTTCGTTTTTTAATGCTTCAGCTTCCAGGATCAGGCCTTTCTTTATTTCCAGATTTCTGTCTCTGTTGGCCTGGATGATTTCTGAAAGATAATCCTCAAGCTGGTCCAGCTCCTTGATTAAGGGTACAAAGTCACCCAATGCATCATATTGCATCAGGGATTTTCTCAGGTGGATCAGTTTCATTAGGAAAGAACCTTTGTTTTGGTTTTCCTCAATGTCCTTTTTGAGATCTTCTACCTTTTTCTTCACCATCTCAAAACGGTCTTCAAAATATTTGATGGTAGAGGCTTCGTTTTCTTTAACTTCTCCGATGACCCTGTCTTCCTGATCTAAAAATCCTTTTAAATAAACTTTGTTGTCTTTAATGTATCCGTATGGATGCTCCATCTTCGATATTGATAGGTTGGTGGTTAGTCCGCTATTCTTGTTTTCTGCAAATTAATTAATTAAGATGCATTTATCCTAAGAAAGGTGATTTTTTGCCATCTTTGTTTTTTCATGTAAAACCAGAAGGTAAAGTTAATATTTATGAGTGACGAGAAGATCATATTTTCCATGTCCGGGGTCTCTAAAGTGTACCCTCCGCAAAAGAAAGTATTGAAAGATATTTATTTGTCTTTTTTTTATGGGGCCAAGATTGGTGTCCTAGGACTCAATGGGTCAGGTAAAAGTTCCTTGCTACGGATTATTGCCGGCATGGATAAGGAATACCTGGGCGAAGTGGTCTGGTCTCCCGGGTATTCTGTGGGTATGTTGGAGCAGGAGCCAAAATTGGATCTTGAAAAAACAGTAAAGGAAATTGTAGAAGAGGCAGTAGCCGATACCAAAGCCCTTTTGAAAGAATTCGAAGAAATCAATGAGAAGTTTATGGACCCTGCCGTCATGGAGGATCCGGATGCCATGAACAAACTGATTGAAAAACAGGGTGAAGTTCAGGAAAAGTTGGATGCCGCCAATGCATGGGAACTGGACGTGGTGTTAAATAAAGCCATGGATGCCCTAAATCTTCCTCCCAGTGATGCCAATGTTGGGAATTTATCCGGAGGAGAGAAAAGGAGGGTTGCCCTTTGCCGATTATTGCTTCAAGAGCCTGATGTGCTTTTGCTGGATGAACCTACCAACCATTTGGACGCGGAGTCCGTACTTTGGCTGGAGCAGCATTTGCAACAATATAAAGGAACAGTGATTGCCGTTACCCACGACAGATATTTCCTGGATAATGTTGCAGGGTGGATCCTGGAACTGGACAGGGGAGAAGGTATCCCTTGGAAGGGAAATTACACCAGTTGGCTGGAACAAAAGCAAAAACGATTGCAGCAGGAAGAAAAGACAGAATCCAAACGGCAAAAAACCCTGGAAAGGGAATTGGATTGGATCCGGATGACCCCTAAAGCTAAGCAAGCCAAAGGTAAGGCAAGGTTGAATGCATATGAAAAATTGGTGGGAGAGGAAGCCAAAGAAAAAGAAGCCAAATTAGAATTATATATTCCCCCAGGTCCACGGTTGGGAAACAAAGTCATTGAAGTAAATGGGGTGTCCAAAGCCTATGGTGACAAATTATTGTTTGAAGACCTTTCCTTTTCCCTGCCACAAGGGGGGATTGTTGGAGTGATTGGTCCCAATGGGGCAGGGAAAACAACTTTGTTCGAACTCATTACCCAAAAGGAAAAACCTGACGATGGCAATTTTGAAGTGGGGGAAACGGTGAAATTAGCCTATGTGGATCAGGAACATAATCACCTGGATCCTGATAAGTCTGTTTATCAAACTATTTCTGAGGGGAACGAATTGATCAAACTAGGTAATAAAGAGGTTAATGCCCGTGCTTATGTCAGCAAGTTTAATTTCTCCGGGGCTGACCAGGAAAAAAAAGTGGGGGTGCTTTCCGGTGGGGAAAGGAACCGCGTTCACCTGGCCTTGACACTGAAAGAAAATGGGAATTTGCTGCTCTTGGACGAACCTACCAACGATTTGGATGTAAATACCCTTAGGTCCCTGGAGGAAGCCCTGGAAAATTTCGGTGGCTGTGCCGTTATTATTTCCCACGACAGATGGTTCTTGGATAGGATTTGTACCCATATCTTAGCTTTTGAAGGGGATTCCCAAGTATATTGGTTTGAAGGGAATTTCTCTGAATATGAGGAAAATAAGAAAAAGAGATTGGGTGATGTTACCCCAAGAAGGTTGAAGTATAAGAAGTTGAAATAGGATCTAACAGTGATTTCGGTTTCCTAAATAAGTAACCCCCTATCTATTTGTAAGAATAATAGGTATGGGGTTCTTTTTTTGATTACTTTTGGCGGAAATTTGGAAATTACGATAATCAAGTAAATATGATCAGGCAAATTTTGTTAGCCCCAGGTGCAGACGAATTGACCTATGAGATCAGGGGAATTGTCAAAAAGGCAAAATTGATCGAAAAATTAGGCAAGGAGATTACCTGGGAGAATATTGGGGACCCAATTCAGAAAAACAATAGGATTCCCTCCTGGATGAAGGACATCGTTACTGAATTGGTTCAGGACGACAAGACTTATGGGTATGCTGATTCCAAAGGAATGTTGAAAACCAGGGAGTTTTTGGCTGACTTAAATAATAAGCGGAATGGTGTGAAAATCACTGCTGAGGATATCTTGTTTTTTAATGGCTTAGGGGATGCGATTGCCAGACTCTATCAGTTTTTGATTCCTACAGCAAGGATCATTGGGCCCTCTCCGGCATATTCTACTCATAGTTCTGCAGAGGCTGCCCATGCAAACACTTTTCCAATTACCTATAAATTGGACCCGGCCAACAATTGGTACCCGGATATGGATGATTTGTATAATAAGGTGAAATATAATCCAAATATTGTAGGGCTATTGATTATCAATCCGGACAACCCAACTGGAATGGTGTATCCGCGGGAGGTAATGGAGCAATTTGTTTCCATTGCAAGAGAATTTAATTTGTTGATCATTGCTGATGAGATTTATCAAAACATAACTTATAATGGCTATGATGCTATCCCGCTATCCGAAGTGATCGGGGATCTTCCAGGTATTTCTTTGAAAGGTATATCCAAGGAGTTTCCATGGCCCGGCTCCAGGTGTGGCTGGATGGAATTTTATAATAGAGAGGCATCCTCCGAGTTTGATAAGCTCTGCACTACCTTGGATAATGCCAAAATGATAGAGGTGTGTTCTACCATGTTGCCCCAATTGGCCATTCCTAAAATTATGAGTCACCCTGAATATTCTGCATATAGAAAAAAAGCCAATGCCAGGATTGGACAGCGGAGTAGGATCATGGAGGAGGTGTTGAAAGATGTGCCTGGGATTATGTTTAATAAAACCAAAGGGGCATTTTATAATACCATTGTTTTTGACGAAAAAGTCCTCAATGCCAAACAATACCTTCCAGTCGAAGATCAAAGGGTAAAGGGATATCTTGATCAATGGCTGAATGAAGAAGATATGCCTCATGATAAACGTTTTGTTTATAATTTGTTAGCCGCCGAGGGGATTTGTGTGGTTCCAGTCAGCTCCTTTTGTTCCAATCTAAGAGGGTTTAGAGTGACCTTGTTGGAGGAAGATGAAGAAAAATTCAGGGATACCTTTACCCGTATTGCCAATTGCATTAGAAAATATTTAGCTTCTGCCTGATCAAGTTTTCCCTTTGGGGACTTTCAAATATAGGATTAGCCAAATTGAGCAGCTTCTAGAGAAATTTAAGAAGCTGTTTTTTTTAAGGAGGAGAAGAAGGTCTTTCAAGGTGATTGGGATTATTATTGGAATCGTGTCCCGGGGGGATTTGTGTGGGGTGCTGAAGTAATTTTGATAGGTCAGGTTGCCCTGCATCCACCCATGCTGTAAACCAAAAGTCTGCCACCATTTTGATGGATTTTTTCATTTGCCTTTCCACCTGTCCATGGAGCATTTTATGGTATGCCAGGGTATAAGCTTTAGAGTAAACTTTCATGTTCCGGTTACCTCT
Organism: Echinicola jeungdonensis; assembly: GCF_030409905.1. Classification (NCBI taxonomy): domain Bacteria; kingdom Pseudomonadati; phylum Bacteroidota; class Cytophagia; order Cytophagales; family Cyclobacteriaceae; genus Echinicola; species Echinicola jeungdonensis. The sequence goes on from NZ_JAUFQT010000001.1 coordinate 2,771,999, forward strand.
TTCTTCAAAGCTATATTTTTTGTCCTTGCTGAATTTGGCATCCAATTGCCGTTCAAAAAGCAAAACACTATCCAGGGCTTGGTGGGCCTGGATGATAGCATCCCAAGCTGCCAACTGGGTGTTTTCGACATATTCCGCTTTTCCAACAAACAAATTGAAATTTTCTGCCAAAAGTTCAGGGATCCTTGTTTCCCAAAAACCATGGATTCCTTCTTGGCCGGTGAGTTGCCCGTTATAGTTTTCAGTGGTATGGAGAGGTACATTGATATCGCCAATATAATGCCCCAAATCTGCAGCTAATCGCAGAATGGCTGGTCCATTTTTTTCTTCAAAGGCTTCTGTTAGCTGATGTTGGACAAAATGCACATTCCATGGGGCAATGCCGTACTTCCTCAAGGTGTCTTCAGTAAAAGTTTCCTTTGCCTCCTTCCAGTATCTTGGAAGCGAATAGACTGCGCTGTCCCCATACACATCGGCATCAATAAAATGCTTTTCCGCTTCCCCTTCCACTGCATATCTCCTTTTATCAGGATTGACTGCGTTTTCCGTTATGTATTGGATGTTTTCTTTGAAAAAACCGATCATTTCGAGGGGTAAAGAGAATACTGCCTGCCTGTTTATTTTTTTATGAGCATAAAAGCCCCAATATGCAAATCCCTGAAAGTCAATTAAAAGTAAGAAAAGTAAAAATAAACTTCGTTTCATGTTGAAATTTAAAGGAGAAAATGAAAGAAACCGAATAATAAATGCCTACCTTTGCGCCTAGTTAGATCCGTTTTAAGGGGATTAACTGATTGATTTTTAAACTTTCATGAGTTATTGTTTAGAAATCCTTTTGTCTTTAAAAATAAAACATTTAAATTTGCACTCCGATTAATTTTAAGGGGCAAAAATAAAGAAATTATAAGTTAATAAATAGATATGGCAAATCACAAATCAGCTCTAAAGAGAATCCGGGCTAACGAAGCCAAGCGTTTGAGGAATAAATATCAAGCGAAAACCACCAGAACTTTTATCAAAAGACTTAGAAATACTACTGATAAAGTTGAAGCGCAAGAGCTATTCAAGAAGGTGTCTTCTATGATTGACAAACTTGCTAAGAAAAACATTATCCATAAAAATAATGCAGCCAATAAAAAATCTAGCTTGGCTAGATTTATTAATACATTAGGTTAAAATTCCACCACCTACGGTATTTTATCGGAGAAGTCTCATCTGAATTGATGAGACTTTTTTTATTTGCTTCATTTTTAATACTTTTAGTTTTGATGTTTTGTGAGATGGGAGGGGTATTGGATTATTTTTAGAACTATTTTTTATGGATGCTTACCAGTCGATTAAAATTTCCGCCTTGGCTGAAGAGGAAAGGCCCCGTGAAAAACTGCTGTTAAAAGGAAAAGGGGCATTGACGGATGCAGAACTCATTGCTATTTTGATTGGTTCTGGCAGCAGGTCTTTGAGTGCGGTAGACCTTTCCAGGCATATTTTATCAAGTGTAGATCATGATTTAAGTGCCCTTGCGAAATTGGGGGTAAAAGATCTGCAGAAGTTTAAAGGTATAGGAGAGGCTAAAGCTATAGCCATTGTAAGTGCTTTGGAGTTGGGGCGAAGAAGAAAGGCAGTTGATGCCCCTCAGAGAAAGAAAATTTCTTCTTCCCAGGATGTTTATGAGTTGATGAAGGCTGAATTGATGGATGAAATTGTAGAACATTTTTTTATTATTCTATTGAGCAGGGCTAACCACGTTATCCGAAAATTGTTAATAAGCAAAGGAGGGATGAGCGGCACCATTGCAGATCCAAAATTGATTTTTAAATATGGACTTGAAAATAATGCCAGTTCCATGATCTTGGTTCATAACCATCCATCTGGCAACCTAAAACCCTCACAGGCAGATATTAATTTGACAAAAAAACTGGTAGAGCTGGGACGTAATTTGGAGTTGCCGGTCTTGGATCATTTGATTTTCGCAGATGTTGGTTATTTTAGCTTCGCCGATGAAGCAATGATTTAAAAATGAAGCAAAAAAATATTTTCTTATCAATAGTGATTTTGGTGGCTGTTGCTGCGGTGGCCTACATGTTTACCGGTGGAGAAAGCAAGGCTGAATATGAACAAAAGGTTCTGGATGAAAGAGAGAAACAGTTTAAGTTTTTAAAATACAATGAAACTTCTCCGCTGACCAATGAACAAAAACAAAATTTGGAGGGGCTTGATTTTTTTCCGGTAAAACAAAAATTTTCGGTCCGGGCCAGGATGATACCTTTAGAAAACCAAAAGATCCTGGAGCTGGCCATGACCGATGGCTCTACCGAAAGTTACATCAGGCATTCCTATGTTGAATTTGAATTGGAAGGGTTGACCAGACGCTTGTTGTTGTTGCAGGCTACTGATGAACCTGATAAGAAGAAATTTTTTTTAGCTTTTGCAGATGAGACAAGTGGAAAAAGCACTTATGGAGGCGGAAGGTACATTAATCTTAGGCAGGATGGTCCCAGCTCAATCACCATTGATTTTAATTTGGCCTATAATCCTTATTGTGCCTACAACCCTGATTTTGCCTGTCCAATACCTCCAAAAGAAAACATTTTGGGAATTGCTATTACAGCAGGAGAGAAAAATTACAAGGAATAAGCTTTTTGCCAATGGCAATTATCTTAAATTTGTTCCTTCAAAAGTAATAACCAGGATTAGTACATGAAAGTAGCTATAAATAGATTAAAAGAATTTATATCATTTGAAGAAAGTACAGAGGAGATTGCTGATAAACTCACCCAATCCGGATTGGAAGTGGAGGGGATTGAAAGGTTTGAATCCATTTCCGGAGGATTAGAGGGTGTTGTTATTGGTGAGGTGCTAAGTTGTTCTCCTCATCCCAATGCTGATCGGCTAAAAGTTACCACTGTTGATATTGGCGGTGAAGAGGTGCCGATTGTTTGCGGGGCCCCCAATGTCGCTCAGGGGCAAAAGGTGGTAGTGGCAACTGTGGGCGCACAGCTTTGCCCAAACGGTGGTGAAGCTTTTACCATAAAAAAAGCTAAAATCCGGGGGGAAGTTTCCCATGGAATGATCTGCGCAGAAGATGAACTTGGCCTGGGTAAAAGCCATGATGGTATTTTGGTGCTGGACACCGAAATGGATAATGGAACCCCTGCCAGTGATTATTTTCAAATAGAAAGCACTGATGTGCTTGAGATTGGGCTAACCCCCAACCGTGCAGATGCGGCTTCCCATTTGGGTGTGGCAAGGGATTTGAAAGCCTTATTAAAAAAGGATTTGGCATTGCCTGATGTGGAGGGTTTCCAAGTGGATGACCATAGTCGCCCGGTAAGTATCGAGGTGGAAGATGCAGCTGATTGTCCTCGGTATGCTGGATTGACCCTATCAAATGTGAAAGTCGGACCCTCGCCAGAGTGGCTGCAAAATTACCTGAAAGCCTTAGGATTGGAGCCAATCAACAATATAGTGGATTTGACCAATTTTATCCTTCACGATTTGGGGCAACCGCTTCATGCATTTGACCTTGACCAAGTTGCAGGAGATAAGATCATTGTCAAAAAACTCCCAAAGGGAACAGTTTTCACAACCTTGGATGAAAAGGAAAGGAAACTTTCGGGAGAAGAATTGATGATCTGTGATGAAAACCACGGGCTCTGCATGGCAGGGATTTTTGGAGGGGTAGGTTCTGGAGTAACCCAAAGTACCAGTACCATCTTTTTGGAAAGTGCCTATTTTTCCCCCGATGTCATCCGAAAAGGAAGTCTTCAGCATGGATTGAAAACAGATGCTTCATTCAGGTTTGAAAGAGGAACCGACCCGAATATGCCAGTTTATGCCCTGAAAAGGGCCGCTATGCTGATCAAGGAATTGGCGGGAGGTAAGGTTAGCTCGGAAATTATTGATCTTTATCCCAAGCCAGTTGAAGATTTTGAAATTGATGTCAAGTATAGGAATATTGACCGCTTAATTGGAAAAAACATTCCAAAAGAGGAAGTGAAAGCAATCTTGGAAAGTTTGGATATTCAAGTGGCCGATGCAAGTGAAGGAGGTTTTAAGGCAATCGTAAAGCCTTACAGGGTTGATGTTACCCGTGAAGCGGACATAATAGAGGAAATCCTCAGGATTTATGGTTTTGAAAATGTTTTGCTTTCGGATACCTATCAATCCAGTTACTTGGCTGAGCATCCTGCTAAGGATTCCAATAAGCTTCAATTCAGGGTTTCTGAACTGTTGTCAGGAATGGGCTATTATGAGATGATGACTAATTCTTTGACTAAACCAGGATATGCGGAGCAATCAACCCATTTGGATGAAGGACAAAGTGTGGAAATCGTCAATAAATTAAGCGAGGATCTGGGTGTAATGCGACAGACCCTTTTATTTACCGGTTTGGAAGTGTTGGCCCACAATATCAATAGGAGGCAAAAAGACCTAAGGTTTTTTGAGTTTGGATCCACTTATCACAAAGAGGAAGAAGGTTACAGGGAGGAAAGCCACCTGTCATTATTCCTGACTGGGGACCGTGCTGATGAGAGTTGGTTAGAACCCTCCAAGCCAGTTGCGTTTCCAGATATTTACAGTGTGGTGGAAAAGCTTTTGGACAAGCTCAATATCCAAACTCCCGAGGTGGAAATTATCCATGAATCTCCATTTGATTATGCCCTGAAATTAAAATTGGGGAAAAAAGAGATTGGAACGGTAGGTTTGCTATCCCCGAAAATCACCAAACAGGCAGAAGTAAAACAGGAAGTGTTTTTTGCTGAGCTGAGGTGGGATTATCTTCTAAAAAAAGCTTCGGGGTTGAAAAAATACCAGGAGATTTCAAAATTCCCTGAAGTAAGAAGGGACCTCTCTTTGGTTATTGATAAGGAGGTGACTTTTGATGCTGTCCGGAAAATTGCGGAAAAGGCAGGAGGAAAACTGTTGAAACATATCGGGGTTTTTGATGTTTATCAGGGAGAAAATCTCGAACAAGGTAAAAAAGCATACGCCCTAAGTTTCTTCCTTCAGGACAATGAAAAGACCTTAACGGATAAAATCATCGATAAGTCTATGGACCGATTGATGAAATCTTTCGAAAAGGAAATTGGGGCATTGATAAGAAAGTAATGAAATGATCCACGAGGAACTCCAAAAACTAGAACGTTTATCGGCTCAAGTTACCCGAAAGCTTCACCATCTGCAGGAAGAAAACCAATCCTTAAAGGAGGAACTGGAAAAAAAAGAGCAGTTGTTGGAGGAAAAGGAGGCTTCATTGGATTATTTTAAAAATCAAATTAAAATTAGTAAAATTGTAAACAATTTACCGGTAGAAAATGTAGATTCTGCTGAATTGAGGAATAGAATAAATAATTATATCAAAGAGATCGATAAGATCATTACCTATTTGTCTGAATAATATGGAGACACTTTCAATTAAATTAAAAATTGGGGATAGGGAATATCCTATGAAGGTGAAAGCTGAAGATGAGGCGAAAATCAGACGTATAGGCAAATTAATAAATGATAAAATCAAAAAATACAGAAGTGAATTTGGCTTAGATGATAAGCAGGATTTGCTGGCCATGGTTGCATTTGATTGTATGGTAGAGGCGATGGAAGTGAGTGAAGTGACCTCTGAGGATAGTGAACAGATATCGGCTACCCTGCTCCAGATCAATGACCAATTAAAATCTGTATTATAATTATTACTTTCTAGCCCAAGAGGCGGGACTTTTTCGATACCGGTAGGTCATTTAACCTAAAATTACCTATGGGAGTATCATTATACATTATAGTAGCTGGCGTAGTTGGGCTGGCACTAGGGGCAGTTTTGGTGGGTTTCCTTATGAGGAAGAACAACCAAAAGCTGGAACAGGAAGCTCAGGAAAGAGCAAAAAGTATCATTAGGGAGGCTGAAATCACAGCTGAATCAACCAAAAAAGACAGGATTCTTGAGGCTAAAGAAAAATACCTGAAATTAAAGGCTGATTTCGAAGAGGAAGTTAACAAAAAGAAAAATATCCTCATCACTAATGAAGGTAAGCTGAAACAGCGGGAACAGATCCTTTCGAAGGAAATGGAACAGCTCAAGCGGAAGGAAGCTGAGTTGGATAGCAAAAAGGAAAACCTCAATGCCCAATTACATTCAGTTCAGGTCAAAAAAGATGAGCTTGACCGGGTAACCAATCAAAGAATTTCAGACCTGGAGAAAGTGGCCCTGCTAACCAAAGAAGAAGCCAGGGATCAACTGGTGGTCATGCTGAAAGATGAAGCCCATACTAAGGCTTCATCCCATATCAAAGACATCCTTGATCAGGCCAAATTAAGTGCTACCAAGCAGGCCAAGAAAATTGTTTTGGATACCATCCAAAGAACAGCCACTGAACATGCCATTGAAAACTGTGTTTCGATCTTTAATATTGAAAGCGATGATATCAAAGGTAAAATCATTGGACGTGAAGGTAGGAATATTCGGGCATTGGAGTCTGCTACTGGGGTGGAGATTGTCGTTGATGACACTCCTGAGGCCATCATCATTTCAGGCTTTGACCCAGTAAGAAGGGAGATAGCCAGGTTGTCCTTACACCGATTGGTGCAGGATGGCAGAATCCATCCCGCCCGGATTGAGGAAGTGGTGGCCAAAACCGAAAAGAATATTGAAGAAGAAATCGTAGAAATTGGGGAAAGAACTTGTATCGACTTGGGCGTTCATGGGTTGCACCCTGAATTAATCCGGATGGTTGGACGTATGAGATTCCGATCCTCTTATGGACAGAACTTATTGCAGCATTCTCGTGAGGTAGCCAAACTTTGTGCGACCATGTCAGCTGAGATGGGATTAAATGCCAAGCTTGCCAAAAGGGCAGGGCTACTTCATGATATTGGTAAGGTTTACCCTGAGGAAGCTGAACTTCCACACGCCATCTTGGGCATGGAGTTGGCCAAAAAATACAAGGAACATCCAGAGGTATGCAATGCCATAGGAGCTCACCACGATGAGATAGAAATGACTTCCATGATCTCACCCATTGTTCAGGCGTCAGATGCCATTTCCGGGTCCCGTCCAGGAGCCAGAAGGGAAATCATGGATAGTTATATCAAAAGGTTAAAAGACCTGGAGGATTTGGCTTTAAGTTTTGATGGAGTTAACAAATGCTTTGCCATGCAAGCTGGACGTGAACTTCGCGTATTAGTTGATGCTGAGAATGTGGATGACAATACAGCAGGAAAGCTTTCTTTTGACATTTCACAAAAAATCGAAAAGGAAATGCAATATCCAGGTCAGATAAAAGTGACCGTGATAAGAGAAATGAGAGCGGTAAATTATGCAAAATAATAACTGATTGCATGAGCAAATATTTCTAAGGGCTGTCCATCTTTGGCAGCCCTTTTTTATTTGTTAATATAAAGAAATGCCATTTATTTCTACCCACCATATGGATGGGGCAAATTGGAAGATGGATGAACCATTTATTAAAATTGGAGCATTTGTAAATTGTCCTTTCAAATTTTTGAAGCAATCTATGTGATAAAATGAATTGGATAAATTTTCGAAATTATTTTTTTGATTGGAGAAAAACAGCCTTCGTCTTATTTGTTGGGCTGATAATGATATTCCCCTATATATTTTTGGGAGAGGATGTACATATCCCGGTAGGTGACAATATGGACTCCAATATAGCCTGGTATAAAATGCTGTCAGATCAAGGCAAAATTTGGAGTGGACCTGAGACCCTTGTTCAGGGAATGGTAAAAGAAATACCCAGGTTTTCTCTTCCTTCCGGGTTGAATCTTGAGTTGGTCTTTTATGGATTTATGGATCCATTAAATGCTTACCTGGTGAATAAAATCCTTATTTTTTTCATAGGCATCCTTTCCATGTATGGCTTTCTTAATTTTTGGAAAGGGAAATGGAGTTCAACTGTTATGATCTTATTTGCATTGATCTGGGCTTCCTTGCCTTTTTACCCCCATAGGGGGATTTCTATTGCAGGATTGCCCTTAATTGCCCTGGGAATGGGCTACCTCTGGGAGGGCAGGAGGATTTGTTTGGCTTTTGCTCTGATTTTTTTGTATTCCGCTTATTCGATGATGGTTTTGGCAGGGATTTTTGCCTGGTCAGTGGCCTTTATGATGTTTATAATGTTCTGCATTTATTTCAAAAAATGGCCAAAATGGGTGTTTGGAGGCTTTTTGTTTTGGTTGTTTTTGTATTTAATTCAGGAATATCAATTAATTTATTCCTATTTTATTCAGAATAACTTTATTTCCCATCGTTCGGAAATGATATATCCTGGACATGAATTTAGCCTTGTTAATGTAGTCAAGGAAATAACTAAAGGGGGATATTTGGGAGTTTATTATTGGTGGGGATATCTGCCATTGGTTTTTCTTGGTGTTTTTCTTGGTAAAATAAGGAATGGTGTGAAAAAGGAAATTGGGGTTATGTTGCTTATTGCTCTTATTTTATCCTTTCTTTCTAATGTTCTTAATATTCCCGAGTTAGTCAATTTTCCGGGGAAGCTATGGCCAAAACTTCAATCTTTTTCCTTGATTCGTTTTGCCCATTTAATACCGTTTTTTGTTTTTACGGCATTGGCATTGGTGATGTTGGAAGGTACTATTCCATTCAAAAAAATATTAATGGTGGGCTTGATCGCTCTCAATATTTTTCCCTATCATTATGAATGGAGGAATATGGTCAATGAACAGGTACCATTTTTGGGATACAGGGCAGCCTCTTTTAAGGAGTTTTACGCAAGGGATCAATATAATAAACTTAAATCCATTATCCCTGAGGCCTATCAAGGGTATTTTGGGCATATCAATATTCACCCGGCGATAAGTGCTTATAATGGTTTACCGTGTATTGATGGTTACCTTCAAAATTATTCCCTAAAACATAAAAACCAAATTATTAAAGTTCTGGAAGATGAGATTGCAAATAATGATTTTTTGAATTATCATCTGAAGGATTGGGGCAATAAATGTTACCTTCAAAATCAAAAATATCCTGATGAATTTGATGCATTTAAATGGAGGGATTATACTAAAATTGAGGATTTAGCATATGATTTTGACCATTTAAAAAATCAATTAAACGTTCACTATTTGATTTCCTCCATACCAATATCAATGGACGGGTTGGAACTGGTAAGAAAAATAGATGACCATTCATCTGCTTGGAATCTTCATTTATACCGGATTCAATAGTTAATTACAAATTTGCTTTTAATTACTCCTTAGCCCTGATATTTGTAAATTGTAGGATAGGGGATTTGAAATGAAATGAACTGGAAAGATTATAATATTCCTTTTAATAAACCCTATCAAACCGGCAGGGAAGCCAGTTTGATACAAGAAGTCTATGCCCAAGGAAAATTGTCAGGTAATGGCGCTTTCACCCAAAGATGTCAAAATTTTTTGGAGAATATTATTGGAAGTAAAAAGTGCCTGTTGACCCAATCGGGAACTACCGCCCTGGAACTAATGGCCCTTTTGTTGGATATTAAGGAAGGTGATGAGGTGATTTTACCCTCCTATACTTTTGTTTCCACTGCCAATGCATTTGCATTACGTGGGGCAAAACTGGTTTTTGTGGATACCAAAAAGAGGGTTCCGGTTTTGGATGAAAATATTGTGGAGGCCAGGATAGGGCCGAAAACAAAAGCGATTATTGCAGTACATTATGCTGGGGTGGCTTGTAATATGAAAGCCTTAGGAAATATTGCCAGGGATAACAATATATATTTATTGGAAGATGCTGCCCAAGCTTTGGGTTCCTTTTATTATGAAAAACCATTGGGGAGCTTTGGGGGATTGGCTGCTTTTAGTTTTCATGAAACTAAAAATATCAGTGCTGGAGAAGGGGGGTGTTTGATGATCAATGACCCCCGTTTGGTAGAAAGGGCGGAAATTCTATGGGAAAAAGGAACCGATAGGGCAGCTTTTTTCAGGGGAGAAAAAACTAAATATCAATGGCAAGATCTTGGCAGCTCTTTTTTGCCTTCCGAAATTACAGCAGCTTTTCTATGGGGTCAATTGGAGGACTATGAAACTATACAGCAAGGAAGGAGACAGGCCTGGGATTATTATGATAATCATTTGCCCGATTTACTCGATATTTATCAAAAGCCATATGTTCCAAAAGGAACGAATCATAATGGTCACGGATATTATTTGTTCTTTAAAAATAAATATGACAGGGAAGACCTGAGGGGATACTTAGGCAAAAGGGGGATTTTAGCATTGGCTCATTATGAACCACTACATCAAAGCCCCTATTATTTGGCCAATTTCCCTGCTATTTCTCTTAGGAGAACAGAAAAATTTGCAGATTGCTTACTTCGTTTACCCTTATATAATTCCATTTCAAAAGAAGAACAGAGCAGGGTGATTGATGCAATTGGTAATTGGAGCAACCTTCAGATAAAAAAGCTCAAAAGCATTCAATTACCATAAACATTAAAGACTAGCAGGAAAATGCTTTGATTATTTATTTTTACAGTTAAAATTTTACTTCAATAAAAAATGGCCCAACAACCTAATCCTTTTTTTTCTGTCGTTTGTCCGGTTTATAAAACAAGGCATCAATTGGAGGAATTGGTTGATAGATTGGAAGCTGTATTTAATGAGCTTGATAAGGATTTTGAGGTGATTTTAGTGGATGATGGTTGTCCAGAAGATTCGTGGGATTTGATTGCTTTATTAACTCAAAAGAATGATTTTATCAAAGGGGTGAAATTAAGTCGAAATTTTGGCCAGCATTATGCTATAACAGCAGGTTTAGATCAATCTATGGGGCAATGGGTAATAGTGATGGATGCTGACCTTCAGGATCTCCCAGAAGAAATCCCCAGTTTATACAAAAAAGCCAAGGAAGGATTTCAGGTGGTAGTGGCAAAGAGAAAGGAAAGGAAAGATGGTAGGAGGAAAAGATGGGCAAGTTGGCTTTTTTATAAAATTTTGTCCTATTTGACCCGAACTTCCATGGATCACCAAGTGGCCAATTTTGGGATATATCATGCTCAAGTCATTGAAGAAATCAAGAGATTAAAAGAACAAGTCCGGTATTTTCCAGCACTGGTACAATGGGTAGGGTTTCGGCAAGTAAAGGTGGAAGTGAAACATGGTGATAACAGTGGAAGGGTTTCGGCTTATAGCTGGGAAAAAATGGTGGATTTGGCATTAAATATAATGATGGCTTATTCCGATCGTCCTTTACGGATGATGGTCAAACTTGGGTTGATGGTAGCCCTAATTGGATTTTTGTATGCAGGGTATACCCTTTTTAAATATTGGCTTGGGGAAATTATTGTTGCAGGTTACGCCAGTTTGATTGTTTCCATTTGGGTGCTGACTGGGGTGCTTTTGATTACCTTGGGAATGGTGGGGCTTTATGTGGGGAAAACCTATCAGGGAGTTAAAAACAGACCTTTATATATTATTGAAAAAAAACTATGATCCAACCATTACCATGGGATTCGAAATTTTTTGGCCTACATATTGGCCGTTTGGAACTGACTGGCGGTCTTCAACTCAATAATTTTAAGAAGGAAATAGCAAAATTTGACCTGGTTTATATTTTTTCCTCTGAACCCTTAAATCTAAAGGGAACCGAAATGGGGTACCATGGGAGCAGGTTGGAGCTCGAAATTAATCCGCCTTTTTCTACCTGCGATTTATTAATGCCCTCAGATGAAAAAGTTGGGGAATTGGTGGCCCCAGGGTTTGAAGAAAAAGAGGATTTGTTCCCCCTGGCTAGGGAGAGTGGTTATTGTTCCAGGTTTTTGGGAGATCCTGTTTTGAAGTTAAATTTTCAAAAGTTTTATGATCGGTGGATGCAGTTGATCCTGGATAGAAAAGATAAGATTTGGGTTTGCCGTGAAAATGGGAACCTGATTGGGATGGTCACCCTTCAAATAAATGATGGGGAGGGGAAATTGGGGTTGATGGCTGTTCAAAAAATGGCAAGGAGAAAGGGGGTGGGAAAAGCCTTGATGCTAGGTTTGAGCCAAAAGGCTAATTTGCTGGGATTGAAGAAAATAAGGGTTGTTACCCAAGGAGAAAATAGTGCGGGGGTGGGGTTTTATTATTCGATGGGTTTTAAGAAAGTGCTTTGCCAGTATGTTTATCATTGGCATAACCCAACCCTTAAAAAAAAAGAAGGCTGAAAACTCAATTTTCAGCCTTCTTTTTTTAAAATATTTAAATATTTTTCAATTAGATATTATCCAATTCCCCATTTTCTGCTTTTTCGATCAATTCCTCGTTTGCAGTGATGGCGACTTCCACTCGACGGTTTTTTGCCCGGCCTGCATCAGTATCATTAGTGGCTACTGGCATGGACTCCCCATGACCAACGGTGCTTAACCTATTTCTGTCAATTCCTTGCATCTTTAGGTAATTAGAAACTGCACCGGCCCTTTTTTCCGAGAGGTCTTGGTTATATTCTTCACTTCCTTTGCTATCGGTATGCCCATATATCATAATATTGGTGTCAGGATAGTCATTAAGGATTTTTGCCAGTTTCATGACATTTTCCTGGGATTGCGGGGTTAGGGCATAAGAGTCAAAACCAAATAGGATGCCTGAGTCAAAAGTAATCTGGATACCTTCACCCACTCTTTTGACCTCTGCATTTTCAAGTTCTTCCAATTCCTCGGCTTGTTTGTCCATATACTTTCCAATTGCAGCCCCAGCAGCGCCACCTACTGCCGCTCCGATTACGGCTCCAGCAGCTGTATTTCCTTTTTTGGATCCAATAATACCTCCTAGAACACCTCCTGCACCACCACCAATGGCGGCCCCTTTTCCGGTGTTGCTCCAATTGGCGCAACTCATTATTAGGGCTGAACTTAATACAAGTGCTAAAATTGATTTTAAAGTTTTCATAATTAAAAGTTTATTATTGGTTTAGATTTTCAATCCCTTGTTTGATCTTTGATATAGCATCAAAACTATCATCAAGGTTAATTACTCCTTTGCCAAATTTATGCCAAAGTCCATCTCCGCAATCAATATATTGCCCCCTTTTAGTGGGAGTCTTTTCACTGGCTTGGCTATAATCATAATCAGGAAGAAAAATATAGCTCATTAATTCTTTGGTTTTTTCCCAATCCACCTCATGAATTTCTCCATTGATTTCCAGGATTACTTTCCGGACAGAGAACTTTACTGTTAGGTGATAATCCATCGTGGAGGTATTTGTGATGGTTCGGTACCGGATGGTCAGAGGGGCTTCCTTTTTGTTGATTTCATAAATGGCCTGGATAAATTCCTGGGCCAAAAAATGCCAATCTTCCTGGTTACTGGGGATTGTTCTGACCATTTTACCGTGAACATCCTTGGCCAGGATTTTTATCCCCCCTGAAGCATCCAGCTCCTTCTTATTGGACCAGGTAGAATCGGTATAAAGTTTTTTGAACGTGGCTTCCCAAACCTTAGGAACTTCCCCCAAAAAGGTATAATCATCATCCAATGTAAAACCTTCCCCAATTATTTCATCTTCGGAGATTTCATCCCGGTCCAAGTATTGGATGGCAAATTGTGTGTTGATAAAACTTTTTTCAAAGCTAATTTTTAGTTTAAAAACATGACTAAAAGGAGGAGGGACTATCCCGGAGTCATATTCCAGCTCTAATCTTTTGATATCTTCAGATTTTAAAAACATTTCAGGCTTTATGGTATTATTTGTTTGCAATGGAAAATTGCTTGTCAATTTTCGGTACAAAATTATGGTTTTATTGTTTAATATTGGCGTATTTTTGGAAGCAAAAATAAGTTAGAGATGGAAAGTCCTTACAAGTCCATAGCGGAAAATATTTATGAGAAAGGTTATGTGGTGGTGGATGACTTTATCTCTGACGATTTCAGGGAAGAGTTGTTGCAGGAACAACAAGAAATTTTGGCCCATGGCCAATTTAGACATGCAGGAATAGGCAAAGGGAATGAGTTTCAGATCAAGCCTGAAATAAGGAGTGATAAGGTTTGTTGGATGGATCATTTGAACTTGACCCCATTACAAAATCACTATTGGAATGAAATTGAAAAAATCAGGGAAAAAATAAATCAAAGATGTTTTTTGGGCCTTAGGTCATTTGAGGCGCACTTTGCCATGTACCCGCCTGGTTCTTTTTACCTTCGTCATCTCGATCAGTTTCAAAATGTGAAATACAGGGTGGTAACAACTATTCTCTACCTTAATCAAAAATGGGAGCCTGGGGATGGGGGTGCATTAAGGATGTATTTGCCCAAATGTGAAGGGCAGGAGGAAATTATGGATGTCTTTCCCAAAGGTGGAAGACTAGTCGTGTTTTTGAGTGGGGAAATTCCCCATGAAGTTTTGCCTACCTTAAAGGAGCGGGTAAGTATAACCGGGTGGCTTAGGGATATTGAATATTAATATTTAGGATGTCAGCTACCAAGCCATTAAGAAAGCAATCAACACCCTGCAGAAGTTGTTTGATTTTTTGAATGTGAATTAATTGATCTTTTATCCAATTAGCTATCAAAAAAAATGTATAAGATAGCTCCCATAGGGATAGGTGAAACTTTGCTTAGTATAAAAAAAACACAGCCGAAAATATTCCTTGGCTGTGTTTTTTTATGGTTTTGTGGAAAAAGTATTAGGCTTCTACATTTTTTAGTGCCTTAGCCATTACTTCACCGATCTCAGCAGGAGATTCAGCGACATGGATGCCGTTTTCCCTCATGATTCTCATTTTTGCACTAGCGGTGTCATCTGCACCACCGATAATGGCTCCTGCGTGGCCCATTCTTCGGCCTGGAGGTGCGGTTTGTCCAGCAATAAATCCAACAACTGGTTTTTGATTGCCATTTTCTTTTACCCATTTGGCAGCTTCAGCTTCGTAATTACCACCAATCTCACCGATCATAACGATGGAGTCGGTTTCAGGGTCTTCCATCAACAATTGTACAGCTTCCTTGGTAGAAGTACCAATGATAGGGTCACCACCAATACCGATTGCAGTGGAAACACCTAAACCTGCTTTTGCAATTTGGTCAGCGGCTTCGTAAGTCAATGTTCCAGACTTTGATACGATACCCACTTTTCCTTTTTTGAATACAAAACCTGGCATAATGCCTACTTTGGCCTCACCTGGAGTGATTACCCCTGGGCAGTTAGGTCCAATTAATGTAGCACCTTTTTCTTTGATATAGGGTTTAGCTACCATCATGTCCTTAACAGGGATTCCCTCGGTGATGGCAATGATCACTTTAATACCCGCGTCTGCAGCTTCCATAATTGCATCAGCAGCAAAGGCAGGTGGGACAAATATAATGGAGGTATCTGCTCCAGTAGATTTTACCGCGTCAGCAACGGTATTAAAAACAGGTTTTCCCAAATGATTGGAACCACCTTTTCCTGGTGTTACACCACCTACTAAGTTGGTGCCATATTCAATCATTTGTTGTGCGTGGAAGGAACCTTCAGATCCGGTAAAACCCTGGACGATTACTTTAGAATCTTTATTAACTAAAACACTCATGATGCGATTTTTAAAGTTTGGATACAAAAATAAAAGAATAAGGCCTAGTACAAAAAGAAAAAGGGAAACATTATTAAATTTAATTTACTCAAACAAATACTTTTCCTATTTTCGGCAAAACATCATCATGAAAATTAGGCTTCTTTTTTTTCTGTTTTTCCTTTTTGCTAACCTGGCATTTTCACAGTCTTTTCAGGCTAATAAACAAATCAACGGGCTTGAGCTTCCAATCAATAATGCCTTTAGAATCGGCCAGGACAATAAGGGTAGAATGTGGTTTTCTACACCCAGAGGGATTTATTTTTCGGATGGAATCAATACATACGGCCTCCCTGAAGGGGTTTTGAAAGATTTGGAAGGGAATGTGGATTTTTTTATTGATGCTCAAGGAATAGTTTGGGTTTACGAAAAATTGCCGGGAGGTGATATTTATTTCTCTGATTCTGGAAAATGGGAAAAACTAAAACCCCCTTCAAAAATTAAGGGAGAAATCTTTCCCAGTAACGGAATGGTTTTTAATGTGGTTGGAGAGAAAGCAAAAAAAAATATTTTTTTGGGATTTTATGGGAAATTGGTTTTTTCGGGACTCTCCAGGGGAAATTGGGAATCTATTGAATATTCCCCTGAGGAATGGGGAGTTTTAAAAAGTGTCTTTTATAATAAAGGGAAATTTTACCTTTTCTTTAGCAGGAAAACCTCCATTTTGGAAAATGGACAATTGCAACCTTTTAAACCTGCTGATGGAAAATTGCCTGGCCCGGTTTATCAGGTGGTTAAAAATAAAAAGGACAATATGTTTTACTTTTTAGGGGAAAATTACCTTGCTAAAGGAAAACAACTGTCCAAACTGGACACCGTTTTGACAGAAGGGTTTTCAAAGAAAATTCATTCTAAATCATCTGTTTTTGGACTTCAGGAAAGGGGAGGGCAAATATACTTTTTCTTTAACTCCCACTTATTTAAGTATAGCCCAATCAACGCTGAAATAATAGAGGTGTCCGCATACGAAGCTTTAGGGGCTTATTATATACAAACAGCATTTGTTGACCGGGAAAATATCATTTGGATAAGTTCAGATAGAGGGGTGGTGAATATTCCTACTCTAAGGTTCCAAAATTTTAATGCTTTTCAGGGCCTATTGGAAAATGATGTTGCAGCCATCAAAAAATTAGGATATCGTAAATTCCTGTTTGGGTTCAATAATGGAATTCAAATTTGGGAAAGGGGAAGACTGTTAAAATCCTGGGAGTGGGGATTGGAGACAGGAGATCCCTCACAGCGGGTAATGGGATTCTCCCAGGATCATAATGGGGTCGTTTGGGCAGCCTCTTGTGAAAAAGGGGTGGGAAGGTTGGATTTGAACAGCAGAAAGCTGGAGTTTTTTTCCACTCCAGGCCAGGCTGAAGTAGTGGATGTTTGTGTAAAAGAGGACAGTATATTTATCAATTGTGGCAATAAGGTTTATCAGGCATCCATTTATGACCGGGGAAAAGATTTGTTTAAAAATGAAATAACAAAGGAGATTTTTGAGGAGACTCTCCAGGGAAAAGTTGATTACTTAAGGAAAATAGAATTTTTAACCAATGGAAAAGCTGTTTTCCTGGCCCGTTCAAATCCAGGTTTCCAGGATCAAGTGATAGTAGAGGATCAATTTCTATTAATAACCGGGTATGATATGTTGGAGTTTGATGATACTGTGGTGTTGGGGAGTGAACATGGATTAAAATATTACCGGTCAGGGGAGATTGATTTTTTCAAAATCAATGGGCAAATTATTGATAGGCCTGTTTACGATCTGGTGAATGATAAGAGTGGGAACCTTTGGGCTGGGACAGATAAAGGCGTTTATTTGATTGGAGATGGTGTGGTCAGGAGGTTTGACAAAAATAGTGGTCTGATTGGGGATATTATTAATTCAGGTGCTTTTACCATTGGGGACTATGGAAGAGTGGCTATTGGGACCAAAAATGGACTGAGCCTTTTTATACCTGAGGAGGACGAACAGTCATTTGCACCGCCACTGGTATCCATTAAAAAGGTTCAGGTAATTGGATCGGAGGAGGGGACTTCACTAGAGAAGGTGCCCTATAGTCAAAATAATATCCAGATTGACTACCAAGCGATCAGTTTTCTGGAAGTGGCCAATCTTACTGTTGAATATAAATTGGAGGGGTTTCATGATACCTGGCAAAAGATCCGAAACCCAAGGACAACCTCTTTGATGTTTAACAACCTCCCTCCGGGAGAATATCAACTTCGTTTAAAGGCAAGTCTGGGAGGACAATTTGAATCTGAGACAGTGATTTCCGAACCATTTCACATCACCAAGCCTTACTTTTTGCAATTTTGGTTTATCGGGTTGGTCCTTTTGGTTTTTCTTTTGATTGGCTTTGTTTTAAATACTTTGGTCGATCAAATGCGAACCCAGGGATTGTTACGATCCCGAATCGATGAAAAGATAAAAGAGATCAAAGCAGCTGAAAAAAGGTTCCGGAGTGTTTGGGACAATTCTAAAGATGGGTTGATGCTTTCGGTCCAAGGGGGGGAAATTGTAGCTGCTAACCCTTCCCTTCTTGAGTTGGTTGGAGAAATCCCGGAAAAGGGGGGGGGGAATAATATTAGGGATTTGTTTTCAGACCCTCAATTTTTTGATAAAAAAAGCCCTGAAATTTTATCAAAAATGGAAGCTTCTAATGGAAAGGGGGTTACTTTGGAAATGGAAATGCCCTTTTATTCTGGAAAAAAAGACATTGAAATTTTTATAAGTTGGATGGATGTACTCCATCAAGGGGAAAAAATTCTCTTGACGGTAATGAGGGATGTTACCGAGAAAAAAGCCTATGAAAGACGGCTTGAGGCGGCAAAAAATAAAGCAGAAGAGGCCAATAAGGTGAAATCCAATTTTCTTTCCAGTATGAGCCATGAAATTCGGACTCCGCTAAATGGAATTTTGGGAAGTACAGAAACTATCATGTCCAGAAACCAAGATAACCAGGAATTGGTGGGGCAATTGCAGATAATATTGGAAAGTGGGGAAAGGTTGCTTCAAACCATAAATAGCATCCTGGACATGTCCAAGATTGAGGCCAACAAAATGGAGGTCATATATGAAAAGACCCAGATCAATGATTTTTTGTCCAAGATATTACTTCCATTAAAAAATCTGGCCATAAAAAACAACCTTTTGTTGACTGCCAAGTTTGAAACTAAAGCTTTGGAAGGGAAGGTGGATAGAAGGTTTTTAGAAATGATTGTCAATAATATTGTAGGCAATGCCATCAAATATAGTCCTGAGGGATTGATTCGTTTTACTGCCAGGCAGGAAAAAAACAGCTTATTAATCCTTGTTCAAGATAACGGTATTGGAATGAGTGAGGATTTTGTTAAGAATATTTTTAATCCCTTTGAACAGGAAAGTGTTGGATATGACCGGAAATTTGAGGGAACTGGGTTGGGGCTAAGTATCACCAAAAACCTGGTAACCATCTTGGGCGGAGAAATTACCATTCAAAGTAAGCCAAAAGAAGGCACCCTTGTAAGGGTGATTTTACCGATCTATTAATTATTATTGTGAATAATACCTTATAAGCCGAAAGCGGATTATTGAGATAAACCACCAGCATATGTTAGCTCTTAGAATTTTAATCACCGAGGATGATAATGTTTCTGCTCTGCTCCTGAAAAAAGCCCTGGAAAAAAACAACCATGAAATAGTGGGAGTGGCTGCAACAGGTGAGGAAGCCCTGAATTTTTTGGATGATAGTGAAGTGGACTTGGTTATGATGGATATTAACCTTGGGGGGGATTTGGATGGCATCAAAACTACAGAAATCATCAATGAAAAATATGACATCCCGGTGGTTTACCTGACAGCAAGTTCTGATGAAGATACCCTCCAGAAAATTGCAGGTACTAATCCAAGTGCCTACGTCATTAAGCCTTTTAATATCAGGGAACTCAACATGATGATTGAGTTGGCCATATTTAAAGATAAAAAGGAAAAAGAGCTACAGAAACTAAACAATGAGCTTGAAGAAAAGGTGAAACAGCGTACAGCTGATCTCAACGAGGCCAATAAAGAATTGAAAAAAGCATTGGAAAAGGAAAGGGAAATCGGGGAGCTGAAATCCCGAATCGTTCAAAATGTTTCCCATGGATTTAAAACCCCGCTTACGTCCATTCTCAGTTCTGCCCAATTGTTGCAGATATATGCAGAAAAAGACCACCCTTTCAGGCAAAAAATAGCCAAACATTCCAAAAAGATTGAAAACTCTGTAAGGAGCTTAAATAATCTTTTGACTTCCGTTTTGTTTTTTGGAAAAGCAGATGCCAATAAAATTGATTATAAACCTGCGCGTTTTTTTACCACTCCCTTTTTTAATGAGTTGTTAGATGTGGTAAAAGCCAATAATGATAATGAAGTCACCATAACCACCGATTTTGTCAATGTTCCAAAATCCATAAAATCCGATGCAGAGCTACTCTACCAGGTTTTTGAAAATTTGCTTTCTAATGCATTAAAATATTCAAAAAAAAATGGTCATGTAGATTTCAAGGTGGAGATGAAAGAAAATACACTTTTTATCGAGATTAAGGATGATGGGATTGGCATTCCCAAAAAAGAACAAGATCAGTTGTTTGACCGTTTTTTTAGAGCAAAAAATGTTGGGATTACAGAGGGTTCCGGATTAGGACTTTCCATCGTGAAAAAATGCATGGATGTGATGCATGGGGAAATTGAAGTAGAAAGTGATTCAGGAAAGGGGTCCACTTTTAATTTGAAGATACCATTGGGATGATTTATACGGAAGGCCTATCATATAAATATCAGCATTCCGGGCAAATTAAGATTCCTGATATTTCTTTGGAGGCAGGAAGAGAATTGCTGGTATTGGGAAGGTCCGGGTCTGGGAAAACTACTTTACTGAATATTTTAGGGGGACTATTGAAGCCCCTGCAAGGTAAGGTGATAATAGACGGGGTGGATTTATATCAAATGAAAGGAGCCCGGCTTGATAAATTCAGGGGAGCCCATATAGGAATGGTATTTCAAAAGCCACATATCTTGCCCCCTTTGACAGTGGAGGAAAACCTGAAAATAGCACAATTTTTTGCAGGAAAAACAAATGGCAGGCAGCTCAA
Organism: Echinicola jeungdonensis; assembly: GCF_030409905.1. NCBI lineage: Bacteria > Pseudomonadati > Bacteroidota > Cytophagia > Cytophagales > Cyclobacteriaceae > Echinicola > Echinicola jeungdonensis. The sequence goes on from NZ_JAUFQT010000001.1 coordinate 2,792,635, forward strand.
AATGATTCTTGAGGACCTGGGGATGACCTATAAAGCCAAATCCAAAGTTCAAAATCTAAGTGAAGGGGAAGCCCAAAGGTTATCCATAGCACGGGCTTTGGTAAACGGCCCGAAAGTAATCTTAGCCGATGAGCCTACAGCCAGTTTGGATGATTTTCATGCCGAAAAAGTTATTCGCTTATTAAAATTACAGGCCCATAAAATGAATTCTGCCCTGATCATTGTTACCCATGATCAGAGAATAAAACAACATATTTCTGATCAGATCATAATGGGAGGTGATTTATGAATATGTTGCAATTAAGCTGGAAATACCTTTTGGCTAAACCACTTAATACGGGCTTGAACATTTTACTTCTATCTTTAGGCCTTGCCATTATTACAGTGTTGATCCTGATCCAGGATCAACTGGAGTCCAAAATGAATAATGATGCCCAAGGCATCGACCTTGTAGTGGGTGCAAAAGGGAGTCCGCTGCAATTGATTCTATCCAGTGTTTATCATATAGATTTTCCGACCGGCAATATCAATTTGGAAGAGGCGGAAAGTATCACCAAAAACAGATTGGTAAAAAATGCTATCCCTCTTGGCCTGGGAGACAATTACCAGGGTTTTAGAATCGTAGGGACGAACCATGATTTCCTTTCCCTTTACGGGGTGGAGTTATCTCAGGGAGGTTTATGGGAGAAGCCCTTTGAGGTGGTTTTGGGAAGTGAGGTAGCCAAAAAATTAAATTTGCGTGTGGGAGACCGTTTTTTAGGATCCCATGGTATCAGTGTTGGCAGTCATGAACATGACCAATCTGAATATTTAGTGAAGGGGATTTTGCAACATTCCGGAAAAGTAGTGGACCGCTTAGTGTTGACCAGTTTGGAATCAGTTTGGTACACCCATGATGAAAAGCATGATTCTGATAAACTAGAAAGAAAAGTAGAAACCAAAGGATTTCCCCAAATTAGTCAGGATAGAGAAATCACTTCCTTACTAATTCAATTTCGCAGCCCTATGGCTGCAATAAGGTTGCCACGGTTTATCAACAGCAGAAGTTCATTACAAGCCGCCTCCCCATCCTTTGAAATGGCTAGGTTATTTGAATTATTGGGAATGGGAGTAACCCTAATAAAAGGATTGGCGATGGTAATAATATTTATTGCTGGCCTGGGCATTTTTATTGCATTGTACAATTCACTGAAGGAAAGGAAATATGATTTAGCAGTCATGCGAACAATGGGAGCATCCAAAGGACAACTTTTTTTTCATATAATTCTGGAGGGATTGATATTGACTGTTTTGGGGGCACTGACCGGAATAGGTTTGGGGCACTCTTTTCTGTATATTTTGGTTATAAACTTCCAACAAACGGCAATTAGTGGTTTATCTGCTACCTATTTTCTGAGTGAGGAATTATGGATTTTGCTATATGCGGTGTTGGTAGGTGTCCTTGCTTCATTGATTCCAGCTTTGAGTGTATACAAAGCGGATATTGCCAAGCAACTCACCTGACAAATCGAAATATACCATGAAAATAAATAAGACTTGTTTGCTTTTATTATTCTTACTATTGGCAATTTGTGCCAATGCACAAGAAAAGCAAAATATTTGGCGGGCACTATCCGAAGTTTCCTATGAAATTAGTGAGGATGATTATGGGGAGCTTTATTTGCCTGCATTTAGTGAAAAAATAAAAAAACTGGAAGGAAAAGAAGTGGCAGCCGAAGGTTACATCATTCCATTTGAAGGTATGTTCAAACCCCATCATATCATTCTTTCCTCTTTGCCCATTGCAGAATGTTATTTTTGTGGGTCGGGTGGACCGGAAACTGTAATGGAAGTTTATTTAAAAGAACCTATTGAATATACCTCCAAGCGGGTAAAGGTGAAAGGAACTTTAAAATTGAATGCGAAGGATCCTGAAAAATTGATGTACATTCTTCAGGAAGGCAAATTGGTTGACGATTGACCAACAACCTCATCTAAAAAATGAATCGAAAAGGAATTGGCTCCCCCTCAAAAAAAATACTGGAATTTCCCTTTTCGATATATAGTCTATCTCTGTTATTTCAACTACAATGGGGCCCCAAAAGCCCCGAAGATGGCTTTATTTTCCGTTTCATTTGGGGGTTAAATGTAATGATCTTAAGAAAATATTTATTTAAATTAAGGATCAATTTTGAAAATAATTTAAAACAAAAGATATGTTAAAGGTATTAAATGGTGCTTTGGTTTTTCTTCTTATTATTGGACTATTATCCTGTTCGTCAAATAGGGTTGATAATGAGGAATTAAAAGAGGAGGTCATAAGCATCCATGATGAAGTGATGCCCAAAATGGGGGAGCTGAAATCTCTCCAAAAGGAATTTTCCCAAAAAGCCCAGCAGCTTACTTTGGAGGATTCAGTTGCCCATAAAGAGGAGGTTAAAGAACTTAAAAATGTAGCGCAAGAATTGGAGCAGGCTTATGAGGGGATGTTTGAATGGATGCGTCAGTTTGAGGTGGATTTTCAGGATATGACTGAAGAGGAAGTTACCCAGTACCTCAATGAACAAAAAGAAAAGGTGAAACAGGTAAATAAATCTATTAAGGAAGCATTGGAGAAGGCTGAAAAACTAAAAAGTGAATAAGATGGTTTTTTATTGATTTAAATATTGATTGACCTTGTTGGCATCGATCAATATTTCTTTTTGCCCAAAAACATTATATATGTAGGTGGTGATTTCTGCAATTTCCAAATTTGTTAATTGAGGGTTGGCAGGCATTTGCTGGTTATATTCTATTCCATTGACCATTATTTTTCCAGAAATTCCATTTTTTAGGATTTGCACAGTTTTGCTAATGTCCTGCATCATATAATCGGAATTTTTTAATGGCGGAATAAGTTTGCCCAGCCCCTCGCCATTATCCTTATGACAATTGGCACAAAGCTGTTGGTAAAGGACTCTCCCCGCTATGGCATATTGTCTGGTCTTTATATCCTCAATATTATTTAAGGAAAATTCCTCCTTTTCATTTTTTGAGGACCCGCTGCAGCTCCCAGCAATAATCCCAATTAAAATAAGGGCTCCAAAACTAAATTTCATCATTTTTTTTATTGAGAATGAGTGGAATGTCCTGGATCAATTCGTTTACCTGGTCTTCTTTAGTCCCGTCATAAACTCCTCGGATATGTCCTTTTCGATCCACTAATACAAAAGCTCCACTATGAAGAAACCCACCAGGTTCATTTTGATCTTCCATTGCGGTAGTCATATAGCTGGTTTGGCCAATTTCAAAAATTTTTTCCTTATCACCAGTTAAAAAGTGCCAGGTGGAAGCATCCTGAATGCCCAGTCTTTGAGAATAATCTTTCAAAAGGGCGACAGTGTCATATGTTGGATCAATTGAGTGGCTTAAGATCTGAAAATCTGGATTATTTTTAAATTCCTCATATACCCTTAGCATTTGGCTTTTCATAATAGGGCAAATGGTGGGGCAGGAGGTGAAGAAAAAATCGGCAACATAGACTTTCCCTTCTACATCAGCATTGGTAATGGTATCTCCATCCTGGTTATAAAAAGAAAATGGGGCAATTTGGTGAAAAACAGTGTCCATAACCTTTTTACCATCTACCATTTTTTCTTCTGTATATTTATGGCCTAAGATGGGAAGTTCTTTGTTTTTTTCTTCTTTTGAGGTACAATTCCAAACCAGCAAAATGCTGGCAAGTATGGCCAATATAGAGAGGTTGTGTTTTAGCATTTGGTTTATTTTTATGTACAGCCCTTTGAGGTAATTAGTTCCTTTGTCTCCTTCTTTTGTATAACTTGATCCCAGCCATGAGCAATCCGCTCAAGACTAACAAGCCAACTATGCCCCAGACCATATCCAGGAGGTTTTTAAGTACGATCAGGAAGACAATTGCAAATAACAGCACCGTAGCCGCTTCATTCCAAATTCTGAGTTGGGTGGAGCTCCATTTTGACACCCCTTTTTGCAGCTGTTTAAAGATTTGGTGGCATTTAAAATGGTAAAGGTACAATAAAAAAACAAAGCCTAATTTGGCATGCATAAAGCCCAGTTCCAGATACCCCCAACGGTAGCTGAGGACCCAAAACCCAAAAATTAAAGTTAAAACTGCTGATGGCCAGGTGATGCCCAACCAGAGCCTTTTGGCCATTAAGTCCAATTGAGGTTTAAGGATTTTTTGTTCTTCCAGGGGTTTTTCCAGGGTCTCAGTTTGGTAAATGAAAAGCCTTACGATGTAAAATAACCCTGCAAACCAGGTGACAATAAAAATAATATGTAATGCTTTTAAGTATTCGAAGCCCATTTTCAAATTTTTCCTCTAAATTAATGGTTAAAGGGTAAACAACCTTGAAATTAAATGAAAACTAAATATTTGATATGGGGGCTGGGTACAATGGTGTTTTTTGTGATGATCTATATTGCTCAAACCACCTTTACTCAACCTGGAATTGCAGAACTTAGGTCTACTTTTACTGAAGTGGCCAAATACCGAAACCCTAACAATACCGGGCCAATTGTCAGATTGTATGCGGTGGCTACCACCAGAATTGCCCCTTGGGAAGAGATGAAAAGATATGGACAATTTATGCCCCATAACAAATATGGAAATACTAAAGTGTTTTTTTTCGATGGAGTATTACACACCCCTAAGGAAATAGGCCCTGAACCTCCCTATTTTGAAAAAGGATTTCAGGAGTATTGTATCGGAAAGTATGAAAAGACTGCCATGGGGAAAGAAAGCTTCAAAAAATACCCATTTAAAGGATTGTTGATCGATACTTTGGTCAGTGGTGGGCAAGCGAAACAAGGAAAAAGGCTAATAATAAATTGATTTGGACTATAAGCCAAAACGTCTAAAAGCAAAAGATTATGTGGATGGGGTGCTTTCGGGAAATCGCACCCTTTTAAGTAAGGCCATTACTTTGGTAGAAAGCAAATTGGAGGAGGACCAGAATTTGGCCAAGGAAGTGATGGCCAGCATTATGCCTTATTCTGGAAATTCTGTCCGCATAGGTGTTACCGGGATTCCGGGAGTAGGGAAAAGTACCTTTATTGAAAATTTTGGTAAAAATATTGTAGAAGAGGGTCATCGGTTAGCCGTATTGACCATTGATCCAAGTAGCGATAAATCTTCCGGAAGCATATTGGGGGATAAAACCCGTATGGAATCACTATCCAAATTACCTGAGGTTTATGTTAGGCCATCTCCGTCTTCCTTTTTTGCTGGGGGGGTAGGTGAAAAAACCAGAGAAGCTATTTTTTTATGTGAGGCTGCCGGATATGATGTGATTATTGTGGAAACAGTGGGAGTGGGGCAAGCTGAGGCTTTGGTTCGACAAATGGTGGACTTTTTTTTATTGTTATTGTTGCCTGGATCGGGGGACCAACTCCAGGGAATAAAAAAAGGAATTATCGAATTTGCAGATGGCTTGGTGATTACCAAAGCGGATGGGGATAACCTGATTAAATCTAAAATTGCCCTGCAAGAATTCAAACAAGTGGTTAATCTATTGTCCAACAGGGATAAGGGATGGAGGCCCCCTGTAAAAATATGTTCTTCCGTAACAAAAAAAGGGTTAAATGAAATTTGGGGTATGATTCTTGATTATGAAAAAAACAGAAAAATTAATGGGGCCTGGGAGGAAACCAGAAAAGACCAACAGGTGTATTGGGTTAAGGAACAAACTCGGGTCCTGATTGAAAAACGTTTTTTTAATAACCCTTGGATCAAAAAAAATATTGAGAAATATATGCCCTTATTGATTAATGGAAATGTTTTGCCAAGTGAAGTAGCAGAAAAATTATTGGAAGATTTTGTTGTTTATCTAAAAAAACAATCATGAAGGAGGGTTGTAAATCCATTAGGGGACTTTTTATGACGATGGTTTTGCTGGCATTTTTTGCCTGTGGGCAGGACGAAAATGTAGAGTTGAAAAAAATATCCCACCATATAAAAGAACTCAATAAGAAAAGCTGTATTGATGAGGATTGTGCTGAGGTAAAATTGTCTTTTCCAGTTTTTGAGGGAAAGCGGAATTTGGCAGACAAGATCAACCTTCACATTAAGCAGCAAATGATCATGTATTTGGGCTGGGGTGAAAGTGAGCTGGAGGTGGATTCTTTGCAATATGCCGTGAATAATTTTATAAAAAAATTTAAAAACATAAAGGAAGAATTTCCAGATTCGCATCAAAGTTGGTATGTGGATGCTCAGGGAGCAGTAACTTATAGCAATTCAAAATTCCTTTCACTTTCCATGCTCAGTGACAGCTATACAGGAGGGGCCCATTCCAATCAAATTATGTTATTTATGAACTTTGACTTGGATAGGGGAGTGCTGGTGAAAAAAGATGATATCATTTTGAATGAAACCAAATTATTGGCGAAAGCTAAAAATGCTTTTAGAAAATATCATGATGTTGATCCAGAAAAATCATTGGCTGAGGATGGGCGTTTTTTCCTAAAGGACGGGGAGTTCTTCCTTCCTGCAGCCATTGGTTATGAAGACAGTGAACTGGTGTTGTTTTACAATTCCTATGAAATAGCCCCGTATGCCATGGGGCAAACCGAATTGAGGATCCCTTTGGATCAATTGGAGGGAGTCGTGCTTCAGCCCTGAAAAATAAAAATTTTAGAATTGAAATCTTAGAAAGTAGACCATACCCAGGTTGTTTAAATCTTAAAAAAATCAGGAATATAAAATTCCACATTTTCCATTCCTGATTGAATATTCAATTTTAATTGGTTTTGGGTATTTCTATAATTCCCCTGTGTTGGAAAAAAAATGCTCGAATCCCTAATATCTGGTTGTTTAGCCTGTTTAATACGGGTAATGCATGTTTAAGAATAAAATGAATTGGATCAATAAGATCTCATTTTAAACTTTTTCTTTTGCTCATTGATGGCATTTCTGAAGGTAGTATCTGTTTCCATTAGATCGTTTACTGTTTGTACGGCATGGATTACAGTACTGTGGTCCCTTCCTCCAAAGTGGTATCCAATTGATTTGAGAGAATGGTTTGTAAACTCTTTGGAGAAATACATGGCAATTTGCCTTGCCATTACAATTTCTTTTTTCCTGGTCTTGGCTTTAAGATCATCCAGTTTGATGCCATAATAATCCGATACAGTTTTCTGGATAAAATCGATCCCCACCTCTGTTTCAATATCTTTAACGATATTTTTCATGATGCTTTTTGCCAAGCCCAAGTCTATTTCCACCCTGTTGAGGGAGGCATGGGCAATGAGGGAAATGAGTACACCCTCCAGCTCCCGGATGTTAGTGTCAACGGTATAAGCCAGGTATTCAATGACATCATCAGGAATATAAATTCCCTCGGTTTGCATTTTTCGCCTTATTATGGCCACCCTTGTTTCAAAATCAGGCATGTGAAGATCAGCCGTTAACCCCCATTTAAATCTGGAGAGTAATCGTTCCTCCAGCCCTTTTAAGTCCCTTGGGGGGCAATCGGAGGTCATGATGATCTGCTTTTTACTTTGATGCAAATGGTTGAAAATATGGAAAAACATTTCCTGGGTCCGGTCTTTTCCTGCCAAAAACTGGATGTCATCAATGATTAGAACATCCACTTGCATATAAAAATTGGTAAAGCTTTTTACATTTCCATCTTTGATGGAATCCATAAATTGATTGACAAATTTTTCTGAAGAAACATAAAGTACAAATTTGTCCTCAGGGCCATTTTTGATTTCATTTCCGATGGCCTGTACCAAGTGGGTTTTCCCTAGACCAACACCTCCATAAACCATTAAAGGGTTAAATGAAGTGATCCCGGGCTTGGTGGCAACTGCATATCCCGCAGATCTGGCCAAACGGTTACAATCCCCTTCTATGTAGGAACTGAAAGTGTAATTGGGATTAAGATGGGATTGTAGAAGGGCATCACCATGCAGGCTTTGCATATCAAAGGGGCTGCGGTTTTCCTGCTTTTGGAGTTTCTCATCATTTTTTTTCTTGGCTGCAGCATTGCCTTGGGGATAACTGACCACATAGGGTTGGTTTTGGGAGTTCCCCCGGTCCACCACTACAGCATATTCCAACTTGCCACTGGGGCCAAGAATATTTTTGATGGCCAGTTTCAAAACCTGGACATAATTATCCTCCAGCCATTCGTAAAAAAACTGACTGGGGACCTGTATGGTCAGGATAGGGCCTTCCAATCTCACCGGATTAATAGGTTTAAACCAGGTGGAAAAGCTCTGCTCATTTACGTGTGCTTCAATGACACGCAAACATTCATCCCATACTGCTTTTGCCTCTGAATTCATTTGAAACTGATTACAAGAAAGTAATGATTAAATACCCCCTCTTCATCTAGGAAGGGCAACAAAATTGGGGAAAATAAATCTAAATTAAAAATTAAAATTTACTTGCCTTAAGCGTTCTTTTGTGTATAAGTATTTTATGCATAGGAAATGTTGCAATTGATTTGGTTTTCAAAATTTTTTAAAGGTTTTTGTAGATTTTTAAAGAACAGTTTTGTTTCTCCTTGTTAAAGAACGGGGGGTATTATCAACAATAATAATTTAATTAATGGCCTTAAGAATCTAAGGCCTGTCAATATAAATTTTAATTTTTTTCTCACCAATTGATCATCGAATATATCAACATTAGTAAAATAAATTTTGTGGAAAATGGTGAAAACCCTCCTAGACTAATTAATCAATATTAACATTTGAAATTGATTTCCAGTAAACTAAGCCGTTTTATATTAACTGATAAAGGCTGGTTTTTATTTTCCAAAATCTTATTTTTGATAAAGGAGGGGTATAGGTTGAACATAAATTGGAACCGATGAATAAGTTGTTTGATAATTTTCCGCCCCAAAATAAAGGGATGTGGATGCAGGAAGTGCTCAAAGACCTGAAACAAGGAAGTTTTGAACATTTGATGATTTCCAGGCCCTGGGAAGGAATGTCTTTGTTTCCTTTTTATACAGCTGAAGATGCCGAGAAATGGAAATGGCTGATTTCTTATGAGAATATTGAAAATTATAATCTGCCTTTATCCTCGTCTTCCCCTAAGCAGTGGGCCAACATGGTCAAGGTGACCTGGCGTCCGGACGATACTTTTGAGGCTGAAGTAAAAAGGGTCTTGGAAGGAGGGGCTGACGGAATTATTTTGGAATTAAGTGGTGAAGAACCACCTGGTATAATTTTTAAAGGAGATTGGTGGAAGGGGCTTGTCCTTTGGATACACCCTTTAAACAATCCTGTTTCCATCCTACAGCAATTTTTTTCTGAAATCGATCAAAGAAAGATTGATAAAGGTACCATAGTAGGGGGCATTCTTTATAGTCCATTTAAAAACTTATTTGATAATCAAAAAGCGAAAAGTGCATTGGAAGGGGAGCTTTGGCAACTTCACCAAATGACAAAGGACTTTCAGTACTTTAAGGGGCTTTGTCTGGACTGGTGCATTTATTTGGAAGGCGGAGGAAACCCAGATCAGGAAATGAGGTATGGATTGGGGGAATTGGTGGAACTAATGGATATTTTAACCGAAAAGGGTTTTTCTCCCGAAGAGCTTTTTAAGAATTTAATTATAAAGGTGGCCGTCAGTGGTGATTTTTATATGGAGATTGCTAAACTAAAATCCATGCGGGTACTGGTCCATCAATTGGCGGGCCTTTATGAAGTAAAGGTTAACCCCAATGAATTTCCTTTTTTTGGATTTACCAGTAATTGGTCAAAATCCAAAGTGGAACCTTATACAAATATGATCAAAAATACTACCGAAAGTTTGGCTGCCCTATTGGGTGGATGTAATTTGATATGGGTACGGCCACATGAAATTGAAGGAGCTGAGCCAAGTAATTTTTCAAAAAGGATTGCCCGGAATATTTTAAACATATTGAAGGAGGAATGTTATTTGGATAAAGTATTAGACCCAACTGCTGGTTCCTATTATTTGGGCTTTCTGACCAATAAGTTGCGACAATTGGGTGAAGAAGGATTAAGGCAATTGGAAAAAGAAGGAGGATGGTGGGGAAATTATATGGACCTGAGGATTCAAAAGGACATTAAAACTTCCAGGATGGAAAAATGGGATGCCCTGATTAGTGGGGACCAAGTTCGAGTAGGAGAAAATAAATACAGGGCAAAAGAAAGTGGTTATTTATTGGCTAAAAAACCAAATAAAATTCAAGAAGAACCATTTCAAATAAAGCCTCTTTCTCCTGTTCTATTGTTTGAAATGACCAAAACAAGCTAACCATGAGACCAAACCTGGAAAAATTAACCCAAAATAACCTTTTCAGTCACAAACCTGGAAAGCCAGGTGAGTCTTGGTCTTCATTTGAGAAAATCAAGATCAAACCTTTTTATAGTAAAGAGGATGTGAAAAACATTTCCCATTTGAGCTATGTAGCAGGGTTGCCACCTTTTTTGAGGGGGCCCTATAGCACCATGTACCTAAACCGGACCTGGACGATCCGTCAATATGCTGGCTTTTCCAATGCCGAGGCTTCCAATGCTTTCTATAGGAAAAATCTGGAAGAAGGACAAAGAGGCCTTTCAGTGGCATTTGATCTAGCTACTCACCGGGGATTTGATTCCGATCATCCAAGGGTTCAAGGGGATGTTGGAAAGGCTGGGGTAGCAGTGGATTCCATTTTGGACATGAAGATTCTTTTTGATGGAATTCCCTTAGATAAGATGTCTGTTTCAATGACCATGAACGGGGCCGTTATTCCTATTATGGCATTTTATATTGTAGCTGCGGAGGAGCAGGGTGTGCCGGTATCTTCGCTCAAGGGAACTATTCAAAATGATATTTTGAAGGAGTTTATGGTAAGGAATACTTACATATATCCTCCCCAGGCCTCAATGCGCATCATCGGGGATATTTTTAAATATACTTCCCAAAATATGCCTGGGTTTCACTCTATTTCCATCTCGGGCTATCATATGCAGGAAGCTGGGGCCACTGCTGATTTAGAATTGGCTTATACCTTAGCAGATGGCTTGGAGTATGTGAGAACTGGATTAAGGGCTGGATTAGATATTGATGATTTTGCTCCCAGATTATCCTTTTTTTGGGGAGTGGGCATGAATCATTTTATGGAGATTGCTAAACTGAGGGCAGGTAGGCTACTTTGGGCAAGGATGATGAAGACTTTTAACCCTCAAAACCCGAAATCCATGAGCCTTAGGGCCCACTGTCAAACATCCGGTTGGTCACTGACTGAGCAAGATGTTTTTAACAATGTAGCAAGAACAACAATGGAGGCACTTGCAGCTGTTTTGGGGCACACGCAGTCTTTACATACCAATGCTTTTGATGAGGCCATAGCTTTGCCAACAGATTTTTCTGCCAGAGTTGCCAGAAATACACAGCTTTATTTAAAAGAAGAGACGGGTATTACCCGGGTAGTGGATCCCTGGGGAGGTTCCTATTATTTGGAATACCTGACAGACCAACTGGTGAAAAAAGCTGAAATATTGATCAAGGAAGTGGAAGAGCTCGGAGGTATGGCCAAAGCCATTGAGGCCGGACTTCCCAAAATGAGGATTGAAGAAGCTGCTGTCAGAAAACAAGCCAGGATTGATAGTGGAAAAGATGCGATTATTGGTGTAAACAAATACCCTTCCCATCCCGATCACGAATTTGATGTTTTGGAAGTGGATAATGAGCAGGTTATCAGGTCTCAAATGGCCAGATTGGACCAGCTAAAAACAGAAAGGAATGGGAAAGAAGTGGAGGACTCCTTGGATAAAATTACGGAAGCGGCAAAGACTGGGGAGGGGAATTTACTGGAATTGGCGGTTGATGCAGCCAGAAAAAGAGCTACATTAGGAGAAATATCCCTTGCCATGGAAAAGGAATTTGGAAGGCATAAAGCCACCATGAAATCTGTGTCTGGAAATTATGCCAGTGAAGCAAGTGACAACCTGGTTTTTCAGAAGGCCAAATCCCTGTCTGATAAATTTGCGGACCTGGAGGGACGCCGACCACGCATTTTGATTGCCAAAATGGGACAGGATGGACATGATAGAGGAGCCAAGGTAATTGCTACAGGACTGGCGGATATGGGGTTTGACGTGGATATTGGCCCACTTTTCCAAACTCCGTATGAAGTGGCCATGCAGGCAATAGAGAATGATGTCCATATTATTGGCGTTTCTAGCTTAGCTGGCGGGCATAAGACTTTGGTTTCCCAACTGATAAAGGAATTAAAGGATTTGAGCAGAGAGGATATCATGGTTGTCGTGGGAGGGGTTGTACCCCCAAGGGATATAAAATTCCTCAATCAGCTGGGGGTGGCTTTGGTATTTGGTCCTGGGACTGTATTGCCTAAGGCAGCTATTGAAATTTTAAATAAAATGATGGAAGAATAATATATTTTTATAAGCATGAAAGGGATTACACTTTTGTTTGATGAAAGCCTTGCAGAAGAAGTTGAAGATAAAATTGTTCCTTTATTTGGAGAATTACTAAAAGGGAAAATTCCATTTTCCCTAAATCTTGAAATTGCCCTGGAAGAAGATGATTTTTTGGTTACTTATTTGTCTGATGACCAATTGAAGGCCCTTTTTCCCAAGGTGATTGAAAACGAATGGCAGTTGGGCTTTCTTCCCCATCCCAAAATGACCCACGCCCGTCAAGGTTTTGGCGTAGGTTCCAGTATAGAAAAAGCGGCGGAGAATATTTTAAAAACTGATGAGGTCAAAAGGGTGGATGCCCTTATGGTTAATGGTAGGCCTGTTTTCAATACTGTGGTTATTGGGGAATCGCTAAGTGTGATGTATGGTAGTGCAGAATTGTCGGCGATTAAGCGGCTGTGGGGAAAGTTTAAAAGCTTTTTTAAAATGTTTAGGAGGATGCACTTGCACCCTTACAGTATCCTCATCCAAAAGGAAGGGAATAATGAAAATGGGGAGGGTAAAAAGGAGGAAAAGATTGAAACTGCCGCATTAGGAATGGTTGTGGTTGAGCATGGTAAGAGTTCCTTATTGTCCAGGCGGATATTGGAAGATTCATTTGTAAATGATGGGATGATGCATAATATTGTCCTTTCTCCTCATAGTGTTTTTGGCTTACTTGAATTTACAATAAAAAGCTTTTTTCGGTCGACCAAAAATTCCAAATTACCTCCTTTTGCTGCTCATATAAAAACCAAAAAACTAATTGTTCAAAGTCCGGAACCAATTAATTTGAGTGTGGACGGAGTATTTCAAAGCACCAAGGAAGTTGAACTGGAAGTTGTACCTAAAGTCTTGAAAATTGTCCCTGGAAGGTATTTGGATACCCAGGCGGAAGCGAACAATAAAGAGATATTCAAGACACAAATGTTGCCCAGAGGGGAGTTAAGGGATGAACTGTTATCCGGGCCTTTGCCCTATATTAACCATGCCACCACAGAGGAATTTAAGGACCTATTTACCGTACTCCGTGAGAACTCACAGCCTACTTCAAGTTACCTGGTTTTAATGGTGTTATCCACGGTTTTGGCCACCTTTGGTCTTTTTGCAAATTCCACACCTGTAATTATAGGTGCCATGATATTGGCTCCCTTGATGGCTCCCATCATTTCCTTAAGTATGGGTGTTTTGCGTCAAGACCAGCATTTGATCAAAAATAGCCTTCAATCCGTGGGGTTTGGTTTGTTGTTGGGATACCTGTTTGCTGTTTTTATTACCTGGTTGACTCCACTGAAGACTTTGAATAGTGAAATTGTGGCAAGGATAAGACCCAATTTGCTTGACCTTGGGGTGGCGGCTGCATCAGGGGTTGCCGGTGCTTATGCACATTCCAAAAAAGAAATAGCCAAGACTTTGGCAGGAGTAGCCATTGCTGTGGCCTTGGTGCCCCCACTTGCAGTTTCCGGAATTGGACTGGGGTGGTTGAATTGGCAGGTTTTTTCCGGGGCTTTACTTTTATTGGTAACGAACCTGGCGGGAATGGTTTTAGCAGCTTCCCTTACCTTTTTATTGTTGGGGTTCAGTCCATTTCACCTGGCCAAAAAAGGTTTGATGTGGTCCTTGGTTTTGGTTTTGGGAGTGAGTACTCCTTTGGCTTTTGGCTTTTCCAAAATGGTCCATGAAAACAAGATCATCCAACAATTGAGTGGATATCAACTTAATGAAAAGGTAACTATCAGAGAGGTGAATGTAAGGCAGCTCAGCCCTTTAAGGCTTGCAGTTACCTTAGTGGCAGACGGTCCTTTGGATGAAAAGGAATTGCTGAGGGTGAAGCGAAAAGTTGAAACCATGCTTGGAGAGGAGGTTGAACTGGAAATTACCACGGGGGTAAAAATGTAAAAAGTTGACCTGGAGTTCAGGTCAACTTTAGGAAATGTGGTGAATAAACCGATTAGTTCTCTTCTCCTCTCAGTTTGATAACTGCTCCTTCGAGCATGTCACTGATCCTGATTTGGCAGGCCAGCCGACTAGTGGGGAAAAGCTCGGGAAGGGTTTCTAATTGGTCTAGCTCTACATCTGATGCATCGCCCAAACCATCTTTTCCCTCCAGGACCTCCACATGGCAGGTAGCACATAGGGCCATTCCACCACAGGTGGCCAATACTGGATAATCGGAAGCTTTCAGGACTTCCATGAGACTTAAGCCCATATCGTCCGGGGCTTCTATCGATTGACGGTTTCCGTCAAGATCTTCAACTTCAAATGTTACCATGCCACAAAATTAATATTAAAATGCATTTACACCATTAACGGTGGTATATTTAAAGCTTAATTTTTGGTCAGGATAGACATATTTAAAGGCGCTGTGACACATCAAAGCAGCCTCATGGAATCCACAAAGGATAAGTTTCAGCTTATTCTCATAAGTATTGATGTCTCCTACTGCATAGATTCTGTCCACATTTGTGGAGTAATCAGTGGTGTCCACTTCAATGGCATTTTTGTCAATGTTCAACCCCCAATCTGCAATTGGGCCCAATTTCGGGCTTAATCCAAACAAAGGAATTAGGTAGTCAGCATCCACTATCAACTCTTCCTTGGCTTTATTTTTCATGGTTACACTTTGCAAGTGGCCATTTCCTGCAATAGATGTCAGGTTAGAGCTTAGGATCAAATCAATCTTGCCATTGTTGGCCAGGTCAAATACCTTGGCAGCTGAGTCAGGGGCTCCACGGAAGGTCTCGTTTCTGTGAACCAAAGTTACTTTTTCAGCAACATCGGCCAAGAAAATAGTCCAGTCCAGGGCAGAATCACCACCACCTGCCAAAACAACTTTTTTGTCTCTAAATTGTTCTGGGTCTTTTACCATGTAGGTAATACCTTTCCCTTCAAAATTTTCCAGGTTTTCAATGGCTGGTTTTCTAGGCTCAAAGCAACCCAACCCTCCGGCAATTACGATTACCTTGGCGTGAACTTTGGTTTTGTCGCTGGTGGTGATCACAAAAGAACCATCATCCTGCTTGGTGAGGTGATCAACTCGCTCCCCCAAAGTGTATGTGGGGTCGAATGGTTCAATTTGTTTTACCAGGTTATCCACCAATTCCTGAGCTTTTACTTCTGGGTAGCCTGGAATATCATAAATAGGTTTTTGTGGATATATTTCAGAGAGTTGTCCACCCACCTGCGGCAATGCGTCAATCAAATGACAACGCATTTTTAACAAGCCTGCTTCAAATACGGTAAATAATCCAACAGGTCCGGCTCCGATGATGCAAATGTCAGTAGTTATCATGGTGTATCTTTAAATATTTACTTTGCAATTTGATAAATGTGTCCTTGCTGCAAATATAATTAGTAGGACAACTAAATTCCTATTAATTTAAATTTATTCTAAATTACTGTAGGTTATTGTAGATGGTATTAAGTATCCTTTTAAATTCCTCAAAGTCATTTTTATCCAGCTTTTCCCAGGCTTTTTCCCTGATCAATGATACCTGAGGTTTTAATTGTATTACCTTTTCTTTTCCCTCCTGGGTCAATAGAATTTGAAAACTCCTCCGGTCTTCAGGGTGAGGAACCCGTTCAACATAGCCTTTTTTACATAATATGTCAATGATCCTTGTCAATGTTGGATGATCTTTAAACACCAACTGGGTCAAGTCTGTTTGACTTAATGCCTCATTTTCAGATAAATTTTTCAAAACTACCCATTGATCAACAGTGACGTCAAAGTCTCCATTTTTAAACTTTTGTTGGGCGTACTGTTTTACCCTCCTGGCAGTCCGGTCTAGTAAAAATGAGTATTGGCTGTATAATTCCTTTGTCATTGTATTAGTTAGTATGACAAATATAAAAGGAAAATAAGATTGATAAAAACAAATCCCTATAAAAAAGATAGGGTATATGTGTTTTTTGGGTAAAGCAAAGGCCTGTACCTGGTTTTGGGAAACAAACTTCCGTATTTTGTTTCAAAAAAATTCATA
Source organism: Echinicola jeungdonensis (assembly GCF_030409905.1). Taxonomy (NCBI): domain Bacteria; kingdom Pseudomonadati; phylum Bacteroidota; class Cytophagia; order Cytophagales; family Cyclobacteriaceae; genus Echinicola; species Echinicola jeungdonensis. The sequence continues at coordinate 2,809,005 of NZ_JAUFQT010000001.1, forward strand.
CTAATCTTTTCTTTGGGGTAAACCTTTTAGTATTTCTATTAAGCTGGCGATTTGATCCTTGGAAAATAAGGTTTGATCCCCTTTTTGTAGCTTGAATTGAAGCGGTGTAGTCTTAATATAGATTGAATAATCTTGGGGGAGGGGGATGTTATTTTTTGAAAGGGCTTGTTTTAACCAGCTGGAATAGGGTTCCGGCCCAATAACATTGGGGTATTTCTTCACTTTTGTTGACCGGATCTTTCCCGAATTGGGGTCAAAAATTAGTTTTTGGTTGGGCAACAAGCGGTTGATTTCTCCGGAAAGGATCAGGTCCTCGGGACATCCGCAAATCAGGGGTTCTCCACATTGCATTAACCACAATTCATCAGCGCTGTCAATGGCAATGTCCAGGTCATGGGTGACGACCAAAATGGTTTTGTTCTGCTGCTGGGTAATTTCCCTTAACAAATGCATGATTTCATAGCGGTTGATCAAGTCCAGGTGGGCAGTGGGCTCATCCAGAATAATCAAATCCCCATCTTGTGCCAAAGCTCGGGCAATCATTACTTTTTGTAATTGGCCATCGCTGATTTCGGAAATTAAATAATCCCTCAAGTATAAGGTCTTGGTGGCTTCCATGGCTTGGGTGATGGCTTTTTTGTCCCCTGTGGTGAGGTCTCCCAACCAATTGGTAAAAGGGGTTCGTCCCAAACTAACCAATTGGCCAACGGTCAGATTACCTGCAGTAATTTTGTCGGTAAGGACAACGCTCATCTGCCGGGCCAAAGATTTGGCAGAATGCTCCTGAATGGGTTTCTCCCTAAATAAAACTTCTCCCGCTAGACAAGGGATCTGTCCCATAATGGACCGGATCAAAGTAGATTTTCCAACTCCATTAGGACCTAATAGACAGGTAAGCTTTCCCTTTTTCAAATCAAATGATAAAGGTCCGGCCACTTCAATGGTCTTATTGTTCTTTTTGTAACCAATAGAAATCCCTTTTCCCGTCAATATTGTTTTATTTTGGTCCATCAAAATTCCTTACTGAAGTTTCTTTTTAAAATTAACCAAATGACCAAAGGGGCCCCAAAGAGGGAGGTGATGACATTAATGGGTAAAGTTGAAGCGGCACCCGGCAATTGGCTGATACCATCACTGAACAGGAGAAAACCAGCCCCTATCAATGCCGAGGCAGGGAATAAAATCCGGTGATCCCCTGTTTGAAAAATCATTCTGGCAAGGTGGGGTACTGCAATACCAATAAATGCAATAGGCCCACAAAAAGCCGTGGCGCTTCCTGCCAAAACTCCGGTACTGAGGATCATAGCCCAACGAAGGGACTTTATATTTATCCCCATACTGGCGGCATATCTTTCTCCCAACAACATGGCATTGTAGGATTTGACCCTTAAAATTACCGGTAAAACCCCTATTAAGGTAATTAATGCCAGAATGGCCAATTGGTTATGGGTAATGCCACCAAGGCTCCCCATGGACCAAATGGTAAATAATTTTAATTCCTCTGCATCCCCAAAATAGGAAAGTACACTGACAATGGCCCCTGAGGCACTACCAAACATTAATCCTATGATCAAAAGGGTCATACTGTCCTTGATCTTCCAGGCAGTGAGGCTCATTAATAATAATACTAAAATTGCTCCTAAACTTCCGGAAATGATAATTCCCCAAACACCCCAGCTCATATAAGTCATCGTTCCCCCCAAACTCCAGCCAAAGGCACTGCTTCCTAATAATAAAATAGCCACCCCCAGGCCGGCACCTGAACTGATCCCTAATACATAGGGGCCTGCTAAAGGGTTTCTGAAAAAAGTTTGCATCTGAAGTCCGCTAAGAGATAGGGATATGCCGGCAAGTATCGCGGTGAGTGCTTTTGGAACCCTATATTCGAAAATAATGGTTTCCCAACTTGATTTGGTAAGTTGCCCCCCCAGTAAAGCTTCCAATATTTCCATGAGCGGGATGTACACAGACCCCATGCCCAGGTTGAATAAAAACAAAAGGATAAGGGATATTAAACCGGCAAGGATTTTTATTTTTTTGGTATGGGGTGCGAAAGTATTCAATTCGTCATTGGAGCTTTTGATAGAAATAGAGTTGGTAATTGGGCAAAAGGCTGGGGTGGAAGATCTTAATTAGGTCCTTTAAAATGAGGTCGGGTCGGGTGTATCCCAATTCGAAATATTCCATCCCCCCCGTTGGTCCTCTTTTGTTGGAAAAGGTAAAGACCTGGCCGTTTTGAAATGATTTAAATTGCGTGTATCTGCTGTCAGCTCTTGCCATTTCGTCTAAGGACTTGTATTCACCGGTGCTTAACAGGTATTCTGCATCCATGCCTTTATCCAGGACAAATTCATAATTGAGCTGAAGGCTGCCCTCACTTTTCATGTTTTTGAAAATATAATCCGTTCCGGCGTCTTTCAGGAATAAACCTCCCCAATTATTTCCTGCTGGGGCATACCAAATGTCTTTGTACATATTCCCACTGATAACTGTAGGTAATTGCTGAAAATCCGTTTGATTAACCTTTTCTTTTAATTGAAGGTAATTGGATTTGATATCATTAAAAACTTGCAGGGATTTTTCAAGTTTACCGGTCAGAGCACCGGTAAATTTGATCCACTCTGCACGTCCCAAAGGATGTTTTTCCACATACTCTCCGTTAATGACTGCGGGTATTTTTGCTTTTTGGAGTATTTGAAGATCTTTGAGATTATCCCCTAAAGTAGAAACAACAACCAAATCAGGGGTCAACTCAAGGATTTTTTCAATATTGAATCTTGCACCCCCACCCAGTTCCATGACTTTTCCTTCATCAATTCTTTTCCGGACATTTGGGGAAGAAATTAAATCCGTATTGGGAAAAGCGATCAATTTTTCATTGATGCCCAGCAAGTCCAAATGGGGCACCTGAGTAGTGGAAGTGAGAATCACCTTTTCTACCTTTGGTTGGATGATTCCATCAAAATTTCCTTCGGGTAATTCCGGTTTTGAATCTTCAATAACTAAATACCGGAATGCCTGATGGTCCCCAGGAAAGCCCTGTGAAACTTCAACGATTTTATATCCGTCGCCCTGAAAAATTTGAAAGCCCTCGGCAAAATCCAAAACCAATGGTTCCAGGGATAAGGATTCTTTTTTGTCGGATGGTGATGAACATGCCCAAAAAAAGAATAAGAGGGTGCTTAAAAATATAAATCTTTTCATTTGTAAATTTTTCAATCAATGATTGTCTGCCCAATAATAAAGGACTAATGGCTGTTGTTTAAATGCAAAAATAGGGGAAGCCCTTGTTAATTTACAATTAACTAACTTAATAATCGGAAAAATTCAGGGGGATTCCCGTTGTTTAGGGTAAGGGGGGCAGGAATAATGATACGGAAAGGGAGGGGGTAGGTAGCAATTTCCTTTTTTAAAGTAGGGTGATCGATGAAGCATGAAAAATACACCCGTTAAAAAAATCAAAATATTAAAACAGGTGTAAAATCATACTTGAACGATATGGCTTTGAGATTGAATTAAAGATTAAGTTTATTCTTCATATTTACCTCAAAGTTCTCAAACAAGTGGATGTAGTATTTCATGATATTATCTCTCATTTCATGTTGGACATCTTCGGTATAAATGGAAGTTGCTTTTATTCTACCGATGATCATGTCTAACCAGCCTTTGCCATCATCTATTATCTCTTCATCAAAAGCATCAATGGTAACATCCCTTGATCCTGAATAAGGAGGCCGGCCTTGTTGGCGGAAGTACTCCGTCATAGTTTTTAAGGCTAGTTCATGGGTGAGTTCAAATGAACGGATCAGGTGTTGTTCCCGGTGAGGATCGATTCCTCTTAGGTTAATTTCTTCTATAACTTCCTGTAATTCGACAAAAGAAGATTGGAAGTCCTCAAAGCATTTTTCTGAAGTGATGGGTGCGGTTTTCATAGCAATATCATTTATTTAAAAATACAAATTATATAAATAAAAGAAAGTACCGGAAGCCTTTTCGGTACTTTCTTTTTACCATTTCCTATGGATGAGAAAGGCTTACCTGATACTATAGGTTTGCATAAATGGTTGGCCTTTAGGGGTTAAGCCCTCGATGAGCAACCTGCCACTATATTCTTCCAAAAATGGACCAATTTCCTTTGGATCCCGTGCGGGTTCACCATTGATTTTGGTAAGGACAAAACCATTGCCAAGGCCCAGTTCCCTCAGATACCCCCTGGTCATCCCCGAAATTTTTATTCCATAATTGATGTCCAACCGGTCCTTTTCAACGGTATTGACCGCCTCAAGTTTTGCTCCCAAAATATTGGAACTATAAAATTCCCTTTTGATCACTCCGGTGCCTCCTTCCAAATTTTGAAGGGTAAGTTGGGCATTTTTTTCATTCCCCTCCCTTTGGTAAGTGACTGTTATTCTGTCACCAGGATAATAGTAGGATATTGCTTCTTCAAAACTTCCCTTTCCGGTTATTTTAGCCCCATCGATACTGGTGATGACATCATTTCTATGAATGCCGGCTTTTGCTGCCGCACCATCCCTGATTACGTGGGTAACAATAACCCCATCCAATGATTCCAAATCCATTTCTTCTGCCAATTCCGGGGTGATTTCTACAGCATCAATTCCCGGAATGGCCTTTTGGACCTCTCCATATTGGATTAAATCATTGGCTACCTTCGAAGCTATGTCTACGGGCACAGCGAATCCATAACCTGTATAGGAACCTGTCCTGGAAAGAATGGCTGTGTTAATTCCTACCAATTCCCCATGAATATTGACCAATGCACCTCCCGAATTTCCAGGGTTAATTGCTGCATCGGTTTGGATAAAAGATTCAAGTGGGAAATCTCCTCCGAGAATATTGATTTGTCTTTCCTTGGCAGAAACGATACCCGCAGTGACGGTGGAAGTAAGGTTAAATGGGTTGCCTACGGCCATGACCCATTCTCCTATTTTTAGGTCCCTACTGCTTCCCCTTTGAATTTCAGGGAGCCCTTTGGCATCTATTTTCAATACTGCAATATCAGTATTGGCGTCAGTGCCAACCAATTTTGCCTTGAAAGTCCTTTTATGATGGACTACCTCTATGGTTTCCGCCCTGTCAACCACATGGTTGTTGGTAATGATATAACCATCTTCACTGAAAATCACCCCAGAGCCGGTGCTTACCCTTTGTGGGGATCCGCCTTGCGGGCCAAAGAAAAAGTCAAACATACTGTACCTGCGGTAATCGGTCCCTGAAAAATTCTTGATAAAAACGACCGACTCTTTACTTTTTTCCGAGGCCTCCACAAAAGATATGGGAGGATTGGTTTGAATATTATTGCCAGTTGCTGGTCTGGAGAAATTTACCTGCTGAGGCTGGGGAATTTCGGTGTTATGCATTGGAGATTCATTTTGAGGATCCTCTCCATTTACCAACTCGAAAGTTCCGGCTCCCATGAGTCCTGCAAAAAAGGCCAGCCCAAATGTTATGAAGCTTTTTTTCATGAGATTTTTGATTTTATTGTCCAATTTACGATCAAACTCTTACTAAGGTATACCGTTTAACAATTTTTAATATGTTTTGTGCAATCCAGCTTTCATTACCCTTTTGAATGAATTTTTTCATGGGTTTATCTTATTTTTAAAACGACTTTTTCACCCAAAATAGGGATTAATCTTAAGTGATTTTTTTAACTAAAGTTACAGGTACGTGGATTTTATTTATTGATCAATAGGATAATTATCCGATTTCCAAGATGATGCCAAAACTGAGGGGGGTGAAAAAGAGGCAAAAATTCCAAGGAAAAGTCTATTAACCTTGTAAATTTGTCAGCTTATTAGAATAGCTTTGGAAGAGAACCGGTTTGATTATGGCCGGTTGAGTGAAAATAGACTTACATGTCAGAAAAAAAGAAAGTAGCCCTTTTAGGTTCTACCGGAAGTATAGGGACACAAGCATTGGAGGTGATCAGGGGCCATGCAGATCGGTTTGAAGTGGAAGTGCTGACAGCCCAAAATAATGTAGATCTCCTTGTTCAGCAAGCTTTGGAGTTTAAGCCCAATGCTGTTGTAATTGTCAATGAAACCCATTACCCGAAAGTAAAAGAGGCTTTAGATCCTCACTTTATCAAGGTGTTTGCAGGTGAAAATTCCCTGGCCCAAGTGGTAGAAATGGATTCCATAGATGTGGTTTTGACAGCTTTGGTGGGATACTCAGGATTATTGCCGACGATCAAAGCCATTGAAGCAGGCAAACAAATTGCCCTTGCTAACAAAGAAACACTTGTAGTGGCCGGTGAATTAATTACAAAGCTGGCTAGGGAAAAAGGGGTAAATATTTATCCGATAGATTCAGAACATTCTGCTATTTTTCAATGTCTGGTAGGTGAATTTCATAACCCTATTGAGAAATTGATTCTTACTGCTTCTGGCGGGCCATTTAGAGGGAAGGATAAACAATTTTTAAGTACTGTAACCAAGGAGCAGGCACTGAAACATCCCAATTGGGACATGGGGGCAAAAATTACCATTGATTCCGCTTCAATGATGAATAAAGGTTTGGAAGTTATTGAAGCCAAATGGTTGTTTGGGGTAGACCCAAAACAAATTGAAGTGGTGGTCCATCCCCAATCCATTGTCCATTCTTTGGTCCAATTTGAAGATGGAAGTATAAAAGCACAACTTGGATTGCCTGACATGCGTATTCCTATTCAGTTTGCTTTATCTTATCCGGACAGGTTTGTTTCAGATTTTCCCAGGTTTGATTTTATGAAATATCCTTCCCTGGGATTTGAAGCTCCAGATGGGGATACATTCAGGAACTTATCACTTGCCTTTGAGGCTTTAGAAAAAGGAGGCAATGCTCCATGCATCTTAAATGCTAGCAACGAAGTGGTTGTGGCCGCATTTTTGTGCGGAGAGGTAGGCTTCCTTGAAATGTCAGATATAATAGGCCATACCTTGCAAACCGTGGACTTTATTGCTCATCCCAGCTTGGAAGATTATGTGGAGACTGACAAAAAGGCAAGAGAAAAAACAAAAGAATTAATTAAGCATTAAATAAATAAGCATGGATACTTTGATAATGGTGGGGCAGCTTTTGCTGGGCTTATCAATTTTGGTTGGGTTACATGAGTTAGGCCATTTGCTGTCTGCCAAGTTGTTTGGCATGCGGGTGGAAAAATTTTCCATTGGTTTCCCTCCAAAGGTAATCGGTTTTAAATATGGTGAAACTGAATATTCTTTAGGGGCCATACCATTAGGTGGATTTGTCAAAATCTCAGGAATGATGGATGAATCAATGGATAAAGAGCAACTCAACTCGGAGCCCCAACCTTGGGAATTTAGGGCAAAACCTGCTTGGCAGCGTTTGATCGTCATGTTAGGGGGGATTATTGTAAACGTAATCACAGGGGTATTAATATTTATTTTCCTAGTTTATGATAAAGGAGAAACTTATTTTTCAAGAGACCAGATCATAGAACACGGGATTGTAGCCTATGATATTGGAGAGCAAATTGGCTTTCAAGATGGAGATAAGGTGTTGAATATTAATGGGAAACCCTATCAAAGTCTATCTGATTTGAGCAGTGGAGATGCTTTATTGAGTGACAATGGGTATTATACCGTTGAGCGGGATGGAAAAATTGTGAAAATCGAAATACCAAGAGGATTTATCAACTCTTTTTCTGACCGGGAAAGCATGTCCAATTTTATTGATATTGGGATTCCTTTTACCATCAAAAAAGCAGTGAAAGGAGGAAATGCAATAGATGTTGGCTTTCAGGACGGGGATAAGATCTTGGCAGTTAATGGGGAAAAGGTTCGTTATTTTAATGACTTTCAGGAAAAATTGTCTTCCAATGCATCTAAGGAGGTGGAGTTGACCTATGAAAGAAATGGGGAGGTCCTTACAGATAAGGTAAAAGTCAATAAGAATGGCTTGATAGGGGTAATGGTAAACCCATTGATCGAGCCGGTTCGCAAAAGTTATTCATTTGCCGAATCCATTCCCAAAGGTGCTGAAAGGGCATTTAGTGTGGTAATAGTCAATGCAAGGGCCCTGGGTAAAATGTTTACTGGGGAAGTTTCTGCCAAAAATGTAAGTGGACCAATTGGAATGGCCCAGATCTACGGAAGTAACTGGGATTGGGTGAAATTTTGGAGCATTACCGGTCTTATTTCCATGATCCTTGCCTTTATGAATTTATTGCCTATTCCAGCATTGGATGGGGGGCATGTGGTTTTTCTTCTGTATGAAATGGTGTCCGGAAAAAGCCCTTCTGAGAAATTTCTGGAGAATGCCCAAAAAGTTGGTATGGTGCTCCTATTAGCCTTGATGGTTTTTGCCATAGGTAATGATATTTTGAAATTATTTTCAGGAGGCTGAAATTAAAATCATAAAAATAAAGAAAAGGGGGAGCGGAAGTTCCCCCTTTTTTTAACGAAACATTTAGGTCCCGGAAGAAAAGGTGTTCAGAAATCATGCTTATTCCTGCCATTTTGTACCAATCCAAACATTGGCATATCCCTTGAGTTTAGTAAAGGAGCCTTTGTTAATTAAAGGTTCTTCTTGTATTTTAAATAAAATATGACAAAATAACAGTCATTATCTATATGAACAAAAACGACAGTCCACTATACCAATCTTTGATCATGGGGGATTTTGCCGGAGAAGGTGATTTGATCCATTTGATCACGGATGAAGAGGAAGAAGGACAAACCCAGCCCGAAGATTTTTCAGATGAAATTCCGATTCTTTCCGTAAGGAATACCGTTTTGTTCCCAGGGGTGGTAATACCCATCACTGTGGGGAGAGAGCGTTCCATAAGATTGGTCAAAAAAGCCCAAAAGGGCAATAAAATGATTGGGGTGTGTGCCCAGGTCAACCCCAATAACGATGACCCCTCTTGGGAGGATATTTACCATGTAGGGACCATTGCAAAAATCATAAAAATGATTGTATTGCCAGATGGAAATACAACCATTATTATCCAGGGCAAAACGCGATTCAAGATAAAAGAAACTTTGCGGGAGGATCCTTATTTTGAAGCTAAGGTGGAATATTTGGAGGAAAGCTTCCCGGATAATAATAAGGAAATTGATGCCCTTGAAGAATCCCTTAAAGATGCTGCAGGTAAAATCCTCCAGCTGAATCCTGAAATTCCAAGGGAGGCTCAGGTAGCCTTGGATAATATTGACAGTACTGCATTTCTGACTCATTTTCTTTCTTCCAATATCAATGCTCCAGTAGAGGCCAAGCAAAAGCTTTTGGAGATCAATGATGGCCTGGAACGGGCTACTTTGTTGCTGGAATATATGATGAAAGATATCCAGATGCTGGAACTTAAAAGTGAGATTCACAAAAAGGTCCACACGGATATTGACCAGCAACAAAGGGATTACTTCCTTCGTCAGCAGATGAAAGTTTTGCAGACTGAGTTGGGAGAGGAAGGTCCTGAGAAGGAAGTGGAAGAACTCCGGGCAAAAGGGAAAAAGAAAAATTGGCCCCCTGAGGTAGCTAAACATTTTGAAAAGGAACTGGATAAAATCCTCCGAATTAATCCCTCTGCAGCAGAATACCCCATAGCATTAAATTATGCTGAGGTAATGGTGGAATTGCCCTGGGATGAAACTACCCCGGATAATTTCGACCTTAAAAGAGCTAAGGACATATTGGATAATGACCATTATGGTTTGGATAAGGTCAAAGACAGAATCATAGAATACTTGGCTGTCCTGAAATTAAAAAGAGATTTGAAAGGGCCTATTCTTTGTTTATATGGCCCTCCGGGTGTGGGGAAAACCTCCCTGGGGAAATCCATTGCCAAAGCCCTTGGCAGGAAATATGTCCGCATGTCACTAGGCGGGCTTCATGATGAAGCAGAGATTAGAGGCCATAGAAAAACCTATGTAGGAGCGATGCCGGGCAAGATCATCCAAAGCATGAAAAAGGTCAAAACATCCAATCCAGTTTATGTTTTGGATGAAGTGGACAAGTTGAGCTCCGATTTTAGAGGGGACCCATCTTCTGCTTTGTTGGAAGTGCTTGATCCAGAGCAAAACAGCACCTTTGTAGATAACTTCCTGGAAGTTGAATATGACCTTTCCAAGGTTTTGTTCATTGCTACTGCCAACTCATTGGAAACTATTCAGCCCGCCCTAAGGGATAGGATGGAAGTAATAGAGGTGACCGGATATACCATGGAGGAAAAGGTTGAAATATGTAAAAAGCATTTGATTCCTAAGCAAAGAAAAGAGCATGGATTGAAAGCAAAGGATGTTAGCTTTGATAAAAAGGCCATTGTCAAAATCATTGAAGACTATACCCGTGAATCTGGTGTACGGAACCTTGAAAGGACCATTGGTACAGTGATTCGAAATGTGGCCAAGTCCATTGCCATGGAGGAAGAATACCAGAAAAAAATCACTCCTGCCATGGTCCGTAAGATTCTTGGTGGGGAAATCTTTGATAAGGAAATTTACCAGGACAACAGTGTTGCCGGAGTAGTTACCGGTCTTGCCTGGACTTCCGTAGGAGGGGAAATTTTGTTTATAGAAACTTCCTTGAGTAAAGGGAAAGGTAAATTAACCCTTTCCGGTCAATTGGGCGATGTGATGAAAGAATCAGCTATGACAGCCATTTCTTATCTTCGGTCCCGGGCAGATTCCCTGGGTATCGATAATAGGATATTTGACCAATATGACCTGCACGTCCATGTTCCAGCAGGTGCAGTTCCTAAAGATGGGCCTTCCGCAGGGATTACTATGTTGACAGCTTTGGCTTCCTTATACACCCAAAGGAAAGTGAAGGCCAAACTGGCCATGACAGGAGAAATAACCCTTAGGGGGAAAGTGATGCCTGTGGGTGGCATTAAAGAAAAAATCCTGGCTGCGAAGCGTGCAGGTATCAAGGAAATTGTTTTATGTAATAGAAACAAGAAGGATATTGAGGAAATCGATAAAAAATACCTAGAAGGGGTGAAATTCCATTTTGTGGATAAAGTGGATGAAGTGTTGGACATAGCGCTGCTTAAAGTCAAAGTGGATTACCCCCTGAAATTGACTTTTGAAAAGTCTGATAAAGCGGTTGAAGCCTGATATAATATATCGATGGATTTTAGTTTGGGGATGTCTTCTGGCATCCCTTTGCACTTCCATGGGGCAGGAAAGCCAAGCTGGTTTTGCTTTTATTGATCATCCTTCCTCTACCCAACAGGCTGCCTTGGGAGGGCTAAACCTGACATCTTCCCATGACCCCCTTATGTTTTTAGCCAACCCCTCAGGAATGGACAGCACAATAGTTGGGGCTGCCTCCTTCCATTATCTTAATTTTCCTGGAGGAGTAGATATTTTTCAAATGGGATATCATTGGTCAAGCTGGGGAAATGGGATTATGGGTGCTGGCTTGCAATATTTTAATTATGGGGCTTTTGAGGGTTATGATGAAACCGGAAGTTATACAGGTAAGTTTTACGCAAGGGAATTTGCCATAACTTTGGGCCATGCTTTTTCGCAAGGGGTTTTTCAATATGGTGGAAGTTTAAAATTGCTGGGGTCCATATTGGAGTCATATAATGCATATGCTTTAGCCTTTGATTTTGGAGTGGGATATCAGCACCCAAAAAAAGATTTAAAAATGGGCATGGTTGTTAAAAACTTAGGTTTTCCAATATCGTCTTATTTAGAAGGGCAAAAAAAGCTTAGCTTGCCCACAGATATAAAAATAGGCCTTAGTATTAAACCTGAACATATGCCGGTAAGGTTTCACCTTACTGCCAGGAATATAAAAAAAGAAGAAAGAGATTATTTCTATTCCTTTAGGGATTCTTCCAATGATCAGTCAGGTTGGGGAGAAAGTGTGTTCCGGAGATTGATTTGGGGGGCTGAGATTCTTGCCCATGATAATTTCAGGATGCAAATTGGATACAATCACCTTATACGGAAAGAGCTTTCTGTTGCTTCCGGTAATGGATTGGGAGGATTTAGCGGGGGATTTACCTTAGGGATTAAGAAATTTGAGTTATCTTATACAAGGATGTTTTATCAGGTAGCTAGTGCTGCCAACTTAATTGGAATAACAACAAATATCAATGACTTAAGGTCATTTTGATGTAAAAGATATCAAATTAATTATGAAAGAAATCAAACAATTGACACCAAGGCAAATTGTCCAGGAGTTAGATAAATATATCATTGGACAGGAAGAAGCTAAAAGAAATGTGGCTATTGCCCTTAGAAACAGGATCAGAAGAATGATGGTTAAGACTGATCTGCAAAAGGATATTGTTCCTAATAATATTCTGATGATTGGTGCTACCGGGGTAGGAAAGACGGAGATTGCCAGGAGGCTTGCCAGTGTGGCCAATGCTCCATTTACAAAGGTGGAAGCTTCCAAATTTACTGAAGTAGGGTATGTAGGGCGTGATGTGGAGAGCATGGTAAGAGACTTGGTGGAGCAATCCATCAATTTGGTGAAGGAAGCTAAAAATGAGGAGGTAAAAGAAAGAGCCGCTGAAAATGTGGAGGATATTTTGTTGGATATTTTGATTCCCCCAGTCAAAACGCCCACCTACAGTGCTACTTCTTCTACAGCCCAACAGGGAGAGTTTGACCCAGATAAGGCTTCAGAACAGGAGCTAAATGAAAGAACCAGGGAGCGTTTCCGTGAAAAACTTAAAAATGGTGAACTGGAGGAGAGGAAAGTGGAGATCAATGTCAAACAATCTTCCAATGTGGGAGTTGGCATGATCGGTAATGGGATGATAGATGATGCCAGTATGGCCGGGCTTCAGGATATGTTGAGTGGAATGATGCCCAAAAAGACCAAAAAGAGAAAATTGACCATTGCCGAGGCCAGGAAAATTTTGATGGAAGAGGAAACTTCCAAACTTATAGATTTTGATGAAGTCAAAGAAGAAGCCATCCATTTGGCTGAAAACAATGGGATTATTTTTGTTGATGAGGTGGATAAAATTGCCTCCAAGAGCGGCCAGGGAAGTGGTGGCCCCGATGTAAGCAGGGAAGGTGTCCAAAGGGACCTTCTTCCCATAGTGGAAGGAAGTGCAGTCAATACTAAATATGGATTGGTGCACACCGATCATGTGCTGTTTATTGCTGCGGGTGCTTTCCATGTGAGCAAACCCTCTGACCTTATCCCGGAATTGCAAGGACGTTTCCCCATCAGGGTGGAATTGGATAACCTTACTCAAAAGGATTTTGCCAGGATTTTGAGGGAACCCAAAAATGCCCTGACCAAGCAATACCAGGCCTTGTTCAAAGCTGAGGAAGTTTCATTGGAATATTCGGATGAAGCTATAGAGGAAATTGCCCGTTTGGCCTTCAAGATTAACGAAGAAGTCGAAAATATTGGTGCAAGAAGACTTCATACTGTTATGAGTCATTTATTGAATGATTTCTTATTTGACGTTCCAGATACCATTGAGGCCAATTCTAAAATTCTGATCACCAAGGAAATGGTGGAAGATAGGTTGAGTTCTTTGGTGAAAAATAGAGATCTTTCTCAATATATATTGTAATTAAAATGATTTTAAGCCAAAACATAAAAGAAATTCCTTTTGTTTTGGCTATAAAATTTTAATCCTATGAAAAACAAGCTTTTTATTGTTACAGGTAGCAGCAAAGGTTTGGGTAAAGCCCTTGTGGAGGCATTAGTAAAAGAAGATGGTAGTCAGGTAATTGGGGTTTCCAGGTCTACAATGGATGATATCTCTGGTATTGAACATGTAAAATTGGATTTGGGAGATATCCAGGAATTGGAGAAAAAACTGGACAGGATTTTTCCAATTGATGATTTTGACCAGGTGGTATTGATCAATAATGCGGGTTGGATCGGTGAAATTGCCCCTGTGGGAAAATTGACCCCTGAAGGAATTGCCAAACTCCAAACGGTTAATGTGGTTGCTCCGGCCATTTTGATGAATGAATTTGTGAGGAGGTATGGGAAACAAATGGAAACCAAAAAAGTTATTGTTAATATTTCTTCCGGAGCTGCCAATAAAAATATCGATGGATGGTCCGGATACAGCAGTACCAAAGCCGCCCTGAACAGGATGACAGCCATTGCCCAGGAAGAAAGCGAACTTCATGATTATGGAATCCAATATTATGCACTTTCTCCAGGGGTTATTGATACTCCCATGCAGGAAGAAATCAGGTCAAGCCAAAAGGATGATTTTAGCAATGTAGAAAAATTCAAAGCGTTAAAGGCCAATGCTGAGCTGAGCACGCCTAAAAATACCGCTCAAAAAGTCTTGCATTTGATACGGAATGTTCAGGATTATAAAGAGGTCTTTCAGGATGTAAGAGAGTTTTAATCCTGAATCTGTGTTTTATTTTTAGGGAAATCAAAAAACCAAGCCTTTGCATTAAACCTTCCCACTTCATTCCAAGTATTGGTTTCAAATTGGAAACCAAATTGCCCACAAGTGGGAAGGTTGTCAATATTCCCACCCAGATCTTCAATCAGGTCATTGAGTCCCGGGTTATGCCCAAAAATAAATAAAGTATTTACATCAACTGGGGAATGCCTGATAGTTCTCAAAATAGACCCGCTGGATGCATGATATAGCTCGTCGGTAAATGAAATTTTTTCCTCTGGATATTGGAGGATTTCTGCAGCAGCCAAAGCTGTTGCTTTTGCCCTTTCAGCACCTGAAGAAACCATTAAATCCGGAATAATATTCCTGTCCTTTAACCTTTGTGCCATACGCGGGGCATCCCTGATTCCTCTTTTTGCCAAGGGCCGTTTGTGATCATCCAGGAAAGGATCATCCCAAGAAGATTTTGCATGTCTGCATATTATTAAATTTTTCATTTACACAAGATACTAAAAAAAACAGTTTGTTTTTTGGGTTAATAATTTTTACATTCAGTCATTATTTAACCACTAACAATTATTATTTATTAACATGCTTACCGGAATAGTTAAATTTTATAATGAATCCAAAGGTTTCGGTTTCATTATTGATGATGAGTCACAAAACGATGTGTTTGTTCATGCCACTGGTTTAGTGGATAAGGTTGAACAGAATGACAAAGTTTCTTTTGAGGTCAAAGAAGGAAAAAAGGGATTGAATGCTTTTAATGTTAGAAAAGCATAAATGAATTTTAGTCACTTTTTTTAAGCAAAGCCTGCCCCATTTGGGGCAGGCTTTGCTGTTTGTCCTGATTTTTAATAAGGAGATATCGTTTGGGACCTTGTTCTTCTTGAACAAAGCGGGTCCAATTCAATGAGCCTTCCCGATTTCTTCTTATTAGTTATTCAAAATAAAGAAAACCAATGCTACCCCTAGTGCAATGATCATCCTTTTGGCTTTTTCTTTATGTTCAAGATCCAATTTCCTCTTCCTCAAAACCAATACGGCAATGCTTAGGGCAAGAAGTTGGATAGCAATGCCAAATCCATTAATAAAACTGATTTTTTGCTGCTCTACAAAAGGCCAAGTCCTATTAACCAAAGGGATAAAACAAAGCAATATGCCAGTAATTCCAAAAGAAAAAGAACGGTGAAGAAGGTTTCCCGAATCCTGATTCATCCAATTCATATTTTTAAGCTTTAATTTTCTCTTTTCTTTTTTCAAAATATTCTGCCACTTCCTGGGCCGATTTGGCATTGAAAGTCATGTCCTTAGTCAATCCCCCCTTTCTTCCGACCAACACTCCGTACTTCATGTCCAAAAAGCCGGCTTTTTCATGGGCATCAGGGTTAATGGAGAGTTGAACACCTTTTTCAAGCGCATAATGCACCCACCTCCAATCCAGGTCCAATCTCCAAGGGTTGGCATTAATCTCAATAATTACCTCATGTTTTGCACAGGCCTCAATTATGGTTTTGTGATCCAATGGGTAGCCTTCCCTTCTTAATAGTAATCTACCGGTAGGGTGCCCTAAAATGGTAGTATAGGGGTTTTCTATGGCCTTAAGAACCCTGGCCGTAGCTTTCTTTTTGTTCATCCCCAAACTACTGTGGATGGAAGCTACAATAAAATCGAAGCTCGCCAAAGTCTCCTCAGGATAATCCAAACTTCCATCCAAGAGAATGTCGCTTTCTATACCGCTAAAAATTTTAAATGAATCCAATTCCTCATTCAAAGCCTTTATTTCTTCTTGCTGTTTTTGCACTTTATTCACATCCAAGCCTCCGGCATAACTTGCCGTCTGACTGTGGTCAGAGATGCCCAAATATTCAAACCCCAATTCCTTACAATATTCGGCCATTTCCCTGAGAGAATGTTTGCCATCACTGTAGGTGGAATGATTATGAAGAATGCCTTTTAGATTTTCATAAATTAATAAATCAGGAATTTCACCTTTTTTCGCCCATTCCAATTCAAACTGTCCTTCTCTAAGTTCGGGTAAAATATATGCCAGACCTGCTTCTTTATAAGCTTCTTCTTCACTTGAAAAAAGTTTGGATTTAAAAAAGGTTCCTAGGGTTTCCTGGTTTTCCAAAGGAGAGAGCAGGTGCCCTTTGCTTCCAGTCCTTATCAGCTTCTCATTGATGAAATGTTCCTCATCAGTGTGGTGGATGATAATGTCAAGGTCTTTATCTTGAAGCTGGCCACGCCAATTAAAAGGGCTGGATTTTTTGGGGTCATATTTTAATCCATCAATTTGGTTTATTTCTTTAAGAGTAGATTTTCGGTCTTTTGAGCAGATGATCCATTCCACATTTTCAAGGATCTCCAAATTTCGGGCATAATCCCCGGTTATGCTCACCTTTTCTTTGCCAAAAGCTTGATTTAATTTTTCATTTAAGGAAGTAATGTCCTTCTCGATATCCGCATAAAGCCATTTTCCAAGATTGGCTTCCATATATTCCAGGGCCTGAATAATGCTTTCCTGGGTTTTTTCACCAAAACCTTTGATATTTGCTACCTTCCCTGATTGGCAAGCTTCCATCAGTTCATGAGTGGAAGTGATGTTCAGTTCTTTCCAAAGGGTTTTGATTTTCTTTGGTCCCAAACCTTTTATCTCCAGTACCTCCAATAAACCTTTTGGGGTTTTTTCCAGCAAATCATCCAGATAGGGATGGCTGCCCGTTTCTTGGATGTCAAGGATCACTTCTGCAATGCTTTTTCCAATTCCGCTTATTTTTTGCAGCCCTTCCTGGTCCAAATCTTCAAGGCTAATATCTCCTCTGTCGATGGTATTTACTGCAGATTGATAACTCCTTACCTTAAAAGTATTTTCCTCGTGGAGCTCCATGAGCTGGATGGTTAGCTTCAGGATTTTGGTGATATTTTTATTGTCCAAATTTTTTTTGTTTGGGTTAAAAGATATAAGCAAATGTCCACAATAAATGTTTTAAAATAAAATCATAAAGCTTAACTTATATCATAATAAGCTTGTGAAAAAGTCTTAGCACACCCATGAAAAAATATATTCTTGCGTTTGTTTTTGCCTTGTTGGGTCCTATGGATTTAGTACTTGGCCAGGTAAATTTCACCCATAGGGTAGAGGTGGCTACTGAGTGGGTTGATAATAATTTTATTATTCTCCCTTCGGAGAATGGCACGGTTGCCTTTAGGTCGGTTTCTTCTAAGGGCTTTAACATTAGTAAAAAACTGCAATATTTTACGACAGACCGCCATTTGAAGGCCAGTAAATTGATGGAGTTCCCCTTAAAAGATCATTTTGACCTGATCGGTTTTGACTTGGATGGAGGATGGCTTTACCTATTGCTTCAAAAAGGGGATGCTTACAGTGGAGATAAACTTATTTATGGGATCAATTTGGAAACACAACAACTAATTGAAGTAGAAGCCGAAAATATATTGGATATGGAAATCAGGGAATTCCTTGTCATGGATGAAAAAGCTATTTTGATGGGGATGATGGAATACAGGCCTGCCATACAGGTCTTTGACCTGAAAAACAAAAATGTGTATACTGTTCAGGGGATTTATTCAAATGAAGTTAATATACTTCAAATTCGTAAAGATCCGGAGCTGAAATTTTTTGATGTATTAGTAAATCGTAGAGACCGGTTCAAACGAAAAACTGTTTCTGTTTTGACCTTTGACGAACGTGGAAATAAATTGAGGGAAGTGAAAATAGAGCCGAGAAAAGATCCTCAATTGGAGATCGAGGAAGGGTTGTTGACGCCCGTCCAGGATTACATCCAAGCCTTGATCGGCCCATTTGGGTTGAGAAAGAGAGAACCCAACAAAGGGATTTATTTTTCCAGGATCAATGAGTTTGGGGAATATAAAAACAGATTTTACACCCTTACTGATTTCGAAAATTTTTATAACTATCTGCCGGAAAAGCAGAAAGCTAGAAGGGAGCGGTCACTTGAAAAAGCCATTAGAAAGGAAAAATCAATCACTATCCCCAATTCCCTTGTAACACGTGAAGTGATTTCAAAAGGTGGAAACTTTTTGGTTTATAATGATTACTTTATGGCCAGTACCAGCAGGTTTCGCCAAAGGGATGTGATTTACCATAATGATTTTTACCGTTATTATCCAGATGGTTTTCGTAATCAGGTAAACTTGGGAGGGTATACCTGGTACAATTCCAGAAGCCGGGAGGGGGTGAATTACCAATATAAATACTTGGCTGCCCAGTTTTTGTTGTTGGACCAACAGGGGAATATGATTTGGGACAATACCCTTTCATTGCAAGACCTTATTACCGCCAATCCCGGAAAATTTGGGGAGGTCAGCTTTGATGGAGATAACCTTTTTTATATGTATTTGGAAGAGGATAAATTGAATCTGACTCACCTTTTTGGGGGAGAAGTGAAATTCGAAAACCAGGAGTTTGAATTGGAATTGCTTGCAAAAAATGAAAGGATAAAAGAAACCCAGGTAGAAAGCCTCTCATTGATGTGGTGGTATGACCATTATTTTTTATTGTCCGGCAAACAACAAATTAGATTTCAGGGTGAAGATGCAAGAGAAAGGGTACGGGAGGTGTTTTTTATTACCAAGATAAAGGTAGATGGGCAATTGGATAGGGCTTTGACCCAAGAGGAAAATTAAAAATAAGTGATGCATTTAGAGTTTACCTGAAGCTTTCTACCTACCATAATGGGTGGTTTTTGAATACTCATTAAAAAGGAAGAAAATGAGAAGAGAATTTTCGCAGATTTCTTGATTATTGGCACCGAAATTTATGGTTCTTTTTTTTTCTTAACATTTAGTATTTTATGGCTCTACCTACCATTTTTCCACCGGGTAGGATTGAAAAAAAATAATTGAAAAAAAAATCGAATAAAATTAGGGGTTGAATTCACTAATACCATATGAAGGTCAAACCCTTTCAATGGGTCTTCAGGTTGCATTGAAGATTCCGTTAATGGCTTTACCTTTTTATTTCAATAAGAATTTGGGTGTTATATGGTAGATGAAGGTAAGCCGGGTTGCAATTTATTTTTATATTTGTGCTCAAATCTAAGCCATGCAAAAAAGACTAGTTTTAGATCAGAAGCAAATATCCATTACATTAAGCCGGTTTTGTCATCAGTTGATAGAAAATCATGATGACTTTAAAGATACCATTTTGCTGGGTTTGCAACCTAGAGGGACTTTGGTTTTGGACAGGATAGTGGAAAGGCTCAAGGAAATCAGTGGGATTGAGGTGCCATCAGGGCGTTTGGATGCAACATTTCACCGGGATGATTTTAGAAGAAGAGATATTCCTCTAAAAGCCAATGAAACCAGGATTGATTTTTTGATTGAAAATAAAAAAGTCATTCTTGTGGATGATGTGCTTTATAAGGGAAGGTCTGTAAGAGCAGCCATGGATGCCATGATAGCTTTTGGAAGACCCCAGAAGGTAGAATTGATGGTGTTGATAGACCGGAAGTTTACCCGGGATTACCCCATCAAACCGGATTATTTTGGCCGTCAGGTCAATACCCTGGAAAGTCAATATGTTAGCGTGGAATGGGCATCACAAGGTTTCGAAGAAGATGCAATTTGGATAACAGAAAAAGAAGTTAAAAGCGTATAATGCAAAAGCTAAGTACCCGCCATTTATTAGGTATCAAAGATATTTCCCCTGAAGATATCCAGTTAATCTTCGAAACGGCTGATAATTTTAAAAATGTAATCAACCGGCCCATCAAAAAGGTGCCTTCCTTAAGGGATATTACCATTGCAAATGTGTTTTTTGAAAACTCCACCCGGACCAAATTGTCCTTTGAGTTGGCAGAAAAAAGATTATCAGCGGATGTGATCAATTTTTCCTCGGGAAGTAGTTCTGTGAAAAAGGGGGAATCCCTGGTGGATACCGTAAACAATATCCTGTCCATGAAAGTGGATATGATAGTGATGCGGCATAGCAGCCCTGGGGCACCACATTTTTTGTCCAAAAACATCAATGCCAATATTGTCAATGCCGGGGATGGTACTCATGAACATCCCACCCAAGCATTGCTGGATGCTTTTTCTATTCGTGAGAAATTAGGAGATGTAGCCGGCAAAAAAGTTGCCATTATTGGTGATATACTTCATTCAAGAGTAGCCCTTTCCAATATATTTTGCCTACAAAAATTAGGGGCTGAGGTGATGGTTTGCGGCCCAATTACTCTTCTACCCAAACACATAGAAAGTTTGGGAGTGAAAGTTGAATATGATGTCAAAAAAGCTTTGCAATGGTGTGATGTAGCCAATGTGCTGCGTATTCAACTTGAAAGGCAGCAGATCAAGTATTTTCCTAGCCTAAGGGAATATTCCCTTTATTATGGAGTCAGCAAAAAGCTGTTGGATCAATTGGATAAAGAAATTGTGATCATGCACCCTGGGCCGATAAATAGGGGGGTGGAGTTGAATTCCGATGTAGCAGACAGTGACCATTCAATTATATTAAACCAAGTAGAAAATGGTGTGGCTGTTAGGATGGCTGTTCTTTACTTATTGGCTGGGGTGAAATAGTTTTTTGCAATAAGGATTGAAATTTATATCCCATTTCTAAAATCTTTATTTCTTATGGAAGGCTTGAAAGTCGCTTTCAAGGATTTTTAATTGGTCCTGGGGTCAATAAAAATAGCTAATCCCCATTAATTAATGCTTGTTCCCTTTGGGGATTTTAGTGTCCAGCCCATTCGCTTTTGTTCAATTTCTGGCAGAATTCCCAGTTCTTAGAAAATAGAAGAAACCAATTGTGGGGTTGAATGATTTTTTTTTAAAAGAAATTGGGAGGTTTTGGCAGCCTTATTTGTTAACAATGGGGGCAATTCGTGAATTGCTTTCTGATTAAAATTTATTTGTAAATTGGTAAAAATTCCCAGATGATATGAAATATAATTCCATCATAGAGACAATAGGTGATACTCCTTTGATCCGGTTAAACAAGGTCAATAAGGGGTTCAAAGGTGAGATATACGTCAAAGTAGAATATTTCAATCCAGGGAATTCCATGAAGGACCGAATGGCCATCAAAATGGTTGAGGATGCAGAAAAGGAAGGCCTGCTTAAACCTGGGGGAACTATCATCGAGGGGACAAGTGGAAATACTGGAATGGGGCTTGCCCTGGTAGGAATAGCAAGGGGTTATAAATGCATTTTTACCATGGCTGATAAACAATCCAAGGAAAAAATCGATGTGCTTAAAGCCATGGGCGCAGAAGTCATTGTATGTCCCACCAATGTTCCTGCTGATGACCCAAAGTCCTACTATTCCGTAGCCAAAAAGTTAAATAAGGATATCCCAAATTCCTTTTATCCCAACCAGTATGATAACCTTTCCAATTGGAAAGCTCATTATGAAACTACCGGGCCAGAAATATGGGAAGATACCGAGGGTAAAATTACCCATTATGCAGCAGGTGTTGGAACGGGGGGATCCATGTGCGGTGCAGCCAAATACCTGAAAGAACAAAACCCCAAAGTCATTTCAATAGGCATTGATACATATGGGTCAGTTTTTAAAAAGTTCAAAGAAACCGGCGTTTTCGATGAAAATGAGATTTATCCTTATTTGACGGAGGGAATAGGAGAAGACATTTTGCCTAAAAATGTGGATTTTTCCCTAATTGATCATTTCGTAAAAGTTACAGATAAGGATGCTGCTGTAATGACCAGACGACTTTCCAGAGAAGAAGGACTATTTGTAGGTTGGTCTTGCGGTGCTGCTGTACACGGGGCCTTGGAATTTGCCAAAGAAAACTTAAAAGAAAATGACACCATGGTTATCATCCTTCCTGACCATGGAACCCGCTACCTGGGTAAAGTGTATAATGATGACTGGATGAAGGATCATGGCTTTCTGGAATACAACACCTACGGGACTGCCCGTGACATCATTTCTTCCAGAGAAGGGAAATATGAATTGGTAGTAGCACACAAAGGGGACAAAGTGAAAGATGCCATCGCAATGATGAATGAAAGGAGTGTTTCTCAAATTCCAGTAATGGATGATGGACATGTTATCGGTAGCATTACCGATAATAAATTATTAAGTAAAATCATTAAAAACCCAGAGTTAAAAGATTTGGGAGTAGAAGAGGTGATGGAAAACTCTATGAAATTTGTGGCCTTGGACAGTACCCTGGATGTGCTTTCTTCCATGGTGGATAAGGACAAAGCGGTTTTGGTAAGGGATGATTTTCACCAAATCCACATTATTACTAAACACGATATCCTAGGGGCCTTTACCAAATAAAAAAAGAGCAATTAATATTTCAAAAAATCAATAAGACTGTCTCGGACCTAATTGGGTAGTCATTTTGGCAGGATGATAAGACCTTAGTGGAAAATGGATTGATGATTAATTTCTTGCCGTTAAGGATATTTCCAGCTCGTACTCAAGAAATACCTGTTGAGACCGTTATTAAATTTACTTATGGAAAAAAGAAACTTAGAAAGACTAATTGCTAATGGTTATGATTTTGA
This sequence comes from Echinicola jeungdonensis, assembly GCF_030409905.1. Lineage (NCBI taxonomy): Bacteria > Pseudomonadati > Bacteroidota > Cytophagia > Cytophagales > Cyclobacteriaceae > Echinicola > Echinicola jeungdonensis. Next base: position 2,831,851 of record NZ_JAUFQT010000001.1, read on the forward strand.
TATTGCACAGGCAATTCAAAATGGATGGGAATTGTTTACAAGGAAACCTACTTTTAGCATTGGCTTTGCTGGTTTTTTTGTGTCTTCCCAGTTATTGGCAATGATTTATTTACAGAATTATGCCACCATTTATAATTTTTTACTGACAGGTCCATTGGTATCCGGATTTTATTTAGTGGCCAATAAAATTAAATCCAATGAGGAGATAACCTATGCTGATTTTTTTAAGGGATTTGAATATTATGTGCCCATTATCTTGATCTGGGGTGTAGGGCAATTGTTAGTTTTTCTTGGGTTTGTGGCATTGATTATTCCAGGAATTTATTTGATGGTGGCTTATAATTTTTCAGTTCTCATTTCAGTTTTTACCGGATTTAATTTTTGGGACTCGCTGGAGTATAGCCGAAAAATAATAACCGTACGATGGTGGAAGTTCTTTATTCTATCCTTGTTACTAATTGTCATGAATATAGTGGGGGGGCTTTTAGTTCTGGGCTTATTGGTTAGTTTTCCACTTACCTTTTATATTACTTACTGTGTTTTTGAAGAAATTACCAGCGAAGTTTTACAAGAAGCTTGAGGTCAGGTGGTTATTGGAATAATTATTGCTAGAGATTTAGCTTAAAATTGGAAGTAGTGAGAAGATCGGTTACCACGCGGAAAGCGAAGAAAAAAGTGATTTTAGGGTTTTTGTTGGCCCTTTTTTTAGTGTTGAGTGTTAGTGCTGTAACCTATTTCAGTCTTGAAAAACTTTTAAATACAGTAGAGTCCCTTTCGGAACCAAGCGAGAGGGTTCGCCAGCTCAATGGTTTGTTGGCGGATATATATCAATTTGACAAATTAAAAGGCAATTTTCAGGAGGATGGGGATAGCATTTCCGGCCTGGTTTATTTAGAAAGGATAGAAGAGCGTTTAAATGAACTAGAGGGGTTTGCTCAGGATTCTTCTGAATTGAGGTATTTAAAGAGGATCAATTATAATGTCAATGAGCTGGTAGTAGTTTATAATGGTTTAAAAGAGGTGAAACTAAACCTTATGAACCGAAACTTCAGCAGGGAGGCCTTAAGTAACATTGAAACAAAAATCAAAAGACAAGAGGAAATCAATCGTCTTCAAAGTCTGGGGCAAATTAGGTTGGATCATAAAATCAGAAGAACTCCCCCAAAATCTGAAACTCCCAAAAAGAAAGTGGATGCGGATTCTGGTTTTTCAAGCCTGATGACTACCAAGGAAAAAGAAAACCTTCGGGGTATTTTTCAACAGTTTAGGCCAGGTTTGATTGAAGAGGATTCTATCAATAAGGTGGAGCCTCATGCAACGGATTCCATCTTGTATGCGGTAAAAAAATTTCTTCTGGATATAAACAGCCAGGAGCGTCACCTAAGATCAAATTTGGCTGATTTGGAAGCCAAATTAAATGAGAAAAACAAGGCCTTGATTGCCGATACCCAAAAGATTATTTCCAATCTCCAATATGATACTCTGGAGGAATCCAGGGAAAAGAATGAATCCCTATATGACACTGCATTTAGTGTTTCAGTGCTTTTAGGCATCCTGGTGTTTGTTGGGATAGTGGGGTCTTCAGCTTTTATTTATAGCATATTAGCTGAAATGAATAAGGATGAAAATTACCGGATACATCTGGAGAAAGCCAAAGAAAGGTCTGACAACCTTGCAAAAACCAAGCAGAATTTCCTAGCCAATATGAGTCATGAAATCCGGAATCCATTGCATGCCATCCAGGGTTATCAAGCTGCTCTCAGGAAAACCTCCTTATCGGAAAACCAAAGGGATTATAATAATATGGTGGGGTTTGCTGCTGACACCCTTTCCGCTATTGTTAATGATATATTGGATTTTTCAAAGTTGGAGGCAGACAAGGTGATGATTGATAAGTCGCCATTTGACCCTCATAAACTTTTCCGGTCGATCCAGAGCTCATTTGAATTAAAAGCAAAAGAAAAACAAATTGAATTTAACTGGGAACTGGATTTGCCGGAAAATAAATGGCTTCTCGGCGATGAGTTAAGAATCAACCAGATTCTTAACAATCTGATTGGGAATTCATTGAAATTTACTGAAAAAGGTAGGGTAGATGTGATTGTCAGTTTTGATAATATTGGAGTACTGGAAATTACTGTAGCCGATACGGGGATAGGTATGACCGAAGAGTTTAAGTCCAATGTATTTACCGAATTTAATCAAGGGGACAGTTCCATCAATCGGAAATATGGAGGTACAGGCTTGGGCTTAGCTATAGTGAAAAGAATAGTGGACCTGATGAAAGGTGAGATCCAGTTGGAAAGTAAGGAAGGGGAAGGGACCAGTATATATATTAAACTTCCCATAAAAGCCACAAAAGTGCAGGAGGAGGCCCTTGAAAATGTTGATAGTGAATATGATATCCGGGGATTAAATGTTTTGTTGGTTGATGATGATCCTTTGGGCCTGAGATTTGCCAAGCTCCTTTTGGAAAGTAACGGTGCCGTAGTACATGCCTATCAGGGTGGGCTTGATTTTAAGGAAAATTTTAGAGAAGTGGACTTTGACTTAGCTCTTCTGGATATTCAAATGCCTGAAATCAGTGGATATCAGGTGTTGGAAATGTTAAGGAATAATCCCAGGTATAAAAATTTAGTATGCCTTGCTATAACTGCAAATGTTTTCGTGAAAGAAAAAGAAAAAATCCAGAAATCCGGTTTTGATGCCATCGTCTTAAAACCATTCAAGGAAGAGGAATTGATTAAACAAATCGGTAAAAAACTTGGATTGGAGATAAAGGAAAAATCAGGGCCAACAGAAGAAGTCAAAGCCTATAAAACTGATGATGCCCTTTATGATCTGGTGGATCTTCAGAAGTTTTGCATGGGAGATGAAGGCATTTTACAAGAAGTGTTGATAGATTTTTGCGAAACTACCCATAATGATCTGAATGCCCTGGATAAAGCTTTGAAAAATCAGGATTGGGAATCCCTATTAGAGATCTCCCATAAATTGGGAAGCCGCCTTGGGCAATTAAAAATTAATGCTGGAAGGGTTGCAAGAAAGCTGGAGCAGGATCTAAAAGAAGGAAAAACAGAAAGCGCCTCTTCCCTTGTAAAGGCAATTATTACGGAATCTCAAATTGTTCTTGAAAAGATTAATGAGGACCATCACCTTTATTTGAAGACTAGTTGAGGAAAGTTTGGGAAAAATTGGTTCTTCAAGAATGCCTCCTTTTGCAATATCCTGAACAAATATAGCTATAAGAGTCTTAAGACTCGGGAAGTTACGGTCAAAACCTTTAAGAATTAGGTTGCTCCTCCAATTGAAAATCCCATCGTTATATTGTTCTGCAAAACTTTAGGTTGTTGAGGTGGGACACAAGAAGGGATAGTGGTATCAATCCCCCAATTTCAAGGTCTGGAATGGTCCCGTTATATGGATGCTCCATTGAGCCATTGACACATTATTAGTTGGTAATAAAGCACAGGGCTTAACTATCTGTTCCCGTTAATCGATACCATATTTTTCCAATTTATTGTAAAGTGTTTTACGGTCAATATTAAGGATTTTAGCTGCTTTGGATTTGTTATGTTTTACCTCATTGAGGGTTTTGATGATCATTGCCTTTTCCTGTTCTTCAAAAGAAGACTTTAGGTCTTTTGATCCATTGGTTTGGGAGGAGGAATTCTGGGGAAGCATCAAATCCACCGGTAATGCTTCTTTTTGTATATCTCCTTCTCCAGTTAAAAGAACAGCTCTTTTGATAATGTTTTTTAATTCACGGAGGTTGCCCGGCCAGCCATAATTTTTAAAAATTTCTTTAACTTCTTCACTAAAACCGGTGACATCCTTTTCCAGGTTTTTATTGGCATCCGTTAAGAAAATATCAGCATAATGGAATAGATCTTCCACTCTTTCCCTTAAAGGGGTGGCCTTGAGGCTAAATTCATTTAACCGGTGGAAAAGGTCTTCCCGGAATTCTCCTTTTTTCGCCAGTTCTGAAAGGTCTTCATTCGTGGCTACAATAATCCGGACATCTACAGGGATGTCCTTATTGCCACCAATTTTCTTGATTTTTCTTTCCTGTATGGCCCTAAGGAGTTTGATTTGGACCTCATAGCTCAAATTACCAATTTCATCCAAAAAAATGGTTCCATTATTAGCCAATTCAAAGGAGCCGGTTTTGTTTTCCAAAGCTCCTGTAAATGCTCCTTTTACATGTCCAAATAATTCACTTCCTGCCAGTTCTTTAGATAAGGCCCCACAGTCTATGGCAACAAATGGTCCAGAACTCCTTTTCGACTTTTCATGGATCCTTTTGGAAACAAATTCCTTACCTGTACCACTCTCTCCAAGCACCATTACACTCATCTCTGTTGGGGCTACCAAGGAAATATACTGCTCTAATTGAACGGCAGAAGGACTTCTCCCAATAACGTAAATGGAGGATTTTGGCTTTGGAGCAACAGGGTCACTGATTTTAGGGGTTTCCTTGGGTTTAGGTTTGGCTTTTAGGGCCTCCTGAACCGTGGCCAATAATTCATCAGGGTTTACAGGTTTGGTGATATATTCAAAAGCACCCAATTTCATGGATTTTACTGCCGTTCTGATATCAGAGTAATTGGTGATCAAAATGACCCTGATCTCAGCATTTTTTGCAATGATGTTTTCCAACACCTCCATGCCTGTTCCGTCAGGTAAGCGGTAATCCGTAATGACCAGGTTAAATTTTTCCTTTTCTATTAATGCATAGGCATCACTGATCTTGGTTGTTGAAGTTATGTTGAAACCATGCTTTTCCAAAAAGGTTTTTATGATTTTTGAATAGGTGAGATCGTCTTCGATCAATAATATATTTCCCTTGGACATTCTGAATTGGTTTGAATATTTTGAGCTTTGTGTAAATTAAGCCACTTTAATGCCATAAATGGCAAAGGAGAAAAAGAGTTTGAAATTTTTCTCCTTTAGTATGAATTAAGCTTTGTGAAACCCCTTGGTAGCCTTTGAGTTGGGGTAAGTTTTAGCGGCTGTTGCTTGATTGCTATAGTTACAAAAATAACCAAAAAATAAAGAAAATGCACCTGATTATTTTAGGTCAAAATTTAAAATATTTGAAAACATTGAAAAAATTTAAACTTCAATAAGCACATTGGTCAATAATTATAATATTGCCAAAGTTCCTTTTCCCTTTATTGTGCTTTTTTTGTAACAGCCTAAGGGTATTGCCTACCATCAAAAAATCATTCAAAAAAATAGTTTTTGGTATGGTTAGCTGCCTGTTTTTTCAATGGGTATAATAAAGTAATTATATCCCATAACAGTGGCGTTTTAACCCTAATGATTGTCTGGGAATATCATAAAAGATCGAAGGAAGGGGCTAAAGTGAGGATTAATTTCATAAAAATAGTTAGTAGAAATATTCTTTAATAAAGTCTACTCTCATGTCAAATCTTTTATTTCAAAATGAATAACTTGCATAAGTTGGGAGGGGGAAAGTATTAGTTTCCCATTAAAGTACTACTATCTGGCCATTTTCATTGAAGGTTGCCATGATGGTTAGGCTTTCTTCATCCTCAAAGGTTAGGTCATAAAATACCTTGCCTTCTTTTTTTATTTTCTTGGCATTTACCAGGTCCAGGCTAGAGAAGAAATTGTCTTTTTTAACGTTATGGGAAATGTCCTTAGGTATTTCTTCCAAGAGAATCTCTTCGGGCGAAAACTGAGAATTAGAAGAAGCAATGGTTTTTTGTCCTTCACCGCCTTTTCCTGAAAACTGGTTACCCTTTTTTGGACTGCATGCTACCAATATTAATAGCAGTCCTATCAAATAAATGGGGTTCTTTTTCATTTGGAAATTCCTTTTCTACTCAACATGCTCCTATCCTGCTGGTTAATTTTTGGGCCGTTGGGAAATTGGTTTTAAATTTAAATTAGGTTGTTGTTCACCTGTTCCAAGGTCCGATAATTAAGATAAGCAGGAATGTGAATATTGATTTACAAACATTATTACTATTACTTCAATTCATTCATCATAGTTTGTGCCATACTAATAAAGTGGTTTTAAATCCTTGAAAATGAGTTTTATGGGTGTGTAAATGTGGAGGTTTTCCTCAATTTGGGGAGCAGATTTGACCAAGAGTTAATAAATAAGGGGTATGATTAAATGGGTAAGCCAGAAGTTTGATGAATTTAAGTTCAGGGTAGAAGAAAAATTATCCATAATCTACTTGGAAAGGGGAAAGCTGATTTTTTACCCCTAATTCCTTTTGTTTTGAATCCTGATCGATAAAAGGTAACTTTGTACCATAACTTAAACAAATAACTCTTTGCTTGCATAATGCCCTTGGGTGCGTGAACCCAAGGGTTTCTTTTTTTTGGAGTGAAGAAAGCAAAAAAAATCCGCTAAATTGCATCGAAATATTTTGATTAATTATGAATTCAGCAGCCCCAATTGGAATTTTTGATAGTGGGATAGGGGGACTCACCGTTGCCAGGGCGGTAAAAGAAATCCTTCCCAATGAACAAGTCATATATTTTGGTGATACCGCCCATTTGCCTTATGGAGATAAAAGTACCGCCGCTATCCAAGCATATTCTGTCAAAATCGCAGATGTTTTACTTCGTTCCGGATGTAAATTGATTTTGATTGCCTGCAATTCCGCTTCCACAGCTGCTTTTGAATTGGTAAAGGCTTACGTTGCCTCTAGAGCAAAGGTTTTTGACGTAATCGAACCTGTTATTCAGTATTTGAAAGAAAATCATAAAGGAAAAAAAGTTGGTTTGATCGGAACCAAGCAAACCGTTAGATCAGGAGTATATCGCCATAAAATTGATGCATTAAGTTTGGGAATTGAGTTTGCTGCCTTAGAAACCCCGCTTTTGGCTCCTATGATTGAAGAAGGCTTTTTAAGTAATACCATCAGTCAGGCAATTATCAAAACCTACCTGGATGATCCTCAGCTGCAGGGATTGGAGGCTTTGATTTTGGGTTGTACCCATTATCCCTTGATAAAGGAGCACATAGAAGCTTTGTACGAAGGTAAGGTTGAGGTAATCGATAGCTCAGAAACGGTTGCTAAGGCAACAAAAGAATTTTTGGCAGAACATCAATTATTGAATCCTGGTAAAGGTGGAAAGGACCATTTTTTGGTGTCTGATTATACTCCGGCATTTGAGCATACCACCAAGTTGTTCTTTGGGGAAGAGGTAAGCTTGGAAAAATACCCATTATGGGAATAGAGGGGTTTTGCGGATGTGAAAATACAATTAGTTATTGTTTAACCGGATTGTATTGCTGATTGCATAAAACAATTGGTGAAGGGGTCACTTGAAGGGCTTTTCTATCTTAAAATCATATTTTTTATCGTAAAAATTCTCCTAATGCCTTTTAAATTTTTATAATAATAAGGGGAATTCAAGGTTTTGTTAATATCCTCTAAATTATAACGCGAGTCAATAAGCCCCATTGGTATATACCCTTCTTGGTTTTTGCAGGAAAGAAAGTGAAATAAATTACCGGGTTTTACCCCCTGCAACTTTATCCAAAATACTTCGATAAAGTTGATTATTGTACCCTATGTGGGGTTTTGTCATAACTTTAAATAATCTCTTTGTTAAAATTGAATTTTTATGGAGGAAATTAGGTTATGAAAGCATTAAGGATTTTGATGGAAAGTAATAAAAATGCCTTAAATTTGCACCTTCAAATACTACCTGCGAAAACCCGATGAGTGATCAAATCAAACACGAGTGCGGGATAGCCATGATAAGGCTCCGCAAACCCCTTCAATATTATATAGACAAGTACGGCACACCCTTGTACGCAGCCAATCGCCTTTATGTGTTGATGCAAAAGCAGATCAACCGTGGCCAGGACGGCGCTGGAGTTGCCAATATTAAAATTAACAGCAAACCGGGTACCCGATATATCAGCAGGTACCGGTCCATTGACCAACAAGCGGTGAATACCATTTTTGGCAAGGTCGCCAAAAAGTTTAAAAAAGCTAAAAAGAACGGGGGAGAAAAAGCATTGTTGGATGCCGAGTGGGTGAAAAACAATGTGGCATTTTCCGGGGAAGTCTGGCTTGGACACCTACGTTATGGAACTCATGGTGAAAATAGCATAGAAACCTGTCATCCCTTTTTAAGGCAAAATAACTGGAGAAGTAGAAACCTGGTCATGGCAGGAAATTTTAACATGACCAATGTGGAAGAACTTTTTGGGAAATTGGTGGAATTGGGACAGCATCCCAAAGAAAAAACCGATACCGTTACCGTAATGGAAAAAATCGGCCACTTTGTGGACGAAGAAAACCAAAGGATCTTTAATAAATTTAAAGGAGATTATTCCAATCTCGAAATTACTGATGTTATTGAAAGGGAACTGGATGTAGCCAGGATCCTTAGAAGGTCTTGCCGGGACTTTGATGGGGGGTATGCCATGGCAGGGATAATTGGAAATGGTGCCAGTTTTGTTGTTAGGGACCCCTCCGGAATCCGCCCTGCATATTATTATGCGGATGATGAAATTGTAGTTATTGCTTCTGAAAAGCCGGCTATTAAATCTGCATTTGATATTGATTACAAAGCTATCCAGGAGATCAAACCTGGAAATGCTTTAATTGTCAATAAAGATGGCTCCTTTGGAGAACATGAAATTACCCCGCCAACCACTAAAAAATCCTGTTCCTTTGAGAGGATTTATTTTTCCAGAGGTACCGACCCGGATATTTACAGGGAAAGAAAAAATTTAGGTAGGGCCCTTATCCCTCAGATACTACATACCATTGATTTTGATCTAAAGAACACCGTCTTTTCTTATATCCCCAATACCGCTGAAACCGCATTTTTGGGATTGATAGAGGGCTTAGAAGATTACCTGAGTACCAAAAGAAGAGAAGTCTTGTTGGATGGAAAGCCTCATCTTGGGGATGTAGAGGAGTTGTTGCATTTCAGGCCCAGGGTAGAAAAATTGGTGAGCAAGGATGTGAAATTACGAACATTCATTACCAATGACAGTGACAGAGATGTAATGGTGGCCAATGTTTATGATACTACCTATGAGGTAATAAGATCTGGAGTGGATACCATTGTAATATTGGATGATAGCATTGTCCGTGGTACTACGTTGGAAAAAAGTATTTTAACCACATTGGACAAACTTCATCCCAAGCGTATCATTGTTGTTTCTTCAGCACCACAAATCAGATTTCCGGATTGTTATGGAATTGATATGTCCAAGATGAAGGAATTTATAGCCTTTAGGGCAGCTTTGAAACTATTGGAAGATACGGGGCAAAAATTCATTTTGGAAGATGTATATGAAAAATGTGTTTCTGACCCCCAGGCTACGGAAAACTTTGTAAAGAAAATTTACGATAATTTTACTGATCAGGAGATTTCTGATAAAATTGCTGAAATTATCACTTCGGATAATATTCAGGCTGAGGTGAAGGTGATATATCAAACCGTTGAAAACTTGAATAAAGCTTGTCCTGACCACTTGGGAGACTGGTATTTTACCGGTAACTTCCCAACCCCAGGAGGTATGCGGGTGGTTAATAAATCCTTTGTCAATTTTATGGAAGGAAAGGCCATAAGGGCTTATTAAAAATAAAAAAAACTACAGAAAAAGAGGTCATTTAACAGAATGGCCTTTTTTTGTATCCACTTCAATAAATCTATAAGTCTAAACATAAAGTAGATAAAATAATGAGTATCAATACCGCATTTTTAAAGGAAGTTTGTGAAATCGCAGGGGCACCTGGTTTTGAAAAAAGAATCCGGGACTTGGTTGTAAAAGAAGTTACTCCCTTGGTAGATGAAGTGAAGATTGATAACATCGGTAATGTGATTGCTGTTAAAAAAGGGAAAAATAATCCAGATGGGAAAAAGGTCATGGTGGCTGCCCATATGGATGAAATTGGCTTTATTGTAAATCATATTGATGATAATGGTTTTTTGAGATTCCATACTTTGGGAGGTTTTGATCCCAAAACGCTAACTGCCCAAAGGGTAATTGTCCATGGGAAAAAAGACCTGGTAGGGGTAATGGGAAGTAAACCCATTCACGTGATGTCTCCGGAAGAAAGAAATAAAATGCCCAAAACCACGGATTATTTTATTGACCTAGGCCTTCCCAAAGAAGAAGTGGATAAATATGTTAAGGTGGGAGACCCAATTACCCGTGACAGGGAATTGGTGGAAATGGGAGATTGTGTCAATTGCAAATCCATAGATAATAGAGTAGCTGTCTTTATATTGATTGAGGCTTTGAAAACCCTGGAAAATCCACCGTATGATGTATATGCAACCTTTACTGTCCAGGAAGAAGTGGGACTTAGAGGGGCAAATGTAGCTGCCCATGGGATCAACCCTGATTTTGGTATTGCCCTGGATACTACGGTTGCTTATGATTTGCCCGGTGCTTCTCCACATGAAAAAATCACAGAGTTAGGAAAAGGTACTGCAGTTAAAATTATGGATGCGATGACCATTTGTGATTATAGGATGGTCGAATTCATGAAAAAAACGGCCGATAATAAACAGATCCAATGGCAGCCAGAAATCTTAACAGCTGGAGGAACTGATACCGCCGGGGTGCAACGTATGGGTAAACAAGGTGCCATTGCAGGGGCAATTTCCATTCCAACACGCCATTTGCACCAAGTTATTGAGATGGCTCACAAACATGATATTGATTCCAGTATCAGATTACTAAATGCCTGCTTGGAGGGAATTGACCAATATGATTGGAAACATTAATTGTCTTCAGTTTTTATTGAATATTTAGGAACCGAAAAAACAAATTCAATCCTGCAATAATGTGGGATGTTATTGGGAGAACAAATAGGCAAGGGTAAAAACAAAGTATGAAAGGCCTTTTCTGATAAAGGCCTTTTTTATTTGACTTTTTTCTTGGGTAGCTTTTTTGATAGGTATTTGTGAAAATCCAGGTAAAAAGTGTGTTCATGGTTGCTGAGACTGATGGATGTTTTATCGTCAAAGACAATTGTAATCTGCCTGAATTCCTTTTTATTGGTGATGACCACCTCTTCCTGCCAGGCTAAAATCTGGTCCAAGTAATAAGATTTCTTGAAGCCTTTTAAAGGAAGTTTAACTTCTATTTTTTCTTTTCCGGCTGATATAAACCGGTAGCCAGCCATCATTTTTACCAGGATCATCAATATTGCCAAGGTTAATAAACTGGCACTGATCAAATAAAAAAACAATCCATACGACTGTTCGGTGCTAAAATCGTGTAAAATATAAGTTAGGCCGGCAATCAAGATGATGACCACTGTGCCAAGGGAAATATAAGTGGATCTTTTAGGTTTACAATTAATCATAGTTGGCTTTTAATTCATCAAGCTTGTTTTTTGAAAAACGGATCAAATCCGGGAAAAACTTTTCAAAATGGCTTTTAAAGGTAGATTCATGCTCTCGTAATGACAAATGGGCAGTTTCCATTTTGGAATCGAATGCAGTTCTTTTGGAAATTCCGGTTAGGGATTTCCGAATCCCTTCAAGGGTTCCATAAGACACAAGCCAATTCTCCTTTTCCATAAAATGAAACAAATAAACAAAACTAACAGGTAGGTTGCCTTCAAATTGAGAAATGGTTTGGTATACTTGATCAGCAAATTCCTGAATACTTCGGCTGTCATAATTTTCCCAATATTTACTTAAGAAATAATCAAAAAATATATCAGTAATGACCATGCTGTACCTTCCAAATTTTGGCTTAAGGATTTCCTGGGCCTTTTTCACCTCTTGATGGGTATCAGTAAATTCATCTATTTCCCTATGCAACATGATTCCCAAGACAATATCCTTTTCAAATTGGTCCCTGAGGTTCCCACGCACAAAATCTCCAATAAAGTTGCCGACCAGCACTTTAGGTTGATCAAAGGATAAATAAGCGTGGGCTAGAAAATTCAAACTGGAAAAACTTTTGGGTTGATGATTTGCTGCGTTGTTAAATAAATTAGTTTTGAATCTTAAAAATAACCATTGATGTCGAAAATACAGGAAGAATTAAAACATACTTTACAACTTTTAAAAAAGGAATGGGCAGCAGACCTTCAGCAATATCAAAATAAGATTCAAAGTACCTCTTTGGCAGATAGAAAGAAGGAAGGGGTTTGTTGGTACCCTGTAGAATTGAAAAAAAAGAAATTTGGATTTGGTGAAAGGATGATTGTCGAGGTAGAAAGGATGGATGACCAGGGGTCTCATGGCTTTCAGTCCGGAAAATCAGTCTCTCTTTTTTCAAATGCCCGGGAGGGTAAATATTATCGGGCCAATGGTGTAGTGAATTTTGTAAGGAAAAATATCATGGTCATCACTCTTTCCGGAGGTGGTTGGCCGGAATGGTTGCATGATGGGAAGTTGGGGGTGGATTTATTGTTTGATGAAGCCAGTTACCGGGAAATGGAATTTGCCCTCCATGCAGTAATGAAATCTTCCGAAGGAAGGTTGGGGTACCTTAGGGATGTGATGTTAGGGGATTTGGTAGCCGGTAAAAGTTCCTGGGTTCCGGTAAATTTGCCTGCTCTCAATACCAGTCAAGGTCAGGCCGTTAATGGGGTGATGGAAGCACAGGATCTTGGAGTGATTCATGGCCCTCCAGGGACCGGGAAAACCACAACTTTGGTTGCAGCGGTTCAACTTGCTTTAGAATATCATGATCAGGTTTTGGTTTGTGCGCCAAGTAATGCCGCAGTAGATTTATTGGTGGAAAAATTAATAAATGAAGGAGTGTCCACTCTAAGAATTGGACACCCTGCCCGTGTTGATGATCAAATTTTGTCCCAAACCTTGGATGCCAAAATTGCACAGCATGGGAGTTATAAGGAGTTGAAAAAACTCCGCAAATCGGCTGAGGAATTCAAAAGGTTAGGAAAAAAGTATAAAAGGAAATTTGGACCCGAGGAGCGTGCCCAAAGGAAAAAGTTAATGAGTGAAGCTTCCAGGGTCAAAGAAGAGGCAGACCATCTTGAAAATTACATATTGTACGATGTGTTTCAGCAATCAAAAGTTGTGGCTACGACCTTGGTGGGGGCAAGTAACACGGCCTTAAAAGGTATCCAGTTTCCTGTTGTTTTTATAGATGAAGCTGCCCAGGGCATGGAACCTGCAACCTGGATTCCTATTTTGAAAGGAGAAAGAATCATCATGGCAGGTGACCATTGCCAGTTGCCCCCTACCATCAAATCTTTTGAGGCGGCCAAAGAGGGGTTAAGTGAAACACTTTTTGAAAAAGCCATCAAGAGGCAAAAGGAAATGAGCTGGATGCTAACTCTCCAATACCGTATGCCAAAAATGATAATGGCATTTTCCAATGAATATTTTTACAAAGGTGAGTTAGAGGCTGCACCCAATACCGAACACCATTATTTGGCTACAGAAGAACCAGTTATGGAGTTTATAGATACAGCTGGAAGCGGGTTTGGTGAGCAGATAGAAAAGGATTCCCTAAGTAAATTGAACATGGAGGAAGGCCGGTTTTCCCTGGCTGTGTTGGACCAATTGATCAAAAGGGTTGGGATGGATGGTTTTAGGGAAAATCCATATAATGTGGGGATCATATCCCCTTATAAAGCCCAAGTAAAGCAATTGAATGAAATGGTGGAAGACGGGGATTTTCCAATGGTTAAAAAATTGGATGACCTCCTTACCATTGATACCGTTGATGGTTTTCAGGGGCAGGAAAGGGACCTGATTTTGATAAGCCTTGTCCGGTCCAATGATAAAGGTGAAATTGGTTTTTTGGCTGATACCCGTAGAATGAATGTGGCATTGACAAGGGCAAAAAGAAAACTGATCGTGGTTGGGGATAGTGCTACTTTAGGGAATCATCCATTTTACAAAGCCTTTCTCAATTATGCTGAAAGGAATAATATTTACCGAAGTGTTTATGAATATTTGGAGTTTTAGTCCAGTCCAGGAGGAGTTAGGAAAGCTTTCCTTTTTTATCCATATAAACAAGGTTGAGGTAACTAAGAACATCTCCAAAAGCTTCGGCCGATTGTTCCTGTTCCGGGCTGATTTTTTTTCCTGTCAACCGGCAAAGTAAAAGCCCATAAACCCCATTAAGGCAAACTTGGATTTCATGCCCAAGGTCTTTTCCTTCTGCAGAAAGGATGGCCTCCATAACATGAGGTTTTGCATTATTGTAAATCTGGAAATACTCTTTATCAGTTTTTAACAGATCCCAATGAATTTTGGCCAACCGGTCCACTTCTTTTTGGGTGGAGGAAAGGTGACCGGTTTCAGTGATTCCTTCCTGCTTCATTTGGTCTGACAGGGATAGGAACCAATCTGAAATTTCCTCTTTTTCCTCAGCCGATATGGGATAATGAGAGATGACATATTGACGTATTTCTTCCATATTAAATTGGTAAGAACGGATCAAATCTTCCATTTGGTACATGTATATGATGTACTCTCCAATATTTTGGTTTCTTTTTTTTTCGGCCAGTTGTTTCATAGGGCAATATTAAGGGGGCAAAGATAAGGAGCCTTTTGACCTGTGACAAGGAAGATCTAAGTCAAATGCGGATAAAATGGTTGAAGTGACAGAGAAAGCATTTATAAATAGTGGGTTCTATACTGCTAAAACACTAACTATTTACTACTTTTGCCAACAGAATGAATATGCAAAAAATTAGAAATTTCTGTATTATTGCCCATATTGATCATGGGAAGAGTACATTAGCGGACCGGCTTCTTCAATTTACCAAAACGGTATCCGACAGGGAGATGCAGGACCAATTGTTGGATAACATGGATTTGGAGCGTGAGCGGGGGATTACCATTAAATCCCATGCCATCCAAATGCGGTATGATTATAAGGGAGATGAGCATGTTCTAAACCTGATCGATACTCCCGGACACGTGGATTTTTCATATGAAGTTTCCAGGTCCATTGCTGCATGTGAGGGGGCTTTGTTGATTGTAGATGCTTCGCAGGGTGTGGAGGCCCAGACCATAACCAACCTTTATTTGGCCATGGAACATGATCTGGAGATCATTCCTGTATTAAATAAAATTGACTTGCCCGGAGCAGAACCTGAGGTAATTGCTGAAGAGGTGATGGATTTGATCGGTTGTGACCGTGAAGATATCATTTTGGCATCAGGTAAAGAGGGGACAGGTGTTGAAGACATCTTGAATGCAGTGGTGGAAAGGATTCCTGCTCCAAAGGGAGATGAAAAAGAGCCCTTGCAAGCCATGATTTTTGATTCCGTGTATAATCCCTTTAGAGGGGTAGAAGTGCTTTTCCGGATTTTTAATGGCACTATTAACAAAGGGGATAAAATTAAATTTGTCAACACTGGTAAAGAATATGATGCCGATGAAATTGGTGTTTTAGGAATCCAACAAAAGCCACAAGAATCCCTGAGTGCGGGGAATGTAGGGTATCTAATATCCGGTATCAAGGTGGCAAAGGAGGTAAAAGTTGGGGATACCATTACACATATCAAAAAACCTTGTTCTCAGGCTGTAAAGGGATTTGAAAATGTTAAACCCATGGTGTTTGCAGGTATTTACCCCGTAGATACCACAGAATTTGAGGAGCTCAGAAATTCTATGGAAAAGTTGCAGTTGAATGATGCTTCCCTGGTTTGGGAGCCGGAGACTTCAGCGGCACTGGGTTTTGGGTTCCGATGTGGTTTTTTGGGAATGCTTCACATGGAAATTATCCAGGAAAGGCTGGAGCGGGAGTTTGATATGACGGTGATTACCACTGTACCCTCTGTCCAATTTAAAGCCTTGATGAATGATGGGGAGTACAAATTGATCAATGCACCTTCTGATATGCCGGATACTAATTTGTATAAGCATATAGAGGAGCCTTTTGTTAGGGCATCGATTATCACCAAAGCCGATTATGTTGGTCCAGTGATTCAGTTGTGCATGGAAAAAAGGGGGCAAATCAAAAACCAGGTTTACCTGACAGCAGACCGGGTGGAATTGACTTTTAATATGCCATTGGCGGAAATTGTATTTGACTTTTTCGATAAATTAAAGACCATTTCCAGAGGTTATGCTTCCCTTGACTATGAGCTGAAAGATAACCAACCTTCAACTATGGTAAGGTTGGATGTGATGTTGAACGGGGAAGTGGTGGATGCCCTGTCAGCTATAGTGCACAGGGATAAGGCCTATGAATGGGGGAGAAGGCTTTGTGAGAAATTAAAGGAACTTGTGCCACGGCAAATGTTTGAAATAGCTATTCAAGCGGCCATTGGAACCAAGGTGATTGCTCGGGAGACCGTAAAAGCCATGCGGAAAAATGTATTGGCTAAATGTTATGGAGGGGATATTTCCAGGAAACGAAAACTGCTGGAGAAACAGAAAAAAGGAAAGAAACGTATGAGGCAAGTGGGTAATGTAGAAGTTCCTCAGGAAGCCTTTATGGCTGTTCTTAAATTGGATTAGCCAATTTATTGCCCTGCTTGATTGCTTGAAAATTGAAAAATTCGTTTTAATATAATTGAACCAGGGGAGTTTGGAAATGGTGATGTCCAAACCCGAGCTACCTTTGGCTTAGATCAAATCAATATTATGCCCACAATCATTGACGGAAAAAAAACATCTGCGGAAATCAAAGACGAAATTGCCGCAAGGGTAAAGGAAATAAAATTAGAAGGGGGGAAAACACCCCATTTGGCAGCTGTGCTAGTTGGTGAGGATGGTGCCAGCCAGACTTATGTTGGAGCCAAAGTAAAAGCTTGCGAGCAAGTAGGCTTTGAGTCTACCTTGGTAAGGTTGGAAGATACTGTTTCTGAAGATGAACTGCTGAAAGTGGTGGAGGATATTAATGAAAACCCAGATATTGACGGGTTGATTGTCCAATTGCCACTTCCCAAGCATATTGCTGTGGAAAAAGTGACAGAAAAGATCAAGCCTGAAAAGGATGTGGATGGATTTACCCCTGCCAATGTGGGTAGAATGGCCTTAAATTGGCCTACCTATGTTTCTGCAACCCCCAATGGGATTGTGGAGCTATTGAAGAGATATGAAATTGAAACTTCTGGCAAGCATTGTGTTGTTATTGGTAGGAGTCATATTGTTGGTTCTCCCATGAGTATCCTTATGGCCAGAAATGGTAATCCAGGTAATTGTACTGTGACCCTTACTCACAGTCGCACCCAGAATTTGACTGAAATTACTAAATCAGCCGATATCCTGATTGTTGCTTTGGGCAAACCAGAATTCCTTAAGGCTGATATGGTGAAAGAAGGGGCTGTAGTGATTGATGTTGGTATCCACAGGATCGAAGATGCCTCTAAGAAAAGAGGATTTAGGTTGATTGGAGATGTGAAATTTGATGAAGTCTCCGAAAAAGTTTCAGCCATAACACCTGTTCCAGGTGGGGTTGGACCAATGACCATTGCTTCTTTACTTTATAACACCCTATTGGCAGCTGAGAAGAAAATTTATGCTTAAGCTCAATAGACTTTGATTAAAATAAATTTACAGTCTGTTTCCGGAGTCCAATGAATCTGGAATCAGGCTTTTACAAATAACACCAGCGGTTCAATCACCCGCTTAACCAAAAATTATCATGAACACAAAGACAGCAGTAGATCAAGGATTAATGCTTCCCTTGATGGAGGCATTTTATACAATACAGGGAGAGGGGACCTTTTCAGGGTATCCGGCATATTTTATCCGGTTAGGAGGATGTGATGTTGGTTGTGTTTGGTGTGATGTAAAAGAATCCTGGGAAGCCGGAAAGTGGCCTTTAGTAGGCATTGAAGAAATTGTGGAAGGAGCACTTTCCTATGAAGGAAGGTTAGTCGTTATAACTGGGGGAGAGCCTTTAATGTATAATTTGGACCCCTTGACACGTCTGCTCAAAGCGAAAGGCTTTACAACGAATATAGAGACCAGCGGTGCGCATACTTTTTCAGGAGAATTTGATTGGGTTTGTTTTTCGCCCAAAAAGTTTAAAAAGCCCCATCCTGGAATTTATGAAAAAGCCGATGAGTTAAAAGTGGTGGTATTTCATAAGAGTGATTTTGAATTTGCCGAAACCCATGCGGCCAAGGTTAAAGAAAACTGCAGGAAATTGCTCCAACCGGAATGGAGCAAAGCAGAAACTAATACCAAAAAGATCATTGATTACGTAAAAAATCATCCAAATTGGAATATTTCACTTCAAACTCATAAATTTATGGATATACCGTAAATTTATGCTGAAAACCCAATTTATCCTTTTGCTGACCTTAATCTCCTTTGGGGTATGGGGCCAGGATTATTCCGTGGATGACAGAAGAGCCATAAAGCTCTATCAGGAGGGGAAAGAATTGGTTTTAAAGCGAAGGTACCTGGAAGCCATGGAAAAGTACCAGGCTACCATCAGGAGGAATGATAATTTTTTAGAAGCTTACCGGGATTGGTCCCAATTGTTGCTCAATAGGGAAGATTATGAGAATTCTCTTCAGGTTGCCTTAAGGGGAGAAAGTAAAATCCGCCAAAACGAAGAATTTAAAGATGATTTTGGTTGGCTTCTTACTAAAATTTACCTCAAATCTGGGAATTTCCAAAAAGCCATAGAAAAATTCAAGGAGACAGAAAGCTATTTTTCTGAGGAGCTCAAAGCTTCTCAGGGATATCAGGATATAGCTCGTCAGCTTCGGTTTATTGAAAAGGAAATCCAAAATGCTAAAAGTATAGAAAAGGAAAAGCTGGAAAAGCCTCTCAATAATTTCAAGCTTCAATATTTTCCCGTCCTTACGGCTGACAGTAAACGGATATTTTTTACAAAAAGGGATGGACTGGCCAGGAGTGAAAATGAGGATATTTTTGTGGCCAATTGGCAAAATGGGCATTGGACTCAACCTGAACCCTTGTCAAAAACCATCAATACCATTAATAATGAAGGAACCTGTACCATTTCGGCTGATGGGAAAATTTTAATTTACACCAGTTGTGATGCCCCTGATTCATTTGGCTCTTGTGACCTTTATGTGGCCTATAAAGTCAACGGGTTATGGCAAAAACCAAGGAATATGGGAGAGAAGGTGAATTCCAGGTATTGGGATTCACAGCCCTCCCTTTCTGCAGATGGTAGTATTTTGTTTTTTTCTTCCAACAGGAGAGGCGGATGTGGGGGAAATGATATTTGGTACACCATGCGAATGGATGATGGAACCTGGTCAGAACCGGTTAATGTAGGGGAAGTGGTGAATACGGTTTATGATGAGGTTTCCCCATTTATTTATTTTAATAATGAATTGCTGTTTTTCGCCTCAAATGGGCATATTGGGTTTGGAGGTATGGACCTGTTTACTACAAAAATCAATAAAGGGGTTTTTGAATCTCCCCAAAACTTAGGCTATCCAATCAATGATCATAAAGACCAATTGGCTTTGTTTATTACAGCCCAGCGGGATTATGCTTATTATACAGAAAATTCCCTGAGCAATGGAGTCTTAGACAGGTCTTTTTTGTTTCGTTTTCCATTCCCCAAAGAAATTGATCTTGGAGAAAGGCTTGTAGTGACCGAAGGGAAGGTGATCAATGAAAGGACAGGAAAACCGGTGGAGGCTACATTATCATTGGTGAACCTGGAGAATGACAGTACCATGTATGCTTTTAAATCAGATGGTGAATCCGGGGAGTTTATGATGTTGTACCCGGATAAAGCTTTTTCTGGTCTTTATGTAGAAAAAGAGGGGTATTTGCCCAAAATCTATAATGTGGAAAAGGATAGCCTTAAAGATATTAAGGATATGAAGGTCAGTTTGACTCCTGTAGAAAAAGGGGAGCAGTTTGTTTTTGAAAATGTGTTTTTTGATTTTGACAAAGCCGACCTAAAGAAAGAATCAATGAGTTCTCTTGTTCGCTTAAAGAAATTTATGAAGGAAAACCCTGATGTCGATATTTTAATTGAAGGGCATACCGACAGTGTTGGGGATGATCAGTATAATCAGGATTTAAGTCTCAGGAGAGCTCAAAGTGTAAAAGCATATCTGATATCACAAGGGGTTTCAGGAGGGAAATTGAAAGTGAAAGGATGGGGGGATAAAAAGCCTCTTGTTTCCAACGATACACCTTCTAACCGGGCAAAAAATAGGAGAATTGAAATCGTGATTCAATAATATTGGGGTGTCCGGAATCCGGCTAAGACTTAAAACTTTTTCATTAATAAAAATCTGATTATCAGCTTTCTTGCCAGGAGGAAAATTTGATGAAATAATTCATTTGGATATGTGATTTCAATAAATATTAATTCGTGCCAAACCTAAAATTTGTGAGTCACCTTTTGAGTTGGAGGATTATGGGCGAAATTGCCAATATACAGGAATAAAAAATTCCTTATTCAATTCCCCAAACCTTTTGCCTTCAAATCACTTTCCCTGACGTATTCTCATTTCAAAATTTAAACTGGTATTTTTTATAAGGTTACAGCCTGAAGTTTTTATTTATTTAATCCTTAATAATGAAGAGAATTAAAATGGTAGAGATTTTATTTTTTGTAGGACAAATTCAATTACAAGGTTCCTGAATTGCCGGTTTCAAAAGCTTTTTTTTTTGAAATAAATCATCCTTTGTGCGGGTGAGTAATAACCGAATTTTATTTATGATCCAGATTAATGTGATAAACTTTTGGTTTTGTTGTATTGATATTGGGTAAGTTGTTTTTTAAATATTGAAAAATAATCTGGTAATAATTATATAAAAATAGGAGGAAAATACTTTTAAATTTTATGAAAGATAAATAAATAGTAAAAATTAATTTAAATAATGATATAAAATAAAAATGGTAATAAAATAGATTTTTATTAAAAAAAAATAAAAATGGGAAATAAAATTTTTTTAAAATAACAAAATAAAGAATAAAAAACATATTAAAAGTAAAAAATAAATAACAAAAAATTGTATGTAAAAAAATGTGTTTGATGGCGTTTTGAATGTGTTTGTAGAAAAAACAAATAAAATTGGATTATTAACTGTATAAAAGTTAAATTAATAGTAGTTAACCAAAAAAATATACACATGAGGAAAATATTACTTCTTGGACTAACGCTGGTTTTTGCAAGTGCAGTGGCATTTGCTCAAACAAGGGTTACAGGAAAGGTGACTTCTTCTGAAAATGGGGAAGCCTTACCTGGTGTAAGCGTTCTGGTACAAGGCACCTCAGTTGGTGCAGTAACAGATTTGGATGGTAACTACTCACTCCAAGTGCCAGAGGGTGGGGAAGTTTTGATCTTCTCTTTTATAGGAATGACTACCAAGGAGGTAGCCATCGGAGACAGATCTATTATTAATGTGGAAATGGAATCTGAAGCAAGAGTGTTATCAGAAGTAGTTGTAACGGCAATGGGTATTACAAGAGAGAAGGCATCTCTGGGGTATTCCGTGCAAGAAGTAGATTCAGAAGAGCTAAATAAATCCCAACAAACGGATGTAATCAGTTCGTTGGCTGGGAGGGTTTCCGGAGTTCAATTGAATTCCTCAACCAATATCGGTGGATCTAAACGGATTACTATTCGGGGGGCAAGCTCCTTTTTTGGTGAGAACCAACCCCTGATTGTTATTGATGGATTGCCGGTAAACAATTCCAACTTTAACAGTGATGCCATGCAAGATGGTAGTGGGGGATATGATTATGGAAATATGCTCAATGATATTAACCCTAATGATATTGAAAGTATTTCCATATTAAAAGGTACTGCAGCGGCCCTCTACGGTTCCCGTGCTGCCAACGGTGTGATTTTAATAACTACTAAAAAGGGCTCTCTTGGAAAAGAGGCATTTAAGGTAGACTTAAGTTCCTCCGTAAATTTTGAAAGCGTTTATTTGATGCCCGAACTTCAAAGGAAATATGGAGGAGGGGCAATAATAAGTGATGAGGATGGTGGTGAAGATGGATTTGCGGTGGTCAATATTGAAGGAACGGATTATAAGGTAGTTCAATATGGAATCGATGAAAGTTGGGGCCCAAGATATGACCCAAACATTTCCGTTCTCCACTGGGATGCCTTTAGCGAGGATTATCCAGAGGATTATTTGCAGCCAAGGCCTTGGGTTGCCCCCGAAAATGATGTGCGTGATTTTTTTGAAACGGGAGTGTCTACAGTTAATTCAGTAGCCGTTTCAAGGTCAAATTTAAATTCCTCCGTACGTTTGGCCTATACCAATACCCATACAACTGGAACCCTTCCTGGTTCGGAACTTGACCAAAATAATTTTTCTCTCAGTGGTAAAGCTGAAGTTTTTGATAAGTTCAAAACTTCAGCATCTTTGAATTATATAAGGGCAGCAACCAAAGGCAGGCCATTATTAGGTTATCCTGCTTCGAATCAGCCATATGGTAGCCCATTGGGTCAAATTCTTTTCCAATGGACCCAGCGACAAATAGACTATGAACGTTCCAAAAAATACCTAAACAGTGATGGGTCCCAAAGATCCTGGAACAGGAATGCATGGGATGATCCTACCCCTCACTACTCCGATAATCACCACTGGGCAGCATATGAAAATTATGCAGATGATGAAAGAGACCGATTTTATGGAAATATTGGCCTTAATTATGAAATAATAGAAGGCTTGAACCTGGGCGGACGGATAAGCGGTGATTTGTATTCCTTTTATAACCGGGAGCGCGTTGCTGTGGGTTCACAAGCTCAGTCCTATTATTATGAGGCGGTAAGAAACAATAATGAATTCAACTATGAGGCCACCTTGGGTTATGAAAAGCAATTAAATGAGGAGCTTCATTTGACTGCTTTGGTAGGGGGTAACCAAATGAGACAAAGGCTACACCTTAACAGGGGAGAAACTTCAGGTGGACTGGTTGTAGCGAAGCTATATAATTTGCTTAATTCAGCAGGGGCGGTGTTGCCAAATGATCGAACTACAGAAAAAAGTATCAATAGTTTGTTTGCCACTGCCAATTTAGGTTATAGGGATATGCTTTACCTGGACCTTACTGCAAGGAACGATTGGTCTTCCACATTACCGGAAGATAATAACTCTTACTTTTATCCCTCAGCATCTCTAAGTTTTTTGTTTTCAGAACCTCTTGACTACTCCTGGTTGAGTTATGGTAAATTACGTCTTGGTGCAGCAAGGGTATCTAAAGATACAGATGCCTATAATGTATTGACCACCTATCAATTCAATACAGATGGAACATTCCAAAGTGTGCCAAGGATATTTGCTCCTGAGGATTTGTTAAATAGTAACCTGAAACCAGAGAATACAGACACTTGGGAAGTTGGCCTTGAAGCAAGCTTGTTCCGTGATCGGCTTGGATTTGATATTACCTATTTTAAGAATGTTACTACAGACCAGATTATCCCATTGGAGTTGTCCAGAGCTACCGGTTATGATGCTAAGTTTATTAATGCAGGTGAAATCGAAAACAAAGGGATAGAGGTCATGTTAAGGGGTACCCCTGTTCAGAACAGTGATTTTAAATGGGATATCAATGTCAACTTTACCAGAATAAATAATGAGGTTGTTGAAATTATTGAAGGTATAGAGGCTATGGACCTTGGCAGTGCTCCATTTGATGGGGTTACCTTGAGAGCATCGGTAGGAGAACGATATGGACAGCTTTGGGGATATGATTTTATTTATGATGAGCAAGGTAATAAAGTAGTTCAGTCCAATGGATATTGGGCCAGAACCCCAAATTTAGTTCCCCTTGGCTCTGTGATTCCAGATTATAATATGGGAATCAGGAATAACCTTACCTATGGTAATTTTGACCTGAGCATTTTGTTTGATATTCAGCAAGGTGGTAAGTTTTATTCCGTTTCACACATGTGGGGTCACTATGCTGGACTGTGGGGACCAACTGCTGCAGTAAATGACAAAGGCAATGAAATTCGGTCTCCGGTATCAGAAGGAGGAGGCATCAGGCTTGATGGTGTTACAGGTGATGTTGTATTTAATGAAGTAGGTACTGTTGAATTTAATGAAGACGGTCCTTATACTGTTTCCAATACAGCACCAAATGAAACCTATGTTTCAGGTCAAGGATGGGCTGCAAGACATTATCATGGCTTTGGTTCTCCAAGTGCCCAAAGTGTGTTTGATGCAGACTATATTAAATTAAGAGAGCTGGCCATTGGGTATAACTTTAATATGAGCAGGAATAATTATATCAGGAGTTTGCGGGTTTCCGCCTATGGAAGAAATTTTTGGACCTTCGGCCTTGATTACAAAGGTTTGGATCCAGAAGTTACTGTAAATGGCTCTAATAATGTTCAGGGGATCGAGGGATCCTTTATGCCTACCTCAAAAACTTTTGGAGTTCGAGTGGATATTGGACTATAAATACCTAGCGATATGAAAAGCTTTAAAATAAAAATATTCGTAACTGGATTGACAACCCTATTATGGGCTTGTGATCTGGATTATAAAGAGAACCCTAATGAAATCACGGATCCTCCAACTTCTGGATTGCTAAATGATGCGACCAAAAAAATGATGGATGACCTTTACGATGAGTGGTTTCAAGGAAGGTTCACCTTGGTGACCATGCAATATTGGACTCAATCCGAATATGCCGATGAAGACCGGTATGTGTACAGAGAGTCCCAAAGGGAAACTTGGGAAGATTTCTATGCAAATCTAGAAAACTTGAGGAAGGTCCTTTATTTGAATACAAATGAGGATACCAGAGTGGAAAATAGCCAGTATGGCGCCAATGAAAATCAAATTGCGGTAGTTAGAATATTAATGGCTTGGACCTTTAATGTAATGGCCGATACATGGGGTGATATTCCTTATTATTCCTATGGTTCCGATGATGCTGATTTTCAGGCGCTAAGAGTTGCGGATGTAGAAGAGGAGATTTTATCTCCGGCATATGCTTCACAGGAAAAAATATATGCCGATATCCTCAATGAGTTACAAGAGGCTGAGGCGATGATTGATGAAGCGGCTTTAGGAGTAGTGGGTGATAATATTTATGGAGGTGAAGAGAATCAAATGGCCCTTTGGAAAAAATTTGCCAATTCTCTTCGTCTAAGGGTTGCCCTTAAAATTAGTGGGGTTAATCCTTCTTTGGCAGAAACTCACATCAATGACGCCATATCCAAGGGCGTTTTTACTTCAAATGAAGAAAATGCAGGATTTACTTATGAGTCCAGTGATGTTAACGCAGCACCAATTTACAGGGCTTTTAATGTCAGCAATAGGAAGGATTTTGCCATTTCGCACCCTTTCTGTCAAATGTTGTTAGGTAATAATCTTGTTGATCACGATGGAAATGATATTACTGATAACCCCTTCAGTGGAATAAGGGATCCGAGATTAGAGATGTATGCCATTCCAAATAGTAATGGCGATTTTGTCGGGATGCCGGTTAATGAGAGTTCTTCTGAAGCTCAGGTGTTTGTATGGGAGAGTTTGCCCGGGGATAAAATAATAAATGTCCCTAACTATACTCAAACCCTAATGGAATTTGCTGAAGTTTCATTTATCCTAAGTGAACTGAACAATTGGAACCAAACTCATTATGAAAATGGGGTTAGGGCTTCTATGCAGAAATGGGGAGTGCCAACAGAAGATATCGATGCGTATATTGCAGCTTTGCCACCTGCAAGTGAAGAAACCGTATTGACACAAAAGTATATTTCCTTATACATGGATGCCCATACCGCTTGGCAAGAGTATAGAAGAACTGGATACCCCCAAACATTGATTCTCCCTGGGACAGAGTTTAGTGTTACACCTGTTGCAGGAACGACAATTGATTATACCTTTTCATCTCTTGTAGATGGGATTACTGACATTCCTTTCAGGATGCAATATCCAGATTTTGAAAGGACCTTAAATGGGGACAATAGAAGACAAGCTGTCAGTAATCTTGATAATGGGGATGCATTAAATTCCAAGTTATGGTGGGATGTAAATTAAAAATTAAATAAAATGAAAATAATAAATGCCACCCTAATTTTAGGGTGGCATTTTACCTGCCTTAAATGCTTATTTAAGGGATAAATTCCCAAATTAGGCAATACTCTAAAAAGGATTGGTGATAGCGGGGTACTTTTTTTATCTTTGCACTCTGAATTCCTAATTGTAAAATGATACACGTTTCTAGAAGAGAACATTTTAATGCTGCCCATAAGCTTTGGAACCCCAATTGGACAGAGGAAAAGAATATAGAGGTTTTTGGGCCCTGTGCCAATGCGAATTGGCATGGCCATAACTTTGAATTAATTGTAACCGTAAAAGGGGAGCCGGACGCAGATACTGGATTTGTGGTAGATCTTAAGGCATTGAGTACCTTAATTAGGCGGTTGGTAATTGACAAAGTGGACCATAAAAACCTCAATATGGACGTGGATTTTATGCAAGGGAAAATGGCCAGCTGTGAAAATTTGGCAATGGAATTTTGGAAAATATTGAAGCCTGCGGTGGATAAAATCACCTCACAGGGAGGATTACATAAGGTTACCTTATATGAGACCCCTAGAAATTTTGTTGAATATTATGGGGAATAGCTTTCCTGATCCTTGGGTAATAATGGTTTTTTAGAGTTAACAGGATAGTAAATCTTTATTTTTTTGTATCATGTGGTATTGCTGTAGGGAAAGACTTTTAAATTACTTTGATGAAATATTATGTAATTTCCGGTGAAAGGTCTGGGGATTTGCATGCCTCCAACCTTATTCACTCCATCAAAACCAAAGATAAAGAAGCTGTATTCCGAGGAATGGGAGGGGATTATTGTGCAGATGCCGGAATGAGCCTGGTTGCCCATTATGAGGAAGTGGCAGTTATGGGCTTTGTGGAGGTTTTATTGGGCTTTAGAAAAATCTTGAGGTACCTGTCCAAGGTAAAACAAGATATAGTGGATTTTAAGCCTGATGCGGTGATTTTAGTGGATTATGCGGGTTTTAATATGAAAATTGCCCGGTTTGCAAAAAAGGAGGGCTTTAGGGTACATTATTACATCGCTCCAAAAGTTTGGGCTTGGAACCAAAAGAGGGCCTTACAACTAAAGGCCACAGTGGACCACCTTTATTCCATCCTACCTTTTGAACCTGAATTTTTTAGAAAATTTGATTGGGAGGTTAATTATGTTGGAAACCCATTGCTGGATGAAATTGGAAAATTTGAGGCCCATGATTTTTTTTACCAGAAAAATGAATTGAGTTATAAACCCATCATCGCTTTGCTTCCGGGAAGCAGAAAGCAGGAGGTTCAAGGCATGTTAAAAACCATGGTAGAAGTGATCCCAAAATTCCCCAATGCTCAGTTTATCATTGCGGGAGTCGGAAACCTTGATATAGAGGTCTATCAGGTAGCTTTGAATTTGGGGGTGAGGGTAATTTTTGACCAGACCTATGACATTCTTTATCATGCTACTGCTGCCGTAGTGACTTCTGGAACGGCTACTTTGGAAACGGCCTTGTTTAGAGTTCCTCAGGTGGTGGTGTACAAAACAAGTGGAATCAGTTATGCTATAGGTAAAAGATTAATTAAAGTTCCCTTTATTTCATTGGTTAACTTAATTGCAGAAAAGGAAGTAGTAAAAGAGCTTATCCAAAAGCAATATAATGGAGACAATCTTTTAAAGGAACTGAAAGCCATTCTTGGGGATAATCAAAAGAAAGCCCAAATGTTGAATGGGTATTCTGAAATTCGGGAAAAATTGGGGGAGAAAAGTGCCTCACAAGAAACAGCTCATTTAATCATAGAGGCAATAAAAAAATAAATCCGCCAAATATTCCTTTTGGGATCAAAAGGCAATTTGACGGATTTAAAGTGTATGGTTTTATTCGATTTTAAGGTATTAGGCTACCTGAAGTTTTTTGAATTTAGACTTGTCAAATTGGCGTTGAGCATATTTTCTATCTATTACAAGCTCTTTGATTTCCTTTTCAGAAGGGATTTCATACATGGCATCTGTAATAATAGCCTCACAAATTGATCTTAGACCTCTGGCACCCAAATTATACTCTACTGCTTTTTCAACTATAAAATCGATACCTCCTTCTTGAAATTCCAGTTTTACACCCTCCATTTCCAATAACTTTACATATTGCTTGGTCAATGCATTTTTTGGTTCGGTAAGGATGCTTTTAAGAGTTCCTTTGTCCAAGGGATCCAGGTGGGTTAAAACAGGAAGTCGGCCAATCAACTCAGGGATCAATCCAAAAGATTTCAGGTCAGGAGCGGTAACGTATTGTAATAAATTGTTTCTGTCGATAATTTCCTGCTCTGATTTTTTACTGAAACCAAGGGGTTGGGTGTTGAGCCTGTTGGCAATATGCCTGGATATCCCATCAAATGCCCCTCCGCAGATAAACAAGATGTTTTCTGTATTTACAGAGATCATTTTTTGATCAGGATGTTTTCTCCCTCCTTGGGGCGGAACATTGACAGAAGTCCCTTCTAATAATTTGAGCATGGCTTGCTGAACACCTTCTCCACTCACGTCCCTGGTGATAGATGGGTTATCAGACTTCCTTGCAATTTTATCGATCTCATCGATGTAAACAATGCCCCTTTCAGCAGCTTCCACATTGTAATCTGCTGATTGAAGTAATCTGGTCAGGATGCTTTCCACATCCTCTCCAACATACCCTGCTTCTGTCAGTACAGTGGCATCGGCAATGCAAAAGGGAACCTCAAGAATCTTAGCTAAGGTTTTGGCCAGGTAGGTTTTTCCTGTTCCGGTATCACCGACCATGATGATATTGGATTTTTCAATCTTTATATCGTCTTCTCCATGTTTCTGTAACAATCTTTTATAATGATTGTAAACAGCTACAGTCAAGGTTTTTTTGGCTTCATTTTGTCCGATTACATATTGATTAAGGTACTCGGTAAGCTCTTTGGGCTTCCTTAACTTGAATTTTGGTTTTTTGTCTTCCTTTTTGGTTTTCTCCTCTTCCCCTAAGATTTGATATGCCTGGTCAATGCAGAAATTGCAGATATGGGCTGATATTCCTGATACCATCAGGTCAACGTCCTTTTTATTTCTACCACAGAAGGAGCATGTTACTTGAGCCATGAGTTATTTTTTTCTTGTCAACACTTCATCAATTAAGCCATATTCTTTGGCTTCTGGAGCTCTCATCCAATAATCCCTATCGGAGTTCTTTTCAATCTGTTCTATGTCTTTTCCGGAATGGTGGGCAAGGATTTCATAGAGCTCCTTTTTCAATAACAAAATTTGCTTTGCAGTAATTTCAATATCAGAGGCTTGTCCCTGGGCGCCACCTAAAGGTTGATGGATCATGATCCTTGAGTGAGGTAATGCAGCCCTTTTACCCGTTCCGCCTCCTGACAACAATACTGCTCCCATAGAAGCTGCCAATCCAGTACAGATGGTTCCCACATCTGGATTGATATACTGCATGGTATCATAAATTCCAAGTCCAGCATATACTGATCCACCAGGACTATTGATATATAATAAAATGTCTTTTTTAGAATCCACGGACTCCAGGAAAAGTAATTGGGCGGTGATGATATTGGCAATATGATCATCGATTTGGGTTCCTAGAAAAATAATCCTATCCATGATCAACCTGGAAAACACATCGATTTCCCTAAAATTGGTTGGCCGCTCTTCAATTACGGAGCGGGTCATGTTTTCGATATGATTTGTATATTGATCAAATGCAGTACCGCTCACTCCCTGATTATGGATTGCGTATTTTCTGAATTCCTCTTTGTTAATCATGTTTTGCAGTTTAGTTCTGTACAAAAATAAAAAAAGCCCTTAAAAAAGGACTTTTTATTTACGATTTATTCTTTGAATTAGTTTTCTAAAAGCTCTTTAAATTTATCGACGCTTAATTTCTCCTCTTTCAGCGTTATTTTCTCTTTAACAAAATCAAGAACTTTGTCGTTTTGAACGGCTGTTAATATTTGCATGTAATTTTGGCCATCATTGCCCTGAAGGTAATTGTTGACAAACATGTCCATATTGTCTTCCATCTGTGAGCCTAGGCCGGAAGAAGCCAATTGTTCGCGGATCATGTCCTGGGTTTTGGCGACAACATCTTCATGTTCCGCTTTTATTTCATTTTCTTCGGCAATTTTGTTGGAAACCAAAGACCACGTCAATTGCTTCACGTAAGCAGGAAATTCCTTTTCAATTTCCGAATCGGAAACTTTTCCTTCGTTTGCTTTACGCAACCATTCCTTTAAGAATTCTTCAGGAAGGTCCAAGTTGGCCTTTTCCACCAATAGATCCTTGATTTTTTCCTCAGTAAATACCTTGGTCTCCCTATCGTAGCTTTCTCCCAGGATTTCCTTAACCTTCTCCACAAATTCCTCCTCAGTTTTCACCTGATCAGGACCAAATACTTTGTCAAATAGTTCCTGATCCAAATCAGCATCTTCAGTTCTATTGATGTTTTGGACGGTAAAGGTGAAGGTTCCGGAGATTTTTGAAGCATCCTCATCAGATACATTCAATACTTCCTTAAGGTCACCTTTGATGGCTTTGGAAGGGTCAAATTCAATTTCAGCTCCTTTCTCAACTCCAATGAATTTTTTCAAAGACCTTCCGTCCAATTTTGACAAAGGAAGAGAAAGCGTTTGTTCGTAAGAGCCGTCAGTTGCTTTCAAATCCCCATAAAGGAAATCATTCTCCTGGCTTACCTCAGGGTTGGTCATTTTACCATACTGACGTCTGATATTTTGGATGGCGTCATCAATCGCTTTTTTGTCAACCTCAAGTTTATAATCGGTAGCTTTAAGGCTCTCATCGATTTTGACATCTAAATTCTCAACAAAGCCAATTTTATAGGCAAATTCAAATTCTTTTTGATTTTTCCAATCAATAGCTTCAGCCGCTTTAGTTTCAGGAAGTGGGTCACCCAAGATCTTAAAACTCTGTTCTTTGATATAATCATTCAAAGATGAGGAAAGAATATCGTTAATTTCTTCAACCAAAACGGAAGTACCATAGAGGTTTTTGATCATGGCCGCAGGAGCCTTGCCTGGACGGAAACCTTTGATATTGGCTTTCTTAGCGTAGTCTTTAAGTTTGGCATCAACTTTTGGTTGATAATCTGCTTCATTTAATTTAATTTTAATTGAAGCTTGATTGGCTGAATGCTTGTCTAATGTGATTTCCAAGGCAGTAATGATTAAGATTTGCTATAAACTAAAAACCCTCAACCTCGACGCCTTTTCCCATTCCGAATATTCGGGGTCGGGGTGCTGGTTCGGGATTGAGGGCTGGTTGATTAGTGCGGATGGAGGGACTCGAACCCCCATGCCTCGCGGCGCTAGATCCTAAGTCTAGTGCGTCTACCAATTTCGCCACATCCGCATTTGGTGTGTTGGACTGCTTAAGCCCTTGTCACAACCAATTCTCTAATGTGGATGCAAAGGTAGTAAGGAAATATTAACATGCAATAGTTTGAGGGTAAATTTTGATAAAAAATAATTGGGAAATTGTTTAAATGGTTTGTAATCAAATAGATAAAAATAATGTTTTTAAGGATGAGAAGGAGTTGGATAGGAAGAAGTGGAATTAGGGAAATTGAAAATAAAAATAAATTGGAGGCTGTACATTCTAAAAAAAATAGAATTGTTTTAACTTCGATTATATGATTAAAGTAGATATAGAGGAAGAAAGAAAAGAAATACTCAAAAGGTACAGAAAGGTATTAAGATTGGCTAAGCCATTATTGAAAGATGGAGATGCCAAAATTATAAAGAAGGCATTTAACGTATCCAGTGAGGCGCATAAGGAAATGCGTAGAAAATCTGGAGAGCCTTATATATATCATCCTTTGGACGTTGCACTGGTTTGTGTGGAGGAAATAGGTCTGGGAACCACCAGTATTGTGGCTGCTTTGTTGCACGATGTTGTTGAAGATACTGAGTGGGAACTGGAAGATATCGAAAGGGAATTTGGACCAAAAGTGGCCAAAATCATTGATGGGCTCACCAAGATATCAGGGGTGTTTGAATATGGAAGTTCCCAACAAGCGGAGAATTTCCGGAAAATGCTGCTTACACTTTCTGATGATGTCAGAGTAATTTTGATTAAACTGGCAGATAGGCTCAATAATATGCGCACCTTGGAAAGCATGCCTCGCCATAAACAGCTCAAAATTGCCTCTGAGACGATGTATCTCTATGCGCCATTGGCGCATAGATTGGGTTTATATGCTATCAAATCCGAACTTGAGGATTTGTATTTGAAATATACTGATTCGGAAACCTATAATTTTATTGTCCAAAAAATTGCCGATACCCGGATCTCCAGAAATAAATTTATTAAAAGTTTTGTGGCACCAATTGAGCGGGAGCTGACTACGCAGAATTTTAAGTTTAATATTAAAGGAAGGCCAAAATCGATTTTTTCCATTTATAATAAAATGAAAAAACAAAATATACCTTTTGAGGAGGTATATGATTTGTTTGCCATTCGGGTGATCATTGATTCCAAATATGAAAATGAAAAAGCGGATTGTTGGCAGGTATATTCCATTGTGACCGATTTTTACCGCCCCAACCCTGACAGGTTAAGGGATTGGATCAGTACTCCACGGGCCAATGGTTATGAATCTTTGCATACCACCGTAATGAGTAATACAGGTCAATGGGTGGAGGTTCAGATCAGAACCAAAAGGATGGATGATATTGCCGAAAGGGGGTATGCAGCTCACTGGAAGTATAAAGAAAAGGATATCAGTCCCTCCAAGGGTGGGGCCGGTTTAGATGATTGGATTACCCAGGTCAGGACTCTGCTTGAGTCCAACGATGGTTCGGCTATTGAGTTTATGGACGACTTCAGGGGTAACCTTTTTCAGGATGAAGTTTTTGTGTTTACCCCAAAAGGGGATTTGAAAGTGCTTCCTTTTAATGCAACAGCTCTTGATTTTGCTTTTGAAATTCACTCAGAAGTGGGGGCAAAGTGTATCGGTGCAAAAATCAATCAAAAACTTGTCCCCATTAATCATAAATTGAAAAATGGTGACCAGGTTGAGATTCTTACCTCAAATAAACAAAAACCGTCAGAGGATTGGTTAAAATCAGTCATAACCTCAAGGGCCAAGGCCAAGATCAAGGATGCATTAAGAGAAGAGAAAAAATCCTTGATTATGGACGGGAAAGAGATTGTCCAAAGGAAGTTGAAACAAATGAAAATGGACTTTTCCTCTGTGGTGGTTGAACAGCTTAGAGCATTTTTTGAAACCAAAACGGCCAATGAGTTTTATTTTAAAGTTGGAAAGGGTTCCATAGATGCCACTTCCATTAAGGGTTTTAAAGACTTTAAAAAGACCAAAAAGAAAAAAAGCAAAAGCCCCCTTCAAAATGTGGTGGATGAATCTTCATTTACCAAGGAGATCAAAAGCCTTAAAGGGCCAGATCATGACCAATTATTGATAGGGGAGGATATGGATGTCGTGGATTATATCTTGGCAAAATGTTGTAACCCTATTCCTGGAGATGATGTTTTTGGTTTTGTGACCGTAAATGAAGGAATAAAAATCCATCGGACTTCATGTCCAAATGCATTGGAGTTACTATCAAATCATGGGAATAGGGTCATCAAAGCACGTTGGACCAGCCAACAGGAAATTGCATTTTTGGCAGGATTGAAAATAGTGGGAACGGATAGGGTTGGATTGATCAATGATCTGACTCAAGTTATTTCCAGTGAATTGAAAGTTAATATGCGTTCCATAACCGTGGATTCAGATAGCGGGCTTTTTGAAGGTTCCATAAAACTATATGTACACAGTACCCACCATTTGGAAAATCTGATTAATAATCTCTCCAAAGTACCCGGAGTGATTAAGGTAACCCGATTTGATTAAATGGCTGGCCTTATTTGAATCATTTCTAAATAAGAAGTGTATATTTGTAAAAAAAAAAAGGAAAAAAATGGCATTGAACGAAACGCTATTTGAAGAAGTAAAAAAAATATTTACCGCTTATTTAGAAAATAAAAAGCTTAGAAAGACCCCAGAAAGGTATGCCATATTGGAGGAGATTTACGGTCGTGATGGTCATTTTGATGTAGAATCTTTGTACATCAGCATGAAAAACAAAAACTACCGGGTGAGCAGGGCTACAGTTTATAATACTTTGGATTTGCTGGTAGAATGCGACCTGGTGACCAAACACCAGTTTGGTCAAAACCTGGCCCAATACGAAAAATCTTATGGTTACAAGCAGCATGACCATTTGATTTGCACAGAATGCCATAAGGTGGTAGAATTCTGTGATCCAAGGATTCAGAACATTCAAAATACCGTTGGGGAGATTTTAAATTTTAATATTATCCACCATTCATTAATTTTGTACGGTAATTGTACCAAGGAATCGTGTGAAAATAAATTGGCCGTATGAAATTAACCTATAATTCTAAAAGGGAAGGTAACAGCATTATCATCAGTATTAATGGGGATCTCATCGGAGATGAAGTAGGTCCGCAATTAGTGGAAATGGTTTCTGATGCTGTTCAGGATAAAATTAAAAATTGCATTATTGACCTTAAAGGTGTTAGGTACATCAGCTCAAGTGGAATTGGAGTTTTGATCACCATGCTGACAAAAATGAGAAATGCCGGGGGAGAGGTCTACCTAACCTCGCCTTCAGAGCATGTTAAAAAACTTTTGATCATCACTAAACTTAATAATATTTTCACTGTTTTCGATTCTTTGGAAGATGCAAAAGAAAAAGTAGTTTAAAATTTATTGAAAATATGATAGCAACTGGATAAAAAAAAGGGGATCTAGTTGCTATTTTTTTTTGTTATTGCAAACTTCACGCGAAAATTTATCAATCTATAACATATATAGCACATAAAAATGAATATGGACGTTCTTTTAGGCCTACAGTGGGGGGATGAAGGCAAAGGTAAGGTAGTTGATTTCCTCGCACCTAAGTATGACATGGTCGCCAGGTTTCAGGGAGGTCCTAATGCAGGTCATACCTTGGAGTTTGATGGAATCAAACATGTGCTCCACCAGATTCCAAGCGGTATTTTCAGAGATAATTTAAAAAATGTAATTGGAAATGGGGTGGTTTTAGACCCTGTTGTGTTGAGGAAGGAGATTGAAGGACTTGGAAAGTTCAATATTTCATTCCAAAAAAACTTATTTGTCTCCAAAAAGGCAACCATAATTATTCCTACCCATAAATTACTGGATGCAGCCTATGAAAAGTCCAAAGGGGATAAAAAAATTGGTTCTACTTTAAAAGGGATAGGGCCAAC
The DNA here is from genome assembly GCF_030409905.1 of Echinicola jeungdonensis. NCBI lineage: Bacteria > Pseudomonadati > Bacteroidota > Cytophagia > Cytophagales > Cyclobacteriaceae > Echinicola > Echinicola jeungdonensis. The sequence goes on from NZ_JAUFQT010000001.1 coordinate 2,867,021, forward strand.
GTATCAGGATAAAATAGGCAGGGTTGCCCTTAGAGTGGGGGATATCCTAAGTCCTGATTTTAATGAAAAATATAATGCTCTGGTAGAGAAGCATAAAAATATTTTAGCATTTTATGATTTTGATTTAAAGGAGTTGCCCCAATTGGAAAAGTCATTTTTTGAGGCGGTTGAATTTTTCAAATCACTGAATTTAATAGATAGTGAATATGAAGTGAATTCCGCCATGTCCAATGGAAGTAAAGTTTTGGCAGAAGGTGCTCAAGGCTCTTTGTTGGATATAGACTTTGGTAGCTATCCTTTTGTTACCAGTAGTAGCACCATGACCGCTGGGGCCTGTACGGGGCTAGGAGTTTCTCCAGCCACCATTGGGGATGTATTTGGTATTTTTAAGGCATATTGTACCAGGGTTGGAAGCGGGCCTTTCCCAACGGAACTCTTTGATGATGAAGGGGAGAAAATGAGAAAAGAAGGTAATGAGTT